>JAFPNK010000001.1 GCA_017401985.1 Paludibacteraceae bacterium | reverse complement strand
GCGTGTGCCGCGAGGTGTGCAGGTTCGAGTCCTGTTCTGGGCACTTCTCTGGAGAGATGGCGGAATTGGTAGACGCGCTACTTTGAGGGGGTAGTGACAGGTATGTCGTGTGAGTTCGAGTCTCATTCTCTTCACCATTGCGGCAATAGCTCAGTTGGTAGAGCACGACCTTGCCAAGGTCGGGGTCGCGAGTTCCAGTCTCGTTTTCCGCTCTTTTTTTTTGCCCAGATGGCGGAATTGGTAGACGCGTGCGTTTCAGGTGCGCATGCCGCGAGGTGTGCAGGTTCGAGTCCTGTTCTGGGCACTCGCTTAGGCTATTACTTGCGTGACTCGCAGCACAGCTGCTCGATTACGCTCCGTAATGCCCTACGCTCTCCGATTAAAACATCGCTTTGCTAGCGTTTTAATCGGTCTTTGAAAAAATCAGGAGGACTGCTAGTGAAACGATAGTCCGACTGAAGAGCGAAAGCACGGCGAAAATTCATATGAGCGATTTATTCGCGAATCGTATTGAGCCGTCGCTGGCGCGACGCGCAGGTGGTGAAATTGGTATACACGCT
Organism: Paludibacteraceae bacterium; assembly: GCA_017401985.1. Taxonomy (GTDB): domain Bacteria; phylum Bacteroidota; class Bacteroidia; order Bacteroidales; family Paludibacteraceae; genus Colicola. The sequence goes on along the minus strand of JAFPNK010000001.1, from coordinate 66,378 downwards.
ACTTTGAGGGGGTAGTGGTCGCAAGATCGTGTGAGTTCGAGTCTCATCCTGCGCACACAAAAAATGATGTAATCGCAAGATTATGTCGTTTTTTTTTGTGTATGTCATTTATTTTTCGTACTTTTGCAGACGATTTTATTTTTTCACAAAAAATAAAGCTATGAGATTAGTCTTTGCGTCCAATAATGCACATAAGTTAGACGAAGTGCGTGCTATCATGCCATCCGGCGTACAGGTACTCAGCCTGCACGAGATCGGTTTTGAGCAGGAGATAGACGAGACCGGCACTACGCTGGAGGAGAATAGTAAGTTAAAAGCGCAAGCAGTTGCCGCTTTTATCAATGATGGAATGATGATTGATGGTGTATTTGCGGATGACACGGGATTGGAGATAGAGGCATTAGGAGGTAAGCCGGGAGTTTATACTGCCAGATGGGCAGGTGAGCCTGCCGCCAATCGCAAAAAAGCTTTAGCTGAGTTAGCGGACAAGGATAACAGAAAAGCACAATTCCGAACCGTTATTACGTTGATTAAGGACGGAAAGACCATTCAAGTAAGCGGTATCGTTCGCGGACGCATCGCCACGGAAGAATACGGACAAGGCGGATTCGGATACGACCCGCTCTTTATCCCCGAAGGATACGACAAGACCTTCGGTGAACTGCCGGCAGAACTGAAAAACAATATCAGCCACCGCGCTCGCGCGCTACACGAATTAGTGAAGATTATATAAGATGAAAAGAACTCGATACATCCTCCTTATTGCCGTCCTATCGGCCCTGCTGCCGCTGCATGCAGCACGGTGGACCACACACTTTGCGTACAATAACGTGACGCAGATTGCCATGGCGTCAGATAAAGTGTTTGCTGTCTCGGACGGCAGCCTCTACAGTGTGGACAAACAAAGCGAGCTGATTAAAGTATATAACAACCAATCAGGTCTGCACTCCACCGGCATCACTTGTATCCACTATGACGCAACCGGCAAACAGTTGCTGATCGGTTATAGCACCGGCAAAATGGATATTATGTCTGCTAATGGCGTGAAGTACATCAGCGAGTTATATAACAAGGACATGACGCAACGCAAGACTATTTATAACTTCACCATCAAAGGTCGAACGGCTTATCTGGCCACGGCTTACGGCGTGCAGACGATGGACTTGCGTGAGAACAAACTGGTGGACAGTTACTGGTTGCGTCCGGGTGGACAAGAGACAGAAGTGAAGGATGTGCTGATTAAGAATGACAGTATTTATGCCTTCACGGACGACAGTCTCTTCTGTGCATCGATGCAAGCTAATTTAGTGGACTACACGGTTTGGAAACGCGAGAAAGCGGGTCGTGTCAAACCGGACGAAGAGAAAGGTATTCACTATCAAGACGCCACCAGTCACTGGTATGCCGGCTATACAGAAGGTATTGTGCGTTTCACGCAGACAGCGCGTTTGACGTATAAGCCTCAAGGTCCGCTGACCAATAAACCGTATTATGTCTCCGCAGTAGGTAATCAGCTGTTCATGCTCTCCGGAGGACGCTGGACTGCACAAGACTACACACCCGGCAACGTAATGCGCTATGTCAACAACACCTGGCATAATATCTCTGTGGATTCGATTCAGAAAGTGTCGAATAACAGTCCGTTGGATTTCATGAACGTAGCCGTTGATCCGCAGGATGCCAATCATTATTACGTAACGAGTTACGGAACAGGCTTGTACGAGTTCCGAGGCGATCAATGTGTCAGTCACACCTCCGCCAATGGCGTCATCGGTTCGGCTGTTACGAACAATCCCGCTCATTATACCCGCCTAACGGGTGCCCATTTCGACAGTGCAGGAAGACTTTGGTTCATGAATGCCGGCCAAGTGGCGTACCCGATTATCATCAAGAGCGGCGAGACATATACGGGTGTGCAGGTGAAGGAAGAAGGCACCAACGCCGTCATTCAAATTCCTCAAGATATACTGATTGACAAACGGCATGAACAGTACAAATGGCTTATCGCGGCCTACAAGGAGGCTCGTGTTATTTTGCTGGACGACAAAGGCACGCCTCTTGATGCAACGGACGACCGCACGGCCATGCGGAAGGAATGGACGAACCAGCAAGGTCGCACATTCAAGCCAAACCATATTTATGCTGCGATGCAAGACCGCCTGGGACGAATATGGTTGGCTACGGATCTCGGCGCAGCCTACATAGACGCGAACACCGATTTCTTCGTTTCCGATGCAATCATCCAACCGGACGTAAGGGATAACAACGATGAGAATCCGATCACTTCGCTGCGAGCGAGAGCCCTTTGTCAGGCTTCGGATGGACAGATTTGGATCGGGACAGAAGATTTAGGGGTGTATGTGCTGAATGAAGCAGCAACGGAGATCGTGGCGCATTACACTACCGACAACTCCGCTATGTCAGGGAACGGTGTCCTATCGCTGACCTGCAATAACGAGGGCCATGTGTTCATCGGCACTTCGGAAGGTTTAGTGGAATACGACCCGAATGGATGGGGGGAAGGATTGAACGAGTCAGAGGATGAGACCATTGGTGAGTTAGAGGAAGGAAGCATGTTACGCTGGAAACTGCATTTCTCGTACTCCAATCCGGAAGAGATAGTAGCGACTCCGAATCATATATTCGCGTGCGCGAACGGTTCGTTGTTCAGTGTCGATCGGGCAGACGAGGCCATCGTTTATTGGAACAAAGCGACCGGTCTGAACGGTACATCCGTCGCGCATATCGCGTACGATGCGGGATCCGGCAAACTGATTATCGCTTACGAGAACGGCCAGATTGATTTGATAGACGATGACGGGGACGTAACACAGATGCCGGATATATCCATGAAAGCGGGTTCGATAGATGTGACTGTCAATCACATTTGTACCGGTTCGAAACAAGTGTATCTGGCGATGCCGTTCGGTATCATCGCCATCCAGCCGCGCAAAGGCGAAGTGAGCGACACGTATTATATCGGTTCGGATGCTGCAGCATTGAATGTGCAGTTTATTGCGGAAGCGAAGGATACACTTTACGCCTTCTCGTACGACCGGATGTACAAAGCGGCTTTGAAAGACAACTTAGTCGATTACTCGTACTGGCAATCGGAGGCACTGCCGTTTGAACAAGCGAGTCAAGTAGTGACGTATAAAGATAAGATCTACGTGCTGGCACACGATTCGCTTTATCGGCGTGAAGGTATGAATTGGCAATTGGTTCGTCCGGAACAAATCGCTTGGATTCATGCGAACGGAGGACAACTTCTGGCTTATCAAAGCGGCACAGGAGTGCTTCAGTTAACCGATGACGATCAATGGAAAGGTATCTGCGCCACGTACGTAGCTACCGATGCGGTTTGTTCGAACGGCGAATACTGGTTGGCAGAAGAAGGCAAAGGACTGGTTCGATTAGGCACAGACGGAGATCAGTTCTTCCGTCCGGAGGGTCCGATGAGTAATTTCGGTTATCATCTGGATGTAGCGCATGATCAGATCTATGTTTCTCCGGGTGGCAGATGGGCAGAGCAGTTCGGGCGTCAGATCGGCATGAGCATCTACGACGGACAAGGTTGGCGAGGTATTCCATGGCAAGACACATGGTTTTACACGAACCACGACATACGCGATATTGTCAGTTACGCCGTTGATCCGAAGGATGCAGGACACTTCTTCGTGGCTACCTACGGCACGGGGGTGTTTGAATTCAAGGACTATAAAGCGTATAAGCATTATGACAGCAGCAACAGTACGTTGCGCAAAGTGACAGCCGAGTCGAGTGACTATTATTTCACGCGTACGGATGGCGCGATGATGGATGAGCAAGGGAACTTATGGGTGATGAATGCCACGACCATTGGCCAGCCTCTGCACGTGATGAACACCTTGGGGCAATGGTTCAGTATTCCTTTGCGTAGCGGAGGGAATGAGTTGACTTTTGAAACCCCGACAGGCATATGGGTTGACCAACGTAACAGCCAATACAAATGGATGATGGCGCAACGTGGTGAACCGCGATTAATACTGTTAGACGACGGCGGAACACCGACGCTAAGCGGCGACGACCGTTGTATGGTTCGCAGTTCGTTCACGGATCAGAACGGCAACGTACTGACACCGGCACAATTCCGCTGTTTCGCGCAAGATCAGACGAACCGTATCTGGATTGGCACGGACAAAGGTATATTGCTTTTCGATAAGAACACTGATTTCTTCACCTCCAACACCTGCAAACGTATCATCATTCCTCGCAACGACGGCACAGGTTTAGGCGACTACCTGTTAGGCGATGAGCAGATCAACTGTCTGGCCGTGGACGGAGGCAACCGTATGTGGATCGGAACCGCCAATTCCGGTCTGTACCTGATTGAAGATGACACCATCACCGTGGCGCATTTCACGGAAACGAACAGTCTGCTTCCCTCCAATAGTGTGCAGTCCATCGCTATCATGCCGAAGACCGGAGAGGTCTTCGTGGGAACCGACCGCGGTATAGCCTCCTATCGCAGCGATGCGAGTGAGGCACAGGAAGACATGAGCAGTGCGTACGCTTATCCGAATCCTGTAAGACCGGGTTACAGCGGCGCCATCTCCATCACCGGACTGATGGAGAACACAGTAGTGAACATCATCGACAGCGGAGGTAACCTCGTTTGCAAGACACGCAGTCACGGAGGCACCGCCGTTTGGGATGGCAAACTGCCGGACGGACGATATGCCACCCCGGGTGTTTATACCGCGCTATGTAACGAACCGGGAGGCAAACACACCGTTGTGAAGATCATGGTAGTACGATAAAAAAAAGAAGCAGGCCGTAAGACCTGCTTCTTTTTAATTCTTAATCAGTTTCATGAACTCTTCTCGAGTCTTGGCTTGATTGAACACGCCCGTGAAGTCAGAAGTGACTGTCATGGCGTGTTGTTTCTGCACTCCTCGCATCTGCATGCACAGGTGCTCGGCCTCAATCACCACCATCACACCCAGCGGGTCAAGCGTATTCTGGATACAATCCTTGATCTGCGTCGTCAGACGTTCTTGCACCTGCAACCGACGCGCGTACACATCGACCACGCGAGCAATCTTACTGAGTCCGGTGATACGACCGTTCGGGATATAAGCCACATGCACTTTGCCGAAGAACGGTAACATATGGTGCTCACAAAGCGAATAGAAATCAATATCCTTGACTACCACCATCTGCCGATAGTCCTCTTCAAAAAGAGCGGAACGCAAGATGGCCTCAGGGTCTTCTTTATACCCCTTGCACAGGAACTGCAACGCTTCGCCTACACGGTGAGGCGTTTTAACTAATCCTTCGCGCTGCGGGTCTTCGCCTATCTGACGCAAAGCTGTCTCTACCGAAGCAGCAATGGCAGCGGACACCTCCGGATTGGAGTGAAAATCCTGTAGATTCATTGCAACACTTGTATTTTATCGCGCACAATATACGTATCCCCTTGCATCTCAGGATACATCTGCACGAACTCTTTTTTATACTCTTTGGCTTCCGTGTAGGTACGGAAATCACCCAAACGCACTTTCCAGAACGGCGGCAGATACTGCACGTAGATAGTTTGATTGAGTTTATCTCTCAGCTTATCCTCCAAATCCAAGGCTTCCGCCTTCGCTGTCTGCTGCTGGTTGGAAGAATAAATCTGCACACGATAACCGTCGATCTCCACCAGTTCCATGGAGCCGCGCATAGCCGCCTGAAGCAGAACACCAACCGTCGAATCTTGTATCAACTCCACGCCCGGCATCGAATCCACCAGATTCGGACGCAGCGGACTAACAATAGTATCTTCTGCACACATCCGAACAGAGGCCATCGCTACTAAAGCTATAATAAGAATTTTTCTCATCTCTCTAAATACTAAATAGTAACTATTCAACCACAACAACCATGCCATTAATAATGGAAGGACGAACCACCGACGAACTCACGCAAGAACGAGGTAGGCGGAATCTCTTTCTCTGGAATCGGCACGAAATACTGCAGGAACTTGAGCAAGCGGTGCGCTTCCGTATATTCCTCACAGAACTTAGGCACCTCTGCCAAAATCGGTTCGGCGTGACGTTTGAGCACCGCGAACTCGAATATCAGTGCGGAGTTGAACATCACATCTGCCTCTTCCTGGAACGGATACACCCATTTCTGCTCTCCGCGACTAACCGACGGACAACGGGCGATCGTCTCCTTGGCCGAGAATCCGCGGTACTTATAATCGCGCACTATACGACGCAACAGACGAATATCCGTGGTAGGAATCCAGTTATGGTTATCAATATTGATAGTCGTCAGGGCAGAAACGAAGATTTTGAATGTCAAACTCTTGTCTACATCGGGCAGAATACAAGGATTGAGCGCATGCAAACCTTCAATAACCAGCACGGAATCTTTCTGCAACTTCAACTTACGTCCTTTGAACACACGCTCACCGATCGTGAAATCATAAGTCGGCAGATCAACTTCTTTGCCGTCCAACAGATCATGCATCTGCTGACGGAAGAAAGGTAAGTCCACTGCGTTCACATTCTCAAAATCCCATTCTCCGTTCTCATCACGCGGGGTGTCCACACGATTCACGAAATAATCGTCCATTGACAGCACTTCCGGTTTGATACCATCCACCAGCAACTGTATCTGCAAACGTTTGGAGAACGTGGTTTTACCAGAAGACGAAGGACCGCTGATGAACACGATCTTAGGACGCTTCTCAGCAATGGCATCGGCTGTCTGAGCAATCTTCTTCTCATGCAGCGCCTCTGCCAGTTTGATCATCTCAAACGATTTTTTGTCCTTGCATGCGATGTTGAAATCGCTTACATTATTGATATGCAGCAACTTATTCCAACGGTTATACTCCTGGAAAATAGAGAACATCTTCTCCTGCTGAATCGAATCCTCCAGAATAAGCGGATTACTGCGGTTTGGAATACGGACCAGCATTCCGTCCTTAAACGGCACTATATCAAACAGTTTGATGTATCCGGAACTGGGTAACAACACATTAGAGTAGTAATCAATGAAATCACCCATTCGGAAATAGCGGCAGTACGGATTACCGAGCGTTTCGAAAATAGAAGTCTCGTTATTATACCGCGCAGCGAACATCTTAATCACCTCTTTGGTCTGCTTCTCTTCTTCGTATATCGGTCTATCCTCGCGAATAATGAGTTGCATACGTTGCTTAATGGCAGCAACCATCTCTTCAGACACAATAGGCGGTTCCGATTCTTTCAGTTCATCATTATCCTTATCTATATGCCACTGAAGAGTGCAATAGTACCCCTTGCTGATCGGGTGCTCTACACGCAGGTCCATTCGTGGATACAACTCGTTGACTGCACATGCAAGTACCATTCCCAAAGTACGCACGTACGCACGCATTCCGGAAGGCGAGCTGGCATCGAGGAACTCTATATCTTTGGGTTTATAGAGCCGGAAATCCAAATTCTCCACCTTGTAATTGACGTGTGCGGCAATAATCGGATAAGTGAGTTGGATATTCAACAGATCCTTCAACTCAATAAGCGATATTCCACGTGGCACCTCATGATAAGAATGGGTGTTCTTGCAATAAACGGTAATGGTTGGTTCCATACGATTTACGATTAGCAATTAATGTTTGGTGATTAGCGAATCTATTTCTATGGCTTGTTGCAGCACGGTCTTCATGTCCGACAGGCGTACTTGGTTTGCAGCATCTGAGATGGCGCTATCCGGGTTAGGATGTGTTTCCATGAACAATCCATCTATGCCGACAGCCAGCGCGGCACGCATCAGATAAGGCACCATCTCTCTGTTTCCTCCTGTTATGCCTGTTTGTGAAGAAGGTTGTTGCACCGAATGGGTGGCATCGAAGATCACCGGGCAACCGAACCGACGCATCTCTACCAGAGACGTCATATCGACCACCAGTCGTCCATAGCCAAACGAGTTGCCGCGTTCTGTGAGCCAGACACGTCCGTCCCGAGCGGCATGAGGAGCCACCTGTTCTATCTTGTCTATCGCACCACTCATGTCCCACGGCGCCATGAACTGTCCTTTCTTTATATTCACGATACGTCCAGTGACAGCCGCAGCTTGCAGCAGGTCCGTTTGGCGACTGAGGAAAGCAGGTATCTGTAGCACGTCCGCCACTTCAGCTACCGGCGCACACTGATGACTCTCATGCACATCGGTCAAGATAGGCAGACCAAACTGCTGCTTCACTTCCTGTAATATACACAGACCTTCCTCCATGCCCACTCCGCGAGGCGAAGCCGAAGTACGATTCGCCTTGTCGAACGAGGACTTGAAATAGAGCGTAATGCCTAGTTCGTAACAGAGACTGTTTAGCGTATCGGCTGTTGTCATCACGACATCTCGACTCTCTATGGCACAAGGACCGGCAATAAGGAACATAATGAATTGCGATTAGAGATTTACTGTTTTATCAATCATTCAACGCTCTTGAAGACGCGGATCCATTGTACTTTCAGTTTACCTTCGCCGCCCTTCTCTGCCTTGGGAAGGAACGACTGGGCAAGAAAGAACATCGCCTCTTTCGGCAAACGGTTCGGCAGACGCAACACTTCCATGTTGTTCACGTACCAAATGAGCTCATACTTGGTCCAGCGGAACGAATAAACATGGTACATGGAGCGCAGCACACCCGACAGATCTGCCATCTTCGTATTGTCACCGTCGATATAACCCAACTGATGGTGATCACCATTAAAATGGTACAGCGCTACCATCGGTTTTTTCGGTTTGCCGGTGGACAGACCGAAGAAATGATGACCGACACCTTGCGTACGCACTTTAGCCATAAACAGACCACTCTCCTGTGCAAACGCCTCGCGTGTGTTCATCACATCGGACGTATAATCAAACACGTGCTCAACGAAACCTTTCTTGCTATCCCACGCCACCGCTTTCTTGCTCTCGGCACGCGTTTCAATGTCCATACGGCCCTCCACAAAGAAGGTGTTCTTACCGTTGTTATATGCCTGTTGCTCGTTGGTATGCGAATAACCGTCTTTGGCTGCCGGATTGGCATTGCCGTAGCCGGCTTTCCAGTTCTTGTTCGAGCTCATGTCATCCTCAAAGGCCGGACGGAACAACTCAGCCCAGTCGATCTGCTGCTCGCGCTGCGAGAAATAGAACTTGATATCATCTGATTTAGCCAACTGCTCATAGCGTTGCTCTTTCTGATACAAGTCCGAGTGATTCCAACGCTTGGCGTCTGCCCACAATGCATGACGTTTCTGGAAATCCTCGGTGTTGATCTCCTTCTCCAACTCCGTCAACTGCTTGTACTCCGGAGAGTTCAGCACTTTCTGATAGTTTTTGTAGAACGCCGAACGGTAGATCATGTTGTACATGCGCAACTCGCTCGCTTGATACTTCATTTTGGCGCTTTGCAGGTTTTGGAAATCCTCCGAGTCACGAAACTTGAGGAATGCCTGGAACGTGTCGTTGTTCTGTGCATAGCGGAAACCGCGCATGCGCATCGTAGTGGACAATTTCTCGTACGACAGCATCTTGCGACCTTCGTCCGTGTCTTTGTACTTACGGTTTTTCAACTCGTTCTTGCGCTCCTGGAAGTCATAACTCTCAATGAGTTTTTTCAACTCATTATACTCCGCCAACTCAGGCGATTGTTCAATCCGGCGCCAACGTTTAACACGCTCTTGCATTGCAACAATGTTTTTCTCGAACGTGTCGGTAGAAACCATCTTGCCGGTTAATCTGGCTGTGAATAAATTCATACTATTGCTTGTTTATGATTTATAATTTTCTATTTGTTTGTACAGTTCTTCGAGTGTATCTACGAAGATCGGCTTGTAACTCTGCTGTTCGGGAATGAAACGCAAACGCTCCATCAGCGCCATCTGCTGTTTGAGTGGTTCATAAAAACCCTTATAGTTGATTACGTACGTCGGTTTATGGTGCTCGCCTACGATAGCCGCAGAGGTTGCATCCATCATCTCATCCAGCGTGCCGTAACTGCCCGGCAGACACACGATCACATCGGCTTGATCCCGCATCGTCTGCTTGCGTTCCGACATATTTGCCACTTCTATCAACTCATCGCAGTGCGTAGCCAGACGACCGGCAGCTATGATTCGCGGAGGAATCACTCCGATAACGGTTGCCCCTGCCGCTTTCGCCGCCTCGCTGGTTCGTGACATCAGACCTCCCGTTGCACCGCCATAGACTAACACGTGTCCGTGCTCGCCTATCCAACGGCCCAACCGGTCGCCCAACTCCAGATACTCCTCCGGAATGGTGTCCTTAGCACTGCAATAAACCGCAATCTTCATTAAGCGTCAATATTAGCGTATGTAGCGTTCTCTTCAATGAACTCACGACGCGGAGCCACATCGTCACCCATCAGCATCGCGATGATACGATCAGCCTCAGCAGCATTCTCAATCGTTACTTGCTTGAGCACACGGCGTGCAGGATCCATGGTCGTCTCCCAGAGCTGCTCATCGCTCATCTCACCCAAACCTTTGTAACGCTGCGTCTTGATAGCTTTCTCGTCACCGCCTCCGTAGTTCTGGATGAACGCCATTCGTTGCTGATCGTTCCAGCAGTACTCGCTATAGTTTCCTTTCGAGCACTTATACAACGGCGCACAAGCGATATACAAGTGGCCCTGCTCAATGACCTCTTTCATATGACGGAAGAACAAAGTCATAATCAGAGTAGCAATATGCGCACCGTCCACATCGGCATCGGCCATGATGATCACTTTGTGATAACGAATCTTACTCAGGTTCAGCGCCTTCGGATCCTCTTCGGTACCGAACGTGATACCCAGCGCAGTGAAGATGTTACGTACCTCTTCGGACTCGAACACCTTATGCTCCATCGCCTTCTCCACGTTCAGGATCTTACCGCGCAGCGGCAGAATAGCCTGGTGAATACGATCACGACCGGTCTTAGCGGTACCACCTGCAGAATCTCCCTCCACGAGGAAGAGCTCGCACTCAGCCGCATCTTTCGATACACAGTCAGCCAGTTTACCCGGCAGACCGCCACCACTAAGCGGGCTCTTGCGCAACACGCTTTGACGAGCGTTGCGAGCAGCAATACGTGCCTGAGCGGCCAAGATCACTTTCTCAACAATCTTCTTTGCATCATCCGGATGCTCCTCCAGATAGTTCTGCAGCGCCTCAGCTACAGCGCTGGACACCATACCGGCTACCTCCGAGTTACCCAGTTTGGTCTTCGTCTGACCCTCGAACTGCGGCTCTGCCACCTTGACAGAGATAACAGCCGTCAGACCTTCACGGAAATCGTTCGGGTCAATCGTCGAGTTACCGTCTTTATCTTTGAGTTTCGCTTTCTCCAGCATCTTGCTCTCCTCGGCGTATTTCTTCATGACGCGTGTGAGGGCAGCACGAAAACCGGCTACGTGCGTACCACCTTCGATGGTGTTGATGTTATTGACGTACGAGTGCACGTTCTCGTTGAAATCGGTGTTGTAGATCATTGCTACTTCTACCGGCGTGCCGTACTTGTCAGTATTGAGGTGAATCACCTCGCTGATCAGCGGCGTACGGGTACCATCGATATAACGAACGAACTCACTCAGACCCTTCTCCGAGTAGAACGTCTCTTTCTTGCAGTTACCCTCAGCATCTTTCACACGCTTATCCTTGAGCACGATCTTGATACCGGCATTAAGGAACGCCAATTCGCGCATACGGTTAGCCAGAATCTCCCAATTATACACAGTCTCAGTGAAGATCGTATCGTCCGGCCAGAACTGCACGAACGTACCGGTCTTACGAAGCTCCCAGTTACCGGTTGCCTCCTCTTCGCTGATCACATGCACCGGCGCGAGCGGTTTACCCTTTGCATAGTCCTGCGAATGGATTTGGCCATTACGGTACACCTCCACGTGCATCTTGGTCGAGAGCGCATTCACACAGCTCACACCCACACCGTGGAGACCACCGGACACCTTATAGGAATCTTTATTGAACTTACCTCCGGCGTGCAATACCGTCATAACGACCTCCAGGGCAGACTTATGCTCCTTCGGGTGCATATCCACCGGAATACCACGACCGTTATCCTGAACGGTAATAGAATTGTCCTCATTGATGTGCACAGCAATCTCGTCGCAGAAACCGGCAAGCGCCTCATCAATCGAGTTATCTACAACCTCATAAACCAGGTGATGCAAACCCTTGAGCGATATATCGCCGATATACATCGCAGGACGCTTACGCACCGCCTCTAATCCCTCGAGCACTTGAATACTCGAACCATCATACTTTTCTTGTTCTTCCATTGTATTTGTGTATATTTAATCTTCTATACCTATATACATTATCGTGCACACACAAGCACGCAGTGTACGCGCGCACACGTAATCGGCTGCAAAATTACAAAAAATAAATGATATACACAAGTGTTTTTTACTTTTTTTTGCAAAAAAATGCCAAAATATTTGGTCATATCAAAAAAAAGCAGTACCTTTGCACCCGCTTTTAAATAAAAGGTGCCATCGTATAACGGTTAGTACTCAAGATTTTCATTCTTGCAATAGGGGTTCGATTCCCCTTGGCACTACTTCGCGAAAGCGAAAAAATGACCTTCCCTAAAGTCACGTCCCTCGGCTGATCCTCTCAAGGCCATAACGGGACAGTAAGTAAACCGTCCGCGAGTCGGACAACAAAAACAACAAACAAGATGGCAAACCACAAATCATCTTTTAAGCGTATTCGCCAAACGGCAGCACGCAAAGCACACAACCACTACTACGCTAAAACCGCACGTAACGCTGTGCGCGATTTGCGCAAGACTACCGACAAAGCAGCAGCTGCTGCAGCTCTGCCTAAGGTAAGCTCGATGCTCGACAAACTGGCTAAACGCAATATTATTCACAACAACAAAGCAGCTAACCTCAAATCGAAATTAGCTCGCTTCGTGAACAAACTCGCTTAAGAGTTAGAGAATAAATCCTGCGTGATACGCATTAGGGTAACGGAAGAACCACACAATGGTTCTTCTTTTTTTTGCACTCTTTTATCAAAAAAATATACGATTATTTGCATATATCGAAAAAAAGTTGTACCTTTGCAGCGAATTTTGATACATTTATTAAGATGAACGGAAATAATATTCCTATATTGGATTGCCCATACGGCGATTATATGATCGGAGACGCGAGCGGAAAACTGATGAACGAGTACGGTCGGTATCCGTGTAAGATCAAATGCGGTGTATATGCGTTACTGGTTCGCGGAACAGCCCACGCAACCATCAATGTGACTGATTACACCTTCAAGGCGAACGATGTGCTGTTATTGGAGCCCGGCAGTTTCCTGCTCATTCGGGAGTTCTCAGAGGACGCACTGGTATATTGGGTGGTATTCGGCAGTAAATTTCTGGAGAAGCATACAGTGAACAACAAAATGTCTCTGTCTGCGCTGCAACTGCACTCACCCAAACTGAGTATCAGCGAGAACCATGCAGAAGTGATCTGCAAGATGTATGATACCATCGTAGCCGCGCTCAACGCCACTCCTACCATGCTCGACAGCGAGAAAATGATGCATATCTTCAACCTGCTGCAGGTTAGTTATGCCAAGTATGCGCATGAGCAAGACGAGTACCTCATCAAACCGCAGGACCGCAAAACGGAGATCTATCAAGAGTACTGCCAATTGGTGCTCAAGCATTATCATGAGTGGCATCACGTCAGCCAATACGCGGAAGCGATGCGTCTGACTTTGCCGCACCTGTGTTCTACCATCAAATCGGTAGGTGAACGCACCGCCGGTGATATCATCATCGAGGCCATCATTACCGATGCCAAGAGTCAACTGAAAATCACCAACTTGCAGATCAAAGAGATTGCTATCGGGTTAGGATTTGACAATGTAGCGTTCTTCAACCGCTTCTTCAAATCGCACGTAGGCGTGACGCCTAAGGCGTATCGCAACGCGTAAATCACAACTACAAATCACAACTATAAAGGACGCCAATCAGCGTCCTTTATACATTTCTTCGTAGTACTTCTCGTACTCGCCCGAAGTGATATTATCCAACCACTCCTGATTGTCCAGATACCAGCGAACGGTTTTCTCAATACCTTCTTCGAACTGCAAACTCGGCTCCCAACCCAATTCGCGTTGCAACTTCGTGCTGTCAATGGCGTAACGCATGTCGTGTCCTGCGCGATCCGTCACGTACGTAATCAGATCCAAGTCAGCCCCTTCCGGACGGCCTAACAAACGGTCCACTGTCTTAATGACCGTTTTGATAATATCAATGTTCTTCCACTCGTTGAAACCACCGATATTATAGGTCTCTGCAATCGTGCCTTGGTGGAAAATGAGATCAATCGCACGCGCATGATCCACTACATATAACCAGTCACGCACATTCTCACCCTTACCATACACAGGCAGCGGTTTGCGATGACGTATATTGTTGATAAAGAGCGGAATAAGTTTCTCCGGGAACTGATACGGACCGTAGTTATTGGAGCAGTTGGTCACAATAGTCGGCATGCCATACGTATCATGGAACGCACGTACAAAATGATCGGATGATGCTTTCGAAGCCGAATAAGGAGAATGCGGATTATACTTCGTCGTCTCATAGAAGAAGTCCTCGCCGTAAGCCAAATGGTGCTCCGCCGAAGAAGCCGCGGTTGTGAACGGCGGTTGGATACCTTCCGGATGCGTTAACTGCAACGCACCGTACACCTCATCTGTGGAAATATGATAGAATCGCTTACCCTCATATTTCTCCGGCAAACTCTCCCAGTACAACTTAGCCGCTTGCAGCATGGACAACGTACCCATCACATTCGTACGGGCAAAAGTGAACGGATCTTTGATGGAACGATCCACATGACTCTCCGCTGCCAGATGAATAACACCCGTCACCTTCTCTTCTTTCATCAACGCAAAGATGGTGTCAAAATCGCAAATATCTGCGCGTACAAACCGATAATTCGGCTTATCCTCTATGTCTTTGAGGTTAGCCAGGTTGCCGGCATAAGTCAGTTTATCTACATTGATAATGCGGTAATCCGGGTATTTGTTCACGAACAAACGTACCACATGACTTCCGATGAATCCGGCTCCGCCGGTGATAATGATACTCTTACTCATATAACGTATCGTATTTGTTTAAAATGATATTTTCTATATTCTCCCTGCTGATCTTGCAGTACTATCTCTCCTGTTGGCAACACATCCGCCACACGAGCCAAAAACTGCTCCGGTGCATGCGAGGATGCGTTCATCGTCGGGGCGGTATTCACTTCGCGCTCCACAAACGGCCAGTACCCTTCTCTGCGGTACAAGTGCGCTTTGTAATAATCCCACAACTCTTCTTGCAGCGCTTTTTGTATTTCCGCATAGAGTCGTTGCATCAGCACCTCAATGTCGTACGTCTGTCCCGTTATCTGTTTCAAAGAAACAGGATTCGGCGCATCGCTTTTCCACGCAGTCTGGTTCACATTCAGTCCTATGCCGGCGATGGAGTAGCGAATTTCGTTCCCAATAAGCGCGTTCTCAATCAAAATGCCGGCTATCTTCTTGTCGTGCCAGTAGATGTCATTAGGCCATTTGATGGTAAAACCATCGCCTAACATCCGCTGAACCGCTACCGCCGTCACCACATTCAACTCAAACAGGTTCTCTCGCGTCGGTAAGAGAATGGAACATAACAGGTTCTTTCCTTCTTCACTCTCCCATCCGTTGCCTGTCTGCCCGCGGCCTGCCGTCTGAAACCCTGCACGAATATAGAAGAACTCCCCCTGGTGTCCGTCTCCGAAGACTCTCCGGTCGCCTTTCGCTAACAACTCCTTCAGGAGCGTATTCGTACTATTGGTGCGAGGTATATACATCCAATAAATACTGCTGGATAACGGCTTGTATATTACGCGCTTTGCCGGGTGCAGAGTTAATCAAAATAGCAAACACCCACGTGTCGCCATTCGGCATCTCTATGTATCCCGCAAAATTCTTCGTTCCTGCAATCGTACCGCTTTTGGCATGTATGCGTCCCTCCAGTGCCGTCTTGGCGCACAGCGATTTGATGGTTCCCGTCTGGCCACTCACAGGCAACGAAGCCATCCACACATCCTTATTAGGACTGGCCGCCATCACGGTTAACAACTGCACAAACGCCTTTGCGCTAACAGCATCTTGCGGCGCTAAGCCACAACCGTCCTTTATAATAGCGTTTTGCACACTCACACCACGGCGACGCCAGTAATCACGGATCAGATCCTGACTGTTATTAATCGAACCCGGCAAGCTGTACCGCGTTCCGAGATAACGGAAAATAGCCTCCGCGAATAAGTTATTGCTGTGAATATTAGTCTCTTTTAGCAACTCTGACAGCGGTTCCGAATAATGTACGTACAATTCCTGACGAGGCGGTGTAAGCGGGTTATAATCAGCTATATAACTTGCATCTCTATTCACCTTGATACCTGCCTCACGAAGCCGTTTGGTGAAATGCCGCGCCAAAAGCAATCCGGGATTAGGCAAATCGCCTTTCACTCCGAAAGTACCTAAATTAGACGGCACAGCGCCCGTCAAATAGCGTTCCCTGCTATACGGAAGACCACTTACGTACGCGCCGTCGTGCGTGATCTTACCGCAACGAACATGATTGATGAACACCACATCCTCCACTTGCGGATCCGTACCCAGCACCGTCGCTACACTGCCGGGTTCACCACTCTTGAGCGTGATATTCATCGTATTGCCGTAATAATTGATTGCGAAGATACCCGGCGCATAATAGTTTCCTGCGTCCTCGCAGAGCCAGCCCGGATTCTGAGCATCCCCGTCCAGCATCGTCATATCGGCAATCACAGCTCCTTCTATGCGCTTGATTCCCGCATCTTGGACAGCCTTCACCCAACGAGTCAAAAAAGCCGTCTTTCCTTTCCATCCCAGCGACGGATCACAGTTACCGCGGATATACAAATCGCCCTTCAGCACTCCATTCTCAATCGTGCCGGTGTACTCCAGCACCGTCGGAAAGCGAAAATCAGGACCTAACATCTCCAGCGCGGCACCGGTAGTCAGCAGTTTCTGCACGCTGGCCGGTGGCACCACATGATCCGGACGGTAACTGTCAATCACCTCCCCCGTGGTCATGTTCTGAACCAGCACCGACATATTCGCCTGTCCCGTAATCGGATGTCCTGTCAGCAGGCTGATATTCAATAATATAAAGCAGAGAAAACCGTTCACCGTTAACCGTTCGCCGTTAAATACTCATGCATTGCCGCAGCGGCTTTTCGGCCGTCGCTCATTGCCAGAATAACCGTTGCACCGCCACGTGTTATATCGCCGCCTGCAAAAATAGTCGGGATAGACGACTGCATCGATTCGTTTACGACAATCGTTCCTTTCTTGCTGATTTCCAAGCCTTCTACTGAAGACGGAATAAGCGGATTCGGACTTACGCCTACTGCCACAATCACCAGATCCACCGGAACAGTCACCGTCTTGCCTTCTACCGGCACCGGACTGCGACGACCGGACTCATCGGGCTCACCCAATTCCATCACTTGCAGCACCGCCTCTTTCACACGACCGTTCTCATCCGCATGGTACTCAATCGGATTATGCAGCGTCATGAATTCAATTCCTTCCGCTTTCGCATGATGCACTTCTTCTACACGTGCAGGCATCTCTTCCTCACTACGACGATAGATAATCATAGCGTGCTCCGCGCCCAGACGTTTAGCTGTACGTACAGCATCCATAGCGGTATTACCACCGCCGATTACTGCTACATTCTTACCGCTCAACAACGGGGTGTCAGTATTCGGATTCGATGCGTCCATCAAGTTCACACGCGTCAGGTACTCATTGCAACTGAGCACGCCGTTCAGGTTCTCACCCGGGATATTCATGAAACGCGGCAGACCGGCTCCTGAGCCAACGAAGATACCCTTGAAGCCCTGCTCTTCCAATTCTTTCACACCAATCGTCTTACCGATGATCGTATCCGGATGGAACTGCACGCCAAGTGCGCGAAGACCGTCTATCTCGATGTCCACAATGCGATTAGGCAAACGGAATTCCGGGATACCGTACTTCAACACACCGCCTATCTCGTGCAGCGCTTCGAACACATGCACTTCGTACCCGTATTTGGCTGCATCGCCGGCAAAAGTCAGACCTGCAGGACCCGAACCCACTACGGCGATTTTGGGACCTGACGGTTTGCCGCATGGCTGTTCGCTTCCGGATGCTATCCGGTTCGCGTAATCTGCGCAGAAACGCTCCAGATAACCAATTGCCACAGCCGGGTGTTTCATCTTCAAGTGAATACAATTAGCCTCGCATTGTTTCTCCTGCGGGCAGACACGTCCGCACACTGCGGGCAGAGATGAACTCTCTTTGATGACAGCAGCCGCACCCAACACGTCGCCCGTTTCCAGCTGCTTAATGAATCCCGGAATATTGATATTCACCGGACATCCTTGTACACACGTCGGGTTCTTGCAATTCAGACACCGATGGGCCTCCGTAACTGCCTGCTCGAACGTCAGACCTTGATTCACCTCCTCATGCAGACTCTTCACGCGCACTTCCGGACGCAACTCCGGCATCTGTACTCTCGGTATAGCCACGCGGTCTTTAGCTGTTCCCGTGAAGGGCTCCACGGAAGAAATCGTGATCTCCTGATCACGTGATCTCGTGATCTCGTCCCCTTCACCTTTCACCTTTAACCTTTCACCTTTATAGGCCTCCATCGCCTCAGCCTCTTCTGCCTTATAGCTCTTCATGCGGCTGAGCATCTCGTTCCAATCCACTCCGTGCGCATCAAACTCAGGTCCATCAACGCAAACGAACTTCGTCTTGCCATCTACGGTGACGCGGCATGCTCCGCACATACCCGTTCCGTCAACCATGATCGTATTCAGGCTCGCCTCGGTAGGGATATTATACTTAGCGGTTGTCAGCGCCACGAATTTCATCATGATAGCCGGACCGATGGTGATACATTTATCCACTTTCTCGCGGTTAATCACCTGCTCCACGCCAACCGTCACCACACCTTTCTGTCCTACCGAACCGTCATCCGTCATCAGGATCACCTCATCCGACCACTTGGCCAGTTCATCCTGCAGAATAATCAGATCCTTGTTACGCGCAGCGAGCACTGTAATCACACGGTTACCGGCTTTCTTCAACGCCTCAGCAATCGGCAACATCGGTGCTGCACCCACTCCTCCGCATGCGCACACTACCGTACCGTAGTTCTCAATACGCGTAGCGCGACCCAACGGACCTACTATATCGTGCAAACAGTCGCCGGGATTCAGCGCCAACAACTTATGTGTCGATACACCAATCTGCTGAATCACCAACGTGATCGTACCACGCTCCACATCCGCTCCGGCAATAGTCAACGGCACACGCTCCGACTGCGCATCTACACGAATAATCACAAAATGACCCGCTCTACGACTACGCGCAATCAACGGTGCTTCTACCACCATTTCCGCTACATTCTCGGAGAAAAAGTGTTTACTGATAATCTTATTCATATCTTCGTTTCTTTGTTTACAAACCTTTGCGGCTGCAAAGGTAGTAAAAAAAATTGACATGTGCAAGTATCTGCGCATTTTTCAAAAAAAATGTACATTTATTTGTGTATTTGCGAATTTTTGTGTATCTTTGCAGCCAAATTGATAATTACTTGCTTATGAAAACACGTTATTTGGCATTCTTAGCAGCCCTTCTGCTGCTTGTTGGTTGCGACAACAGAAACAAAGATTATGTTCCAATTGAAGCCTTCGAACCTTCGTACAAAGCCCTGCACGGTGCGCAAGGGAATGATTATGATATCGAAGAGACCGTTCGTATTCTGAACGGAATGGAGTTGGCGCAGGCTCGTTCGGAAGATTTTCAGACCTTCCTGGAGTATATGGCGCGTCAGGATTACAGCAAAGTGCCGCAAGAGGTAGTCGATCAGCGTGTTCGGTTATTGCCGGTACTGCAGGAGATGTACTTGTTAGACCAGGAGTACGAGAACCTCAATCTGTGGTCCACGTTGGGTCGCGACCTTAGTTCGGACTTCAGCCAGATGGCCACTCAAGAGTATGAGCAAGCGCTCAAAGCAGGTACGCTACGCGGTCTGTTCCGCTTTGCCATTTCTCCGGAATCATTGCTGCCAGGAACGGCCGGATTCACAGCCATAGCCAAGACCGGAGAACGCGTGTTCGATGCCTATGAGAAAGAGCAGAAGCTGAAAGGCGATCTGCAGAAACGCATTCATAAAGTGCGGACGCAATACGTTGATTATCTGGAAGATTACATGCCGATATACGACAAGTATATGCAGGAGTGGAATCAGTTGTGTCTGGTGAAGGACCGTGCGTACTTGAACCTTTATAGTGGCGAATACGAAGCCGCCCTCAAGTCCTGTCAAGAGGCACTGCAACGTGACCCCAATAACCGCGAGATGCAACTCATTCAATGCATGGCTATCATTCAATCGGTGAGCAACCCTGCACCTGCCACAGACGTGCCGCTACTGCCGACGAACGAAGAACTGACTACCGTTACCGACCAAGTGACGGATGCACGACTCAGACAAGCAGACCAACTACTGGACAGCTACATGGAGCGCTGGCCTGACCAATCGGCACCCGCACTGCTGATGAAAGGTATCATCCGCGCCAAAGAAGGCAACAAAGCACAAGCGTTTGTCTATTGCGATCAAGCGGCGATGGAGTATCCGCGTCAGGCGGAGCATCTGACGGATATGCTCTCCTCTTACCGCGCACGTACGTACCTTAACAATACTGCTGAAGGCGGATATCTGCTCAGCCTCTACCAATCGACGATGGAAGGATTCGGTATGTTCTCGCCGAACTTCACCAAAGCCTTGATGTACGAGCAGGCCGGTGACGTGCTCTCCGCACGCGAAGAAATTTACAACCATTTCTTCCGCCGTTCCAATCAAGCCGCCTACGACTGTTTGCTGTCCGACATGGAGTACTGCGAAGAACACTTATCCTGCAGCTTCAAGCAGTTACTGCCGGAGAACTCTTACATGGACGTTTCGTTCAAACGCTCGTCCAAGATCATGGGAATGGGTAACGACGACTACAAACTCAAAGTGTCGCTTATCAACCGCAGCGACAAGACGTTGGAGAACGTACGCGTGTTCCTCTGTTTCCACTTCACAGACATGTACAAAACCGAGTACCACGTAGTCCGCGTTCCGACGCTGAACCGCATCAACGGAAACGAACGACAGGAGATGGGCGAGATTGAGCTCAACTACCGCGACAAATCGTTCAACGATATCACCCGAGTTCGCGCTATCGCGCTGACAGACAACACCATATGCTGGATTGACAATGTGTACAATGCCGATACGCACACCAATTACAACCCCACTTATTCGGCATCGGTAGCCGAATTGGCAGGCAGTGCGTCGCTCAAACAACGCCAGCATTATTTTGCATCCATGAACGAGACCGCTTCGTCCATCAAAGAGTCCCTGCTGCGCAACACACAGATTAGCGTGGAAGATAACAGCAATCTGTTCAAGAAGCACTCGCTCCTGCACATCCGCTTGCCGCGTATCGTAATTATGCTTGACCCGATCTACGTGCTCAACGACGGACAGGAAGCCAAAGAGGACTACTTACAAGGAACAACGGCGCACCTCGTTTTTGAAGATGCACCGTTGCAATCGGATAACCAATTAACTGTCAAATCGGCTTATACCAGTTATATCATCCACTTTGCTCAGAAGAACGATAGCACGCTCACCGTTACCAAAGTGGAAACGATCGGCGATTAATTAGAAATACTTCGTCTCTGTGCCGACAATCGAACTGAGTAGGTTGTTGGCCAGACGCGAAGCGCCGAAACGGAACGACTCGTTATTGAGCCACTCTTCACCCAGCACTTCTTTTACCAGCGTGAAATGTTGCACAGCCTCAGCCGTTGTGCTCACGCCGCCTGCCGGTTTGTAACCCATCTTAACGCCCGTTTTCTCGCGCCATGCCTTAATAGCATTGCACATGATGAACGTAGCCTCCGGAGTAGCATTCACAGCAATCTTACCTGTTGAAGTCTTGATGAAATCACATCCTGCTGCCATCGACAGAATCGATGCTTTCCAGATGTTCTCTGCGCTCTTCAGCATACCGGTCTCGAGAATCACCTTCAGGTGATGTGCACCGCAAACGGCCTTCAACTCAACGATCTCATCGTAGCACTCCTGATAACGTCCCTCAAGGAACTTACCTACCGGCAGTACGATATCAATCTCCGTTGCACCTGCTTTGAGTGCTAATGCGGTCTCAGCAACCTTTACCTCCAAGAAACTCTGCGAGCTGGGGAATACACCGCTCACGCAAGCGATATTGAATTTCGGGTCTTTCAGAGCCTTGCGTACGTACTCAGCCATGGCCGGATAAACGCAGATTGCTGCTACGTTCGGAATACCCGGGAAATCTTTCTCAAAGTTATTCACAGCGTTAGCCATCTTCTCAACGCGTGCTACGGTATCGTCTGCACTCAGCGTCGTGTAATCGATCTGATGCAGACACTCTTTCCAAACCTCTACATTATTGTTCTCATCAAAATGCTTTGCGAGAATGTCTTCTACTTGAGCCTTTACTTGCTCGTCTGTAAATGGGCAGGGGTACTGCGCAAATAATTCTTCGAACTTGTTCATGGTAATATTGTTTTTTGTTAATTATTGTCACTCTTCTTTGTCTGCCAAACGCGCGATCACCGTCTCGTTACCGCGAACGGGTTCACCTACATTGACGTACATCTCGGTATCCAACGGCAGATACATATCTACACGCGAACCCAATTTGATAAAGCCAAGATGCGTATTCCGATGTGCATAATGGCCCGGCTTGGCGTACGTCACTATTCGACGCGCCATCGCGCCCGCTACCTGACGAACCGCAATCTGCACCTTCGACGGCGTCTCTATCACTACCAGCGAACGCTCATTCTCCGTACTCGATTTAGGCAACCATGCGCCTTTGTGACGACCCTTCTGGTGCTCACTAACCAATATATTACCCTCAATCGGATACCAATTGGCATGCACGTTGAACGGTGACATGAATATCGACACCTGCAGTTTCTTCTCGTGGAAATACTCATTCTCCTCCGTCGGTTCAATCACCACCACGCGGCCATCCGCCGGAGCGATAATAAAATTCGGATCGTCTATCTCTAATATACGAACCGGATTGCGGAAGAAATATGTCACAAACACCAGCAGCAACGCGGTAAGTGACAAGGAAATAGCAAAAATCCAATGCGGGAAATACATGTACATCGGTACATTGATCAAGAACAGCAGCAACACCGTGCCGATGATCAGATTCCTTCCCTCTCTGTGTATTCGTGGTCTTTTCATATCAATTCCATTGGGCATATGGGAACTGCGCCAGCATATCCGCCGCTTGATCCAAACCCGTTTGTAACTTCTTGTCTATCATCACTTTGAACATAAACGGAATATCCGCCTTCACCGTCAATTTGATGCGCGTATCGACCGGGTTCAATTCCTTCAACTGAATCCAGAAATGCGCGTCCATCGGTATCCCTTCTGCACCGAATTTGATGGTGTCGTTCTCTATCCGATCGACGATAGCAATAGTAATCTTCTGAGCCAAGCCGTCCACTTTGAGACGCACTCTATCCGGCTCAATCTCCATCTCCTGAATCTTGTCCTTCGGAATCATATCCTTCACGCGCTCCAGGTTCTGCATATTACTCAACACGCGGTAGATCTGCTGCGCCGAACAGGGCGCCGAAGTGATTTTACTCTCGTATTTCGTTTCGCTCATAGTATCCGAATCTAATTTTCGCTGCAAAGTTACAAATAAAATTTGATATACGCAAATAATTATTGTTTTTGCAGTCTTTTTTGATATTTTTGTATCTCAAGCGAGGTGTGGCTAATGCGTTTTTCCAACTCTTTGATATCGCGCATCACGACCGCCAGATGCTCCGCGCGGTCCACTGCGGCATCGTCATGCTCCTCTACGCGCTTGCCGTAGCGGTACATCAAAATCGGCTCTTTACCGTCGTCTCTCACCATCACACGCAAGCCATCCCGACCGGTCGCCACATAATAACCGTGGTCCTGATAACGCTCGTTCTTCTCATACTTGAACAGCGTCATCAACGAATCCGCGACCGGCAACAGCGAGTCCAATTGCGACTGATAAAACGCCAAACTGCGCTGCTGATCCACCAAACCGATGGAGTCGCGCACATGCTTCTCTGCCCGGTATTCATCCACTCGGCTCGTACGAGAACAGGACGCGCATATCAATAGCGCAAAAAGACAAAATGATGCAAATTTTAATATTTTTCGGTTCATAATTATCATTATTTTGCTGCAAAAGTACAAAAAAATATCGATATGTACAAATTTTTCTTGCATATATCAAAAAAAAGTAGTACTTTTGTGCCGCTTTTTGATCGAACGCCATTTTGGGCGCGAGAAAAAACGAGGCGAAAGCCCGATTTGAGTTTTTACCGCCGCGATGTTGGAATAGGTAGACAAGAAAGACTTAAAATCTTTTGCCCAGTGATGGGCGTGCCGGTTCGACCCCGGCTCGCGGTACAAAAATATAACAAACACAAAACACAATCTATATATAACTTAACCCACTTTTGTATGAAGAATCGATTTCTTCCTTTTTTATTTCTAATGTTCGCGTGCGTGTACTCGCTCGCGCTACGTGCGGCTAACGAGGTATATGATGTGTGGGACGGCACGACCAAAACGGCTGTCGTCGGAACCACTGTCTATACCATCACATCGGCAGATGAGTTAGCTTGGCTGGCGGACCAGGATCAAGACTTCCTCGGTATCACCATCGAACTGCAGGCTAACATAGACCTCAACGGTCAAGTTTGGAAACCTATCGGAACTGCTACCAAACCGTTCAAGGGTACGTTCAAAGGCAAAGGCCACCTCATCAAGGGTCTGCGTCTGTTCAACGCTACTGACGGTGTCGGCTTGTTCGGCCATGTGGCACAAGGTGCTACGATTGATAGCCTCGGTATCAGCGGAGGTAATCTGGTGGCTAAGAACAAACGCCGCGTCGGTGCTATCGCCGGTGTCTGCGCAGGACACATCAATCAATGCTGGTCCATGGCGGAGATCGCTGTGGCAGGTAATGTAGTCGGTGGTCTGGTCGGCGAATTGACTGCTACCGGTGTCATCACCGATGCTTACAATGCCGGTCTTATTCTCAACGCCAATGACACCATCGGTGGTATTGTGGGACGTAATAACCGCGGTACCCTCACACGCGTGTTCAACACCGGTTATGCCAAGAACGGCTATGCTCTCGTCGGTATCGATCTCTTCGGTACCTACACCAACTGCCGCTTCGACCGCAAGCTCTATTATCAGCAATCCGGTATCGCGAACGACCCGCAAACGCCGGAGGATGTGACAGTGAACATGTTCACCCTCTATGCCGGCAATCCTGCTTGGTCGAACGGAACCAACCGCTATCCGGTCCTCAGCGCATTCCAATCAACCGACGCTGCGCTCCTTTCAGCCGCGCCGATGTTCATCGAAGCAAACGCAATCGATCCGGTGAACCACGCCAATGATCTCACGCTCGACTTCACCGTCAGCACAGACGGAGGCGTCGTTTGGACATGCGAAGACAAGAGTGCTGAACGCTGGATCGCTATCAGCGGAAGTGATGTAGAGGTGACACGTCCTTGCTCTGAGACGGACGTACTCGTGGACAAAACGCTCCGCAACGAAATGCATATCGTGTATATGCGTCCGCGCCGTACTGACGACCTGCTCGCCGGTGAATTCATCTCCTACAACCCCGAGAGCAGACAAACAGACGTAGTGCTTCATTTCTGCTACGACGGTAACCACAATGCCAAACTCTCTACCTACTCCAACATGTCGGTCGCTTCACGCGGTTGGCTCGGAGACGGTGACTACACCTACCAGGTAGAGCGAATGATCATCGACAGCAACAACGACACCACTGTCCTCGATACGCTTCTGCATAATGCGAATACCTCGTCATACAGTACGTGGTACAACAACTATATGATTGACTTGTCGCGCCCTGGACATTATATCCTCCGCAGCTACGTCAAGGATAACGGTTGTGTCAGCGCTTGGTTGGAGAACCCGACCGGCATCGAGTACATTGTATATGAAGAGTTCGTGCCGGGTAAGATCAACTCGGACATCGATACTGTCATTCTCGACAACGTGCCTTATCTGGCTAACGCAACCAGCTTCTCCGTTTCGCATGGCGGTAACGGCGAGATCGTGTACTGGTGGATGATGAATGGCGACACCGTCGTTTATCCGTCACCTACTGCTCTCAATCTCGTTAACTACAAGATCTACAACCCGGGCGTCTATCGTTTCACCCGCGGTACCATGGACGAGGCTTGCTACACGCCGAACTTCCTGCTCTCTACGCTGGGAGAATACGTTGTGTATGCATTCCTTCCGCTCGATCCGGGAGAGGTGAATCCGACAAACGACACCACGTTCTGCTCGGTGGATGATGCCAAAGCATACATCATCAAAGCGACTGCCGCTACCGGTGGTATCACCGATAAGGGATACAGCTACCAGTGGTATAAGGTGAACGGAACCGATACAATCGCTATCTCCGGTGCTACGAACCAGAACCTGTCGCTCAATCTCACTTCGCTCAATCTCGAAGCGGGAAAGACATACACCTTCATCCGTAAGGCATGGGACAACACTCACTGGACCAAGTGGACCGTCAGCCGCTACCAGCGTAAGATTCATATCATGGCTGCACTCAATCCGGGTGCTATCCAGGATGGCGCATTGGCTGACTACTGCGCAGCGTTTGACGCGACCAACTCCACTATGATCACCGTCAACGTGGGTCAAGTGACAGCCGCTTCCGGAGACGATAACCTCCAGTACCGCTGGACCTACAATAACGGCTCGGGTGAAAGAATCATTTCCGGCGCCAACAGCGCTACCCTCTCGTACCAGGTTCGCCTCATTGACGTGATCGGCAAGACGCTCGTCTTCCACCGCGATGTGCGTAACCCGAATTGCGATTGGCAACGCTCCTCCGGTGCTGCTTCGATGTATTTCGGACAAGACACACGTGACTATGTCACCTTCACCGTCTGCGAATCCGAGCTGCCGTACTCCATGACTTGGATTGACGGTTCGGAGCACAAGTTCTACAACGACGGCGACGTATGGACCGTTAGTGACACCTGGACCAACCGTTGCGCCAAGGATACCACCTTCAAAGTGGTAGTGGCTCAGCGTCCGAACTTCACCTTCAACGAGGATTATGTCAGCTGGTGCCAGACAACCGGTACCATGGCCGTTTACTACAACGATGACCCCGCTATTCCGTCCAACTACTTCTATATCCGTTACTCGGATGACCTGAAGGCCTACATGGGCAAAGCGGACACAACCGGTGCCATCACTACGCCGGGTATGATTCAGTTCGATAACATGCCGAGCCTCGGAACAGGTGATCTCTACCTCATGGTTCAGATCGGTTACTCCGCTAACAGCGGTGAGAGCACCTGCTTCAGCTCCAGCCGTCAGCTGCGTCTCTACCCGAGTCTGGGTGGTTACTTGTACAGCAAGTACGACCGCGTGGTCTTCGTGGACAACAACCCTGAGAACGGCGCACTGCCTGAGACAACCGAGAAACTGGAGTTTGTTTCTTACCAGTGGTACAAGAACGGTATCCCGCAAGAGGGTATGACCGATCAGTACTACCACGAGAACGGCGCTATCCTCAACGGTGTGTTCTACTGCATGCTCAAGGATACGAAGGACAAGACCTACCGCACCTGTGATATCACACTGCCGGCTGACGGTGCTGCCGCTGCTCCGCAACGCTGCTACGTTTATCCGGTTCCGGCTAACGCTGGACAGACCATCACCATCGAGTGCACCGGCGACGCTCGTATCATCTCCTTCTCCGGAGAATGCGTACTGCAAGCTCACAATATCGAAGAGAAGATTACCGTCAGCGCTCCGCGTGTTCCGGGTATGTACTACGTCGAGATTCGCGACGCAGAAGGTGGTCTGGATATTCATAAGTTAATCGTTAAATGATAGGAGGACCGGTTATGAAAAAGACTATTATCTTAGCAGCTATTCTGGCAGTAGCCACCTCGCTATCAGCAGTTAACCAGTACCCTGATTCGGTACTGCAAAAGAGTAACGAAGAACCGAACATCGCTACCGGATGGAACTTCGAGTTCGGCGGTAGCCTC
Organism: Paludibacteraceae bacterium; assembly: GCA_017401985.1. Taxonomy (GTDB): domain Bacteria; phylum Bacteroidota; class Bacteroidia; order Bacteroidales; family Paludibacteraceae; genus Colicola. The sequence continues at coordinate 38,089 of JAFPNK010000001.1, read as the reverse complement.
GGCGTCAGCAGTTTTGCGTTCAAGCAACTGGGTTCGAATTTCCAACCTGCCGTTTCGTCCAATCATGTCTCGTTCCCCGCTTGGAACGCAGGCATCGGCATCAACTATTACTTCCTGCCGTGGATGGGTATCGGTACCGGTGCAGAATTCGCATCGTACGCTAACCGCACTGTCTTCGACAAACCCTGGACACAAACGACCTACGATAAGTACGGTACCGACCCTTGGTGCCTGTACACCATGACTTCGACTCCGTATAACTTACGTGAGAGTCAGAACATCTACATGGTGGAGATTCCGTTAGCACTTAAGTTCCGTGCTCGTCCGGGTAAGTTAGGTTTCATCGGTACAGCCGGCGTTAAGTTGGGTATTCCAATCAAGAACACCTACACCATGCCTACAGGCGGTTACTTCGAGAACAAAGTGTACTACGAGTACTTCGACCTGTTGATGGAAGATGTGCCGACCGTCATTGAAGACATCACCGTACCGGGAAGTGACGGTGCTATCGGCATCGGTCCCAAAGCCAGCGGTCCGTCCCTGCGCATGCTCAACTATGCCGCACACCTCGAGTTAGGTATGCTCATTCAAGTGCACAAACGCGTGGACCTCGCTATCTCCGCTTTCGGTACTTATTACTTCAACGATGTCATGAGTTCGCACGGCATGCAGCAACTCGGCTTCTACGACGGCACCAAAGCCGGCGAGTATCCGATGCCGTACACCGCGTCCTACAACGGCGTGCTCCGCTCCAACGAAGTGGAATCGCTGCACCCCTGGGCTGCCGGTCTTAAGTTCACCGTACACGTCAACGCAAGCAAGGAGAAAGCAAAACGCGAGTACGACAAAGAGATGCGCCGACTCCGCAGAGCGGAACGCGACTCGCTCGAGAAAGCAAGACGCGAGCAGGAAGAGCTCGAGAAACTGAGACGTGCTGAGGAGGATGAACTCCGCAGACAACAACAAGTCGAAGAGGAACAACAGGATACAGCCGTTGTTACCGAAGGCGAACTCGACCCGCGTCAACGTGCACTCGATGAGATTAGACGAATCGCACGCGAATACGATATCGACGTCTGCCAAGAACTGTGCCGCATCCATGACACCGTTTATATCGTGCAGACCGTACAGGTTCAGACACAAACGACCCAACCGGCTCAGCAACTCGATGAGCACCTCCAGGGCGCTGTCATCTGGTTCGACCTCGACAAGTCCGTTCCAAAACTGGAGCCCGCGGACATCCTGGATCGCATCGCTGCTATCCTCGTTAGACATCCGCAACAGAAAGTGTACATCAACGGACACGCTTGCAAACTCGGTAAAGCCGATTACAACAAGCGTCTGGCGCTCCGTCGTGCACAAGCCGTAGCCGACAAACTGCGTGCGCTGGGCGTTCACGACGACCAGATGATCATCAAGAGCCTCGGTGCCAATGAACCGTACCGCTACAACAACGGCCAGCACCAACTCAGCAAGGACCGCCGCGTGGAGATCGTTCCGGTCTTCGATAACGGCGTACAAGCGACAACGTCCGCTCAAGCTGCTCCGGCACAAACGACCTCGACCCAGACCACTGCTTCCAATGCGAATGTAGGTGGTACTACCGAGAGAGTACGCCAGGGTTCACGTCTCGCTCAGATAGCAAGACGACACTACGGAGAACCGGAGTTCTGGATCTTCATCTACGAGGCTAACAAAGACAAAATAGCCGACCCGAGTAACTTACCGGTCGGCATGGAATTGATTATTCCGGATCTGGATCAACTCCTCCCGGGCATGACAAAAGCCCAGAGACTGGAAGAAGCCAGAAGAAGGAAAAGTCAATTATAAGGTAACGATAGATGCAAGGTGGTGACTATAGCCACCTTGCTCTATATTATATATTCCCGTCTCGTCCAGTTTCTCCACTTTGACGCGACCGGAACAATGAATAATGCGCGTGGGATCAATAACGATACCCACGTGTGTTATTTTTTCAGGAGCTGCAGCGCCGTCGTTCAAACCCACGTGATCAAAGAAAGCCAGATCACCTGCCTTAGCCTCAGCCAAAGACACAGGCTTGCCTTGCGTGGCTTGCTGCGAAGCATTACGAAGCAACTGCTTGCCGAACAGACTCAGCACCACTTGCGTGAAGCCCGAGCAGTCCATGCCGAACGCATTCTTACCGCCCCACAGATAAGGGATATTCAAGAAGAAACGCACCGCGCGAAGCAGGTTCTGTTCGTTCATCTCCAGCGGTGACGTAATCACCATACTCGGGTCAATACGAAAACGCACACCCAGCACTTCGAACTGGCCGTCCTTGTAATTAGCCAACCGCGTGCCGGCAGTCAGTGGAATCGTCTGACCGTTGTTCTCACTCATCGCGAGCGCCATCGGGAAAGCCACCATCGCCGAATGGGCATAGGCTGTTTGATAAGCGCTATACTCCTCATCCGTCATCGGCGCTAACATCTTCGCATCCACCCAACCTTCCTGGCCGTCCGATTCCAAACGCACATACCGCCAGCGGCTTTTGACTTTCGACTTTGGACTCTCGACTATCTCCGCCAACTCCCCAAACAGCATCTGGGTGTTCTGCTCCGCCCCTTCGCGCGCCTCCGCCCGCACGGGTATTATACTATGTAATGAAATCCCTACCATACCTCCTGCGGGTGGTCATTCTGTGTGCGCGGATAATCGATCGAGTAATGCAGACCACGGCTCTCCTTACGCTCCATCGCCTGGCGCGTAATCAGATAACCCACATTGATCATATTGCGCAACTCGCAAATCTCCTTATCCGCTTTCACGCGTTTGAACAGGTCTTCCGTCTCTTCGTACAGCAGATCCAGACGTTCCCAAGCACGACGCAGACGCAGGTCCGAACGAACGATGCCCACGTACGTGGACATGATCTGTCCCACTTCTTTCACGTCTTGCGCAATCAGCACGCGCTCTTCGTTACTCAGCGTGCCCTCATCGTTCCAGGCCGGTATCTTCGTGTTAAAATCGTAGTGATCAATCACACTCAAGCTATGCTTGGCAGCCGCATCGGCATAGACCACTGCCTCAATCAGACTGTTCGATGCCAAGCGGTTACCGCCATGCAGACCCGTGCACGAACACTCGCCTACCGCGTACAAACGGTGTATCGACGACTGTCCGTCCAAGTCCACCTTGATACCGCCGCACATATAGTGCGCACACGGCGCAACGGGGATATACTCTTTCGTGATGTCAATGCCTATACTCAGACATTTGGCGTAGATATTGGGGAAATGATGCTTGGTCTCCTCCGGATCCTTATGCGTCACATCCAGGCACACATGATCAATCGCGTGAATCTTCATCTCGTTATCAATAGCGCGCGCCACGATATCACGCGGAGCCAAACTCAGACGCGGGTCGTATTTCTGCATGAACTCCTCGCCATTCGGCAAACGCAAGATACCACCGTACCCGCGCATCGCTTCCGTAATCAGATAAGCCGGATGCGTCTCCTGCGGGTTATACAGGCTCGTCGGGTGGAACTGAACGAACTCCATGTCGCGCACCTGCCCTTTCGCACGATAGACCATAGCGATACCGTCGCCGGTCGCAATCTCCGGATTGGTCGTGGTCGCATACACAGCTCCCGTGCCGCCCGTGGCCATCAGCGTGATACGACTCAGATAAGTGTCAATCTTCTGCGTCTTGGGGTTCAGTATATATGCGCCGTAGCACTCTATATCCGGCGTACGACGCGTCACACGAACGCCCAGATGGTGCTGCGTGATGATCTCTACCGCAAAATGGTTCTCCAGCACATCAATCGACGGATTGGCCCGAACAGCCGCCATCAGACCGCGCTGAATCTCAAAGCCCGTGTCATCCGCATGGTGCAAGATACGGAACTCCGAGTGACCGCCTTCGCGATGCAGATCGAACGCACCGTCATCTTTCTTGTCGAAGTTAACACCCCACTTAACCAAGTCCGCTATACCTTTCGGCGCATTACGAACCACTTGCTCTACGGCTGCCGGATCACTCAACCAGTCACCCGCCACCATCGTATCATGGATATGCTTCTCAAAATCGTCCACCAGCAGATTGGTGACGGACGCTATGCCGCCCTGCGCCTTGGCCGTATTGGCCTCCTCCAACGTCGTCTTGCAGCACAACGCAATCTTGTACTTACCCGCTTGCGCCACTTTCAGCGCAAAACTCATACCGGCTACCCCTCCGCCGATAATCAAAAAATCGTACTTCTTAGTCATTTTTATCAATATTCTCGGCAAACTTCGCACGCATGGTCGGATTGCCGTAAGTCAATTTCTTAATCGTCACATCCTGCAGTTTCTTATCCGCTGCATTTTTCATATACGCTCCAAAACTTTTGCGACTGCAAAAGTACTGCTTTTTTTTGATATACGCAAGATTTTTCTGAGAAAATAATCGTTTGAGCGCTTAGCAATCTTCAAATTCCGGTGCAAAGATAATATCATAACCCCCTAAAGGCGAGCCAAAATTACGTTGAAGAGGCCTTTTACCGCACTATCCAGTCGGAGATAGTGTAGTCTGCTTCGATGATGTTTTCTACGGAGTCGGGGAGGTTATAGAAGAAATCGATGCCGGTGAGTTGTTCCACTTCGTCTACAGAAAGCATATATGTCATGAGGGGACGATTGCCGGGCGCGTTAGGCATAACAAAGCCAATTGATGTCCACGAACCATCGTGCTTCTGACGGAGGAAGACTTTGTAAAACGACTGCGGTATCACTATTTTGCGCTTGGTTCCTATCGTTTGAGATGAATCAGTAACGATTGGTCCGCAGCAGATATAGATGCTCTTATAGCGCTGTGCGAGGTCACGCGCCAGTTCTTCCAAATCTTTCCAGTCACCGGCATTATTGCTGCGGTTCTGCGGGCAGATATTGGTCATATAGAACGATTCGCGCATTGCCTGTTCGGACCATTTCATATCCCCTGCCGGTGCCATATGGCCACGATCATACCCAGACTTAGTGTAGTCGCTTGTGACTACCGGGTCGCCATATACCAGTGGGTCAGGGAGGAACTTATCCGCACGCGGTTGATCACCTGCCACTTCCCTATCCGTCAACTCGTATGCTACCCAATTGGGAATGCGCCAATCGTGGTTATAACTGACGGTATAACCGGTGTGCTCAATGATCTGCTGACTGCGCGAAATGGTAAGACGGGGGATCTCCAACTGGCTCCAACCGGTCAGATTAGAGTTTTGTAACCGATTGGACTTGGCCGGAGTGGAGTTGGCACAAGCAATCAGCATCATCGCCGTCAAGGCAAAAAGAAACTTTTTTCTCATTACTGTGCGTAATTGTTATGTGCTTTAAGCTCTTGCATGAATCCCACCGGTGTTTGAATGGTGATTCGAGAACCGTAGCGTATACCTGCGGCATCTGCAAGATCCATAACAAATGAGGTACAGTCGTAATGCCCTGCGCTATAGTTGGGCACATCCGCTTGCAGTTGGCGAAGTTTCCTTACCATGGCTTGTTGCGCTTCCCGGGAGAGTTTGATACGGCAACTATCTGTCGCGTATTGGAGATTAGAAGTGTGGTCAAAAATAATACCATCGTCATCTAACAAACCTCCATGCATTGATCCAAATCCGAGTATTCCCACTTGTGGTATTTTTATAAATGCGTGTCCAAGCGGGCTACGTCTTCCAGCCGCGGTAACAGTTCCCTTACCCCAAACATAGAATGTAACAAAACTGTTTGGATTGTCATTTGATTCGATGAACTCCCATACGCGCTGTTGTGATTGGAAAGTTGTACTAGAAGCATTCATTACGTATGGTGTCATTTTGGCCTTGCTTCCGGTAGGAGAACTGCGGTAATGGGAGGCGCAATAGACAGGGATAGAGAAATGTCGTGAACCATTAGGAGTTAATTGTCCCTCGACATCAGCATTCACCACTACATTTTGCACATGGTTGTCCTTCGCTTCTACCATCTGTCCTCGCTCTATCGTGACGGCATACGCACTGCCGGTGCGATTGCGCACATCCATCTCCAAGCCTAACCCGTTGCCGGTATAGATGATATCTGCCGATTGAATCTCCAGTTCTTGATTGACAACATGGCACATGATATTATCTTGATTGGAGATGAATCCGAGACGTAATTGGGGTAGTGACATGACCTGTAGTGTAATGGGGTAGGAAAAAAATGAATAATTATGTCCTGCTTTATCCGCAGACATCTCTCCAATCAGTTTTGCACCTCCGACATTGGTGTATCCGTAGCATCTTCTTAAATTGGGATAGGTGCTACAAATAGCCTGTTCCATCGTTGTCTCTGCAGGTATATTAACGGTTTGTGGCGCGTATGACCAGATATCATAAATAATTTGCGGGATATTGCTATTCTGTGGTCCTACGCTTGTTTGTGGCGCTCCTGGTGCAGTTGGAGAGACGGGAGCTGTGACAGTCTGCTCTGTTTCATCTTCGTCCTCGCTTCCTGAAAATAAAGCAGGTGGTGTCTGCTTATTGCTGCACGAGACCAAGCTTAATATAGCGAGTCCTATAATGAAGTTGAGGTATTTATTCATGGTGTCAATTTTTTAGCGAATAATTGATATTGTAGAAATATTGATAATATCCGGAGCCGTAGTTGGAGCTGTTTTTGGAGCACGATCCGATGATCTGCAACGATCCCCTCTTGTACTTACTATATTCGCTGCTATTCGAGCTGTGGTAACTCAATGCAATGCCATTGGCATCGTAAAGCGCCAAGTAGTATTTTCTGCCGCTTTCGAGTTCAAAATTAGACGGAGACACTTGCGTCCATTGTCCGGAAGAGACATACGCTCTATGTGTAGCGACCAATCCGCCGGAGGCATTATACAAGCCAATGGTGATGTATCCGCTTTTATCGGCGTGCACATAGAAAGAGTTGATTCTCAGCGAAGAAGAGGCATATAACCATTCGGCATAATCTTTGTCATGTCCTCCGATGGAAGAACTGGTGGAAGGTCCCACGGTATATGTGGTACTGCTATAACCGGATGAATATCCATTGTAAGAATATGCCCCCATGTTATCAATCATATTCTCTAATTCATTATTCCGGTCAATGAGAGCAAGATATCTCTCTGTTTGTTCTGCGAAGATGGAATCCAGTTCCGTCTTGGCGGAGTCCAATAGTGCATATTCGGCACGCAGTTCCTCCAAATTGGTTCTGGTGGTTCTCAGAGATTCATTGACAGATTCAACTTTCCGAGTGAGGAAAATAGAATCTTGCCGCAGGTGGTCTCTGTGGCTCTCCAGTTGCTCAATCTGGCGGTTCTTCCTTTTGATAGTCTGATTGTGACTATTAAGCACAGCTATAAAAATAATAGCTCCGAAAGCAATAATTATCGTAAGTATAATGACGATAGTGAATTGTTTTTTCTTGCGTTCGAGGGCGGAAATCTCATTTTTTAGTTTTTCTTTCTCCGCGGTTAATGTTTGGATGGTGTCATTTTGTGTTTTGAGTTTATGAGCATACCCTTTTAGGGTATCTGTGTCATAATTATTTCCTTTGATGACACGGATATTTGGATTGTCTTTTATGGCCGTTTGTACGGTTTCTATTTCGTCAAACGAGAAGTTTTTCCATTCGTTGCTGGCCACGGAGAAGTTTACAGGAGGTAGTTTCTCTGCATATCTACCTAACGAGGATAGTTTGCTGTTAAGGTAGTCGGCAACACGTTGCAATTCGTCTGCATTCGTGTATAATTGATTGACTTTGGTGGAGAGGGCACCATCGTTGGTAAATTCGAGAATCTCCCCTTGTACAACAATATTGGTAATGGCATCTTCAAAAATGTCGAATAGGTATCCAAAATCAGAGATCAGGATGCCGTTAAACACATAGCACAATCCGATAAAGGTGTTGGAGGATTTTGACACTTCACGTGTGTATATGTAATAGGTTAGTGCTCCATCACGGTGATACACTAATTCAGTAGCGCCCTTACGCGATTTGGCGACTGATTCGAATAAGTCACGGGTGTAGTTATCCGGATACTGCGAATATCCGTCCGCAAATTTTCCAAAGATGTATACTGTTGCTTTCATTTACATAAAAAATAAATGGTCAGGAGAGATGCCATTGAAGTTCCCTCCTGACCGTACTGTTATCGAAGTTGAAATCGAATGACTTTGTCTTCTTCATCTACAATGAACGATTTCACTTCCTTTAGCGCTTCATTTCCTAATAGAAGCGGTGCTTCTATGTTTTCAGAAACGTAAGCCTTCACATTGTGGCACTCATAATCCCCAATCTGAAGTTTTCGGATATTCACAACATGTTCAGTCGTAGTACTGCCGTCTGCTATCTGTGTCTCTACCATTTCATCGAGCACGTCTTCCTCAGAAATGTAACCATATTTGAGTAAAGTGCCTAATTCAAGAACAGAGATAGAAACACCGGAGCATCCGGTATCGAAAATCATAGGATACTCGGGGCTTCCATTGATTCTAACATGAATGATGCGCACACCATCTTCGTTTGTAAACGGAACTTCAATCACACCGGTATAGTCATCTGAGTAATATGCGGTACTACTCAAAGGCTCCGGTTTGATCTTGCCGCCGCATGCAGATAACGCTAAGGTGACAGTAAGAAGCAAGCAACTAAAATTAAATTTACTCATTGGCTTTTACTTGAATTGTTTTTCTCTGTTTAGCGCCTCCATCCGGAGTGAAAGAAACGACGGCTGTTTTGTTTCCGCTCAATGCTTTAACGGTGATAGTCTTAGCTCTCTTGTCAGCTGGTGCTTCGAATCCATCTACCCCCCATGTGCCCTTTCCGTTGTAACCATTGATCTTGAAGGTATATGCCTTTCCCGGTTCCACTTCCTTATCGTCAGGGTCCATCACGATGGTGAAGTTAATAACATCCGGTTTTTTAATCTCAAAAGTACGCGGGTTGCACTTAAGTTGCGTATCTTTCGCGGTGTATGCGATGGCGACATCTCCCTTTCCGTCCGGTTGAATTACAATCTTGGCATCTGTTTTCTTACCGGTTATGAGTTTCGCATTGGTCAGTTTCCACTCTCCTTGTCCTGCAAACTGTGCACCTTTGTTTTTGATTACAACAGTGTATCGTTTATCGGTAGCCATCTGGCCGGAGACGTATCCTTCTACATCAATAATAAGGGTATTGTCATCAGTCGCTTCGCTTCCCGATATACGACCTTCCCTAAACCCTTTGATAATCGAATCGCGCTGTTGCACAGCTTGCGCCAACTCTTGATTTTCCTTCTCAAGCGCCGCTACCCGCTCTTTCCAATTGCCTTCGGACGGAGCGAAGAAAATCCCGTAAATACCAAGACTCAATAGGACTACTAACAGTGCGCAATTGACCATGCCAAATAAGTCACTTTTGAAATTATATCCGGTCGTTTCCGGTTGAGGTTCCTCTTTGCTGCGGAAATAGTTTGCCAGGGACGTGATGGGTTCTTTAATCTGCCCAACGGCTTGTGTTAGACTACCGTTCTTTTTATATTGCTGCAGATCAGTTTCTCTACTTTTTTTTTCTTGCTCCAGTGTGGTTATTCTGTTTTGAAGCGCAGCAATAGACGATTTGAGGTCGGCAATCTGTTTGTCCTTTTCTGCAGCAACACCACTTACTTTCCCCTCTACATCGGTCATTTTTTTCTTGTATTCTTTCTCAATATTCATCTCATAGTCAGGAGAGATGACAACTTTTGAATACTTTTTGATAGAAGAAAGGATAGCAGCATCGGATACATCCATAAAGTTCCCAGTCGGAACGACAGAGATCGGATGAATCATGCTGGCATCGATGTTGATGAATTTGGAGGAAACGCAGGTGGTTTGAATCAGTTGAATCAACGCTTGCTGTGCTTGTTCAATCTCTGCCGATTTAGCTGTAAAACTAGGGGTGATATACTTGTATGCTTCACCAGATGGTGTTAGCAATGTGCCCACAATGTGTCTTTTGAAGACAATATCCAGCAATTGGTATATATGCAGCGCGTCCTGATAGTACTTATCAATACGCAGCGTTATTCCGAAATAGGAACCGGGGCGACCACCGGCACCGATCATCCCGCGATAACGCAAGTAGGAATAGTACGTGTATGCTACATTCCCCTGTTTCTTGGTTTCTACTACGAATTTGACAGACTCCATGGAGTTGTCATAGAACAACCCCATGTTTGTCTGCTCTTCTTTCACGCCATAGTAATCCTGTCCATCAGGAACACCATGTAATAAAATCTCCACATCCATAGTCTTATCCTCTTACGTCTTTAAGAATAAGTTTCCATAGACGACGTGGGAAGACGTCCGGTCCTTGCTGGAACAAGTACGAACCGTCAGCAGCCTGAGAGTAGTCACCGGTTTGGAAGATGGTGAAGTCCAAACGATATGGAGTGAACCAACTTACAATCGGATTGGTGTTTTTAAAGGGTTCAAAAATATTTGGATACAAGTCACGAATATTCTTACGTGCCAGATTCATATGCGCATTTCCGCTGTTGTCAATCAAGAAATCCGTCATATCAATCTTGTTGTAAACGATAATCGTTTTGTCTTTAGTGGACATTTGGGTCCTCAGTTTCTTAATTCGATCCACGTAGTTCAAACGGTCATTGGTATTAGCCCAATCCGGTTCGACCATAATAGTCCAGATCTTGCGGTTGCGACTGGATTTGATGGTATTGAAATATCCGGGGAACGGACTTTTCGGCGTTTTTGGGTTGAAATAATACTCACCCGGAGCCTCCAAGATTTGGCAAATAGTGCGTCCGTTTTTGCTTACTTTTACCAACATGAAGCTGATCTTACTGGTAGAAGCAGCGGCATCATCCTGATTCATCATTACATCGAAGTTATCGCAAATCTCCGAGTAGTTAGAATCGTAGGTAGGGCGGAATGTGCGAATCGGTGTGATAGTGTAGCCGTTCTCACGTAAATAACGAGTCAAGCGAACCAGGGTCATGGTTTTACCGCAAGCCGGCGGACCAAAGAGCACTACGATTGGTGCGTCCTTGTCTGCAATGGTTACGCTAATCTTATTCGGGTCATTTAATTCCTCTTTGGTCAATCCAACAATCTTATCACTCGGGAGCAACAGTTTGTCATCTCCCTTTTCGTTCGGAGCAGCTTCTACTGCCGGTTCTTGCACAGGAGCGGCTTCTTGAATCGTCGGTTCATTCGTTTCAGGTGCGATAACGGGGGTTTGCTCTTCCCCTATATTAACTTGTGCCATAGTATAATGAATGGTTTTATTGATTAATAATCCTCTTTCTTAAAAGCAATGCTGAAGAATGCGAATGCTGCGATGTCCACGATGACGGAAAGCAGGATCCAGTACCACAACGTGTAATCGGTATGTCTGAATTTCCCCTTAAAATAGTCACCCCATACTTTGGTTACCTTCACCAAACGGTCAGAGCGATATATAGTCTCATCGTAGGTATACAATCCATTGAACTGTGACTCTAATTCAGCATATGATTTTCCAACAAGAATACGTGCATTCTTCAAAACGGCCTCTTTGTCGTATTGTGGATCATCCAACTGCTCCAATGTGGCTTTTATATCACGACGCAAAGGTCCTACATTCTTTGTCCTTTCTTGGAAGTCCAACAATGCTTGTGCCACTCTGGCTTCATGTTGCTGCTTTTTGATTTCCAACTGTTCTTTGACAGCCTTATCGTAATACTCACATACTTTATTCAACTCTTTTTGCGAATTATTACGAGCACGTATTCTGGCAATAGTACCGGTTTTTAAGCCCAACAAATCCTCCACATCAACAATGCGGGCTTCAGTTTTGTCACCCGTGCCTACATTTTGGAAGTCATTAATCTCGCGTTTGATGCCGGCTAACGCATTCAGGACATCAGCTTCGTACTTATTCCACTCCGCATTATAAACATCGAGGAAGGTGGTTTCGCTGGATAATTTCTGCAACTCACCGTCAATATGTTTTAACTCTTTGACCGCGGTGTTCTTTGCCATCTGCTTGTAGAAGAACGTGTGTGCATTGGTAGGCATACTAAATACCACCCAGAGCATGATTACGCCAAGCAGCCCAACAATGAATTTAATGGTGCGATGCTCCATGTAAATGTTTTGGTTGAACGTGTCTAATACCAATTTAGTGCAGATAGAAGTTAGTACATAAAGGCCCACAACTGCGATCCAAAACACCCACTTTGGAATCTGTGCGTTCTCCAAAGTCAAAAACAGCGATTCTGTCGTTGACCAGCAACTGACAGCTGCAAAGGCAACAAACGCTACCAATGCAAAGATTTTAAGGAATCTATTTTCTCCCATGATAATAGTGCATATGTGCCTACTCTTCTGCGGATTTTCGGCATCCTCCGATATAATATAATGTGTGTTCCTTAGTATGATTCAACTAAAACGGCTACAAAATTACTGCTTTTTTTTGACATATGCAAATAGTTGTCAAAAAATTATCGATATTAGGAAAAATTATTGTTCCCACTCTATGCCGCGCAAGCATGTGGGTAGTTTCTTTCCGTGTTCTCTATGATGCTTCACACACTCACAGCATTTCTCGTGCCGCGGACATCCTTCCTTCGGACAGGGACATTCTATGTTATTAAATTGACAGGGCATATTATTCTATTTCTATCGTATCCACAAACTTAACCGGGAAGGAGATGCTTGTGAAGTTTTGGGGGAGCGAAGTTAGTCTTTTAAGCACCCTATCGGCACAATATATACGCCATCTGCGCGACGATAGGCAAATTGGCCGGCGGTGAGCACCATCAGGAAGGACGGTTCGCCGATTGTGGATGTATCCACTGTCTTGGATAACTTGATCAGGTTCTCAGCCGCTTCCTCTATTTCCTTGCTGCCTGTTTTCACTTCCACAGCCGCCCATCGACCGTCATGAAGACGTATAATCAAATCCGACTCTAACTCGGAATTATCATGATAGTGATATACAGTTCCTCTCAGCGGCTCTGTATATACACGCACATCGCGCATGCAGAAATCTTCGAACAGAAAGCCAAACAGATTAAAATCTTCGAGGATGCTGGTCGGGTTCAGTTCCAAAACCGCTGTAGCGATGCTGGTATCCACGAAATGGCGTTTGTTTGATGTACGGATACCGGTCTTGCTACGCAGGCTCGGTTGCCAAGCCTTCGCGTCTTCTACGATGAACAGCCGACGCAATGCCGTCAGATAGTTAGTCAGCGTCTTATCGGTAATGGAAATATCGTTCGCCTTCACGTCCGCCATGATGGTAGTGGCGGCCGTCATGGTAGAGATGTTTCGTGCGTAACTACGAAGTACCGCGCGTACTCTGTCGGGGTTCTTCTCCGTTTTATCCACACGGTTAACATCGGTATTGACCAACTCGTCCACTAAGTTAACCGCCACTTCCAGCGCGTCCTCTTTTTCCAGTCCTAATGCACCGGGCCAACCTCCACGGCACATGACATATGCCAGGTCTTTAATCGTAAGCGGGTTCTCGAACAGTCCCATCTCTTGTGTACCGTCAAAGAGCGCTTTCAGCGATACCTGTCCGCGCGATTCTTTAGACTCCCAGAGACTCATCGGACGCATACGCAAGCGAGCGATACGACCCGTTCCGGTGTGCTCCATCTCGCTGTTCTCGTCCTCATCCAGCGGAGTAGCCGAACCGGTAAGAATAAACTGGTTCATCTCTTGACGTTGGTCTGCTGCAAAACGAACGGCATCCCATAAAACCGGTATTGTCTGCCATTCATCCAGCATATGCGGCGTCTCTCCTTCCAGTAAAAGCGAAGGCTGAGAATCTGCCATCTTTCGATACATGGCACGCTTGTCCGGATCTTGGATATAGATGATGCTCTTGGCTAGCTGCGCACCCATCGAGGTCTTGCCGCACCATTTAGGACCTTCAATCAGTACTGCTGCACTACTACGAAGTTTGCGTTTGAGCAGTTCATCACCAATACGTTCGAGATATTTCATATGTGTTCGATTTAGAAATCCGCCGCAAAATTACAAAAAATATTTCATATATGCAAATAATTCCGAAGATTTTGGAGAGTTTACTCCGAACTTTTTGATGTTTTTATTCCGAGGGTTTCGAAAGTTCACTTCGATATTTTCTAAAGTTCGAAACATTCTATGTTATTATACGGACAGGGCATGGGATCTCCTTGACGAATCACATCTCGTTAATGTCCTCTCACAAACTGACACTCAGGCACATCGGCAATAAAGCAGCTATCGTCCTTCTGCTCATCGATCTTCGCGGATACATGACCGATGTTCTCTACCTGCCAATAGTTGCAGATGTCGCGAAACTCGGCGAGCCTTGTAAAATAAGGATGTTCATAATTACTTAATCTCTTGTCCGGCGGCGGTGTAAGTCTTGTTGTCGCGACGGATATACATCTTTCCGTCCTGAATGAACTTGACGGTCTGCTGATCTTCGTCCGTCACGAGTTCGACGTCTTGCGAGCCCTCATTGAAATTCAGCACGATACGAAGCGGTTCGCCTGCGGTCAGTCCTTCGCCGAGACGGAAGAAAGCGCGGCACGAACCGAGAATATCGCCTGCCAGAGGGGAATAGAGTGTGCGAGCGGCAGCGAGAATGCAGATACGTAAGTCTTCATTCGTGAAGATTACGGGGCTACATGTGCCGATGAAGTCGGCGTATGTCGTATGCACATCCGCAGTAACAGAATCGACAATCACACCGGTGAACATCGGGTAAATGATGTCTTCGCCATTTATCCACTTCACAATATACGGTTTGCCGGCTTCGATAGCCGTCAGGTCTTCCGAGAAGTCAAGCGTCAGCGTGTTTGTGCTCTCATCATACGACGAGCCGCTGAGTGTCTTCACATGGGCTCCATCCAACGGCGTGCCGGCGAAGTCGTCGAGGCTGAACGGCAGGCAGAGGGTCTGCCATGCGTTGTTCTTGTAGAACGTGCGGTCGGTAAGGCTCACATCAACGATGTAGTCGGTCGCCAATTCGATGAGTGCGTTGTTGTCGAGGTGGTCTTCGATGCTGATGCAAGCTACATAGTATAGGTCTTCGTACTCCAGGCCTCCTTCATATACCTTCAGGAAACCGTAGTCCTCCAATAGATTGCCGAAATAGTCGGGCATGGCATCATAGACGTTTGCCCATATACCCTCATATACATAATCTTCCTCGTCTTCCCATTCGGCCTGCGGTATATCTTCGGCTGCTATTTTCTTAGGTGCACCGGTTGGTGCTACATTGCCCCTGGTTTTGAAGCACTTACTGAGTGTGATATTACCGTGTCCCTTTACGAGATCGAGGTTTACGGTTTCCTGATCGCTCTGCATGATAAACAGACAGTCGGTAACGACCTTCCTGTTGTTATCTTCGAACCATCCGATAAAAGCACCTTTGGGTACGTTAGAGGTGTTGCCACACAATTTGCCTATGAATACGCAACCGCAGATGGTGATTTCGCTTTCTACAGAGCGTCCGAGAATACCTCCGACGTTCAATGTTCCCTTCACGTCAGCGCTTACCACACAGTTCTCAATACGGTTTCCGTTACCCTTCGAGATGCCGACAAGCGCTGCGCTGTACCTGCCTCCTTGTATGGAACCTGCCACTTTGAGATTCTTGATAGTAGCTCCGTTGATACAGCGGAAGAGCGCGACACCATCATTCTCGCTGTCGGAAAGCGTAGTGGTAATCGTATGTCCGTTGCCGAGGAAAATGCCACTGAACGGTGTGTCATTATTTTTGCCCACCATAGTGTTTACGCTCAGGTCGGTGTCGAGTCTCACATATTTGCCGCTGAAACTATTGCCGTTGCTGACCTGTTCGGCGAATAGATTCCATATATTCAGATCGGTGATGACGATGGGATTGGTCGCTGTGCCTGTATTCGGGTCGTCCCAGTCGGGAATAGGCACAATATTGGTGAAACTTTTCCATTGGTCTGCGGCTTGATAGGCTGCTATGCTGCCTGCCGGTACGTACAGAGGAATGGATTTGTTAACAAGCAAAAAGACGAATTCTCCCAGAGTCGGCGGTGTTGCAGCCTTACAAATAATGGATTTCAACCCCGTACAATACCAGAAAGCTCCATCTCCAATGCTCGTAACGCTATTGGGGATATCAATGGAAGTCAAGCCCGTACACTCCGAAAAAGCACCGCTTGCAATACTTACAACACCATTGGGAATAGTCGAGTTCTTACAGCCTTGGATAAGTGTATTATCTGCCGTTCTGATAATCGCATTGCAATTGTCACGACTGTCATATACCGTATTACCTGCTTCAACCTCAATAGAACTCAAACTGGTGCAGTTGGAGAAAGCTTCCTGCCCGATGCTTTGTACGCTGCTGGGAATATTGATGGAAGTCATATCGCGGCAGTCGGAGAAAGCACGATATCCGATGCCGGTGATGGTATTGGGAATAAAAGTATTCTTACAGGCATAAACAAGAACATTTTCGTTCGTCTTGATAATCGCATTGCAATTGTCGCGACTGTCATATACCGTATTGCCGGCTTCAACCTCAATAGAACTCAAACCGGTGCAGCTGGAGAAAGCATCTTGTGCTATGTAAGTAACACTCCAGGGAATGTTCACGGTTCCCAAATTATAGCAGTTGCTAAAAGCTCTCCTTCCTAAACTCGTGACACTATTACCAAAGCTCACAGATTGCAGATTGTGGCAGCGCTCGAAAGCTTCTTCTCCTATGCCGCGAACGTTATCGCCAATCGTCACTGTAGTCAGAGTTTCGCATTCAGAAAATGCAGCATAAGGTATATTCGTGGAACAATCAATCGACACAGTTGTCAAATTGCGACAGTAATCGAAAGCACTATTCCCTATGCTCGTGACAGTCTTGGGAATCACAAGGGATGTCAAGCCGGAGCAGCGATGGAAAGCCTGATAACCAATGTGGGTTACACTATTTGGGATATCAATGGAAGTCAAACCGCATTCGGAAAAAGCATCTGTTCCTATACTTGTAACGGTATTTGGAATGCTCACAGAGGTCAGCGTTTTGCAAAAACTGAATGCTTTCTCTCTGATGCCGATGACTCTATAGTTCACTTGATTGTGAACTACGATGGAGGGGATGTTAACGGTCGTATAACCGGAATAGTTATTTGGGCTATCTTCATATTGCCAAGTCACCTCTGCCGTATTATTATTCAAGTCTTCCGAAGCGTTGAAAATGTAATACAAGTACCCCTCTTTATCGCGAAAAGTGTCTGCAAATGTTCCCTGAGCAACTATGCATAGCAGGGCTACGGTTAAAAATAAATTCCGTTGCATATTTCTAATGTATATTTATTAGTTAGTTAAATATAAGTCCACAGTTTTTTTACTTTATATCTTTATAAAGGTTATTTATTTCGCCCCCGGGCGGAGACCGGTTGAGAGTACTACTACTTTGCTCATTGTTATCATAAACTTTCTTTTAGTATCTCTCTTATATCCTCTGCCGTGAGGTCGAGGTAACCGGCAGGGAAGAGGACGGTAGTCGAAACGATGTTGTCAATCATGTCCGGTGTGGCACCTATCTCACTGATGGTCAGCGGCAGACCTATCTCCTGCATCCAGTTGCGCAAGGCCTCTAATCCTGCTTCGGCTATCTCGCGGTCGGACTTACCTTCCGGCTGGAGACCCCAGACGTTCTCTGCGAAACGCACGAACTTAGGCAGTCCTTTTTCCATCGCACGGCGGTAATAAGCCATGGAAACAGAAGCCAAAGTATAACCGTGCGGTGCGTGCGTCCATGCGCCTAACGAGTGGCCGATCATGTGTACCATCCAGTCTTCCGTCTTGCCGCATTTGAGCAACGTATTGAGTGCCCACGTCGCTGTCCACATGATGTTCGAACGCGCCTCGTAGTCCTGCGGGTTCTTCACCGCCGCACACGAAGCGACAATAAGACTACGCATCAGTCCTTCGGACAGGTAATCGCTCGTGTTATCGTCGAAGTCCGAGAAATACTGCTCCATGATATGATTCATGATGTCATAGATACCGGCTTTCATCTGTTCGATGGGCACGGTCATCGTGAAACGCGGGTTGAGGATGGCAAACTTAGGCATCAGTCGGCTGTCGAACACATGCCCGAGTTTGTTGCTATGCTCTGCATCGGTGATAACCGAACCGCCGTTCATCTCGCTTCCTGTTCCTGCCATCGTCAGGATACAACCAATCGGCAAGATCCGCTGGTCTTTCGGCGGTTGATTACCTTCCACCCAGAAGTTTTGCCAGTAATCGCCTTCAAAGTAAACGGACGCCGCTACTCCTTTGGAGTAGTCGCACACGCTACCGCCACCAAGCGACAGTATCCAGTCCACTTTGTTCTCACGGGCGATGCGGATACCTTCGTTCAGTTTCTCCAACGTCGGGTTACTCATCACGCCTGGGTTCTCAACGATGGACTTGCCTCCTTCGCGCAAGATAGCCACCACTTGGTCGTAGATGCCGTTACGCTTGACACTGCCGCTGCCGTAATTGAGCAGCACGGTCTGACCGAAGTTCGCTAACTCGCCCTTGAGTTTGTTCAGGGACTCTTCACCAAAATAAAGCTTGGTGGGGTTGTAGTACGTAAAATTGCCTTGCATAATATCAGGGTTTTATATCAAATCACTTATTATCCTAAATCAGCAAACAGGTTGCTATGATAGTTTCTTTGCGTGTCATTATTTCTTATTCTGTCCTTTTGATGATTCTTGCAGGATTTCCTGCAACGACCACTTCATCCGGGATGTCGTGCGTCACGACACTGCCGGCTCCTACAATCACGCGGTTGCCGATGGTCACGCCCGGACAAACAATCACGCCTCCTCCGAGCCAGCAATCGTCGCCTATATGTATTGGCAGACCGGTCTCAATCGGCTTCCGACGCTCCAAGTAATTATGCGGATGATCAGGTGTTAACAGTTGACAGTTTGGTCCGATGAGCGTGTGTGCACCGATGGTGATACCGCCGCCGTCGAGGAAGACCGCATTGAAGTTAATCACTACTCCTTCGCCGATGGAAATACGGTCGCCGTGGTCACAGTGAAATGGCGGGATGACAAGTGCCGAAGGGTGCGCGTTCGGTAACAGTTTTTGCTGGCAACGATGAAACTCATCCATGTCCCACGCGCCACATTGGTTGAAGTCCCGCATCGCATAATAGGTCTGTTTGATGCGCGTCTGTATCTCCTCGTCCGTGTAATCATACGGCAGGTTGTTAATCATCTTTTCGTATTCAGTCATATCTATATCAAATCACTTACGGTTAATGGTACATAGTTGATTAGGTCTTGCGGGGTGAGGCGGAGTTGCATACCTCGTTGAATTAGATAAGCATTCGTGTCTGTTTGCGGTAGTCGGCGTAGCCGGGTTTGTTCTGCAACTGCCGTTTCTCCATAAGCGGAATACTGATACCGAGGAACATAGCCGACATCGCTATCGGTCCGCAGATGAACCAGTCGATTCCTCCAAACGCGGCGTACATGATCCAAATGCCCCACCAGAACGACATTTCCCCGAAATAATTCGGGTGCCGACCATGTTTCCATAGTCCCACATTGCAGTACTTGCCGGGGTTGGCTGCACGGAAATCGTGTATTTGTTTGTCGGCAATCAGTTGGATAGTCGCTGATGATATGCAAACGATAAACCCTAAAATAAGAATAGCTAAACACAACGGATTGTTAATCATTAAAGCCGCGCTAAGTTGGTACAATTGTAGTCCAGGCAGCATCGCGCCAAACACCACCAATGTCGGCATCATGTTCAGTCCAAACAGGTTAATCAAATGGAAGAGCGCCGGATGGAGACTGCGGTACTTGGTATAACGCCAGTCCTCATGCGCCATGCCTTTGAACGTAAGTGCCCAGTTGCGCGTCAGGCGCCAACCCCAATACCATGAGGCAACAAGCAGCAGCACAACCGGCAACGTCCACATACCCGTATAGAATGCCCAGATGAGAAATGCCACCGGAGGGAACACACTCCAATAGGGGTCATAGACCGACACGTTCTTGTAGATTAGTCCGAAGAACCACACAACGATAGTTGCCAGCACGTCTGCCAGCAGAAGTGCTCCCATCGGATGCATGGCCATGGTGGTCAAACTCTTGAACAGCAATATGCCTGCTACACCTGCAAGCACATAAATAGCGGTAATCAGCGCTATACTGCTCCATTTGGAATAGTCTCGTTTCATTGTATCTTCTCTTTTGCTTTTCGTGCGAATTCAAAGAGCGCTTTGGGTAGATGGCAGTAACCATCGGGATGTTTGTCGAGATAGTCTTGGTGATATTCATCCGCTGGATAGAAGTTAGCCAACGGTTCACGTTCTACCACCAGCGGCTGTGCATACTTAGCTTGCTCTTCTGCAAAGACTTTATCTATCACTACGCGGTCTGCCGCATCGGTATAATAGATGCCAGTACGGTAACGCGTTCCCTCGTCATGGCCTTGCTTGTTCAGACTCGTTGGATCAATTGCTACGAAGAACATCCGTAGCAAAAACTCCAAACTCACTTGTGCCGGATTATAGACCACTTTGACAGTCTCCGCATAGCCTGTCGTATCCGTATAGACCTGTTCGTATGTCGGGTTATCTATATGCCCGTTAGCAAAGCCCACTTCGGTCTCTACCACACCGGCTATCTGCTTGAAGAAATGCTCCGTTCCCCAGAAACATCCTCCTGCCAAATATATCTCTTTATATTTCATTTTTTCTTACTAAATTTAGTTTTCACTATTTCGTACGAATTGCGGATGAGGAGTTGGGCAGTAATCCCTATATTCTTCAACGTTCATAACTTAATATCTTCCTACTGATGCGCGCTTGAGTACCTGCGTCATACAATGCGCGGCGCCGTAACCGTCAATCAGGCTTTCCAGTTCAATCCACTCAACGGTCACACCGGCGGCTTTTAGACGCTGCTGATACGCTTCGCTTTGCCCTGCCACCGCCATGATATGCCGCGGCGCGATGGTAAGATAGTTATTCGCATAGTGCAGTTCATCCTCCTCGTCAATAGGGATAATCTCAAATCCTCTGGCCTGCAGGTATTCCACAAACGGCATATCTTTTTGCATCAGATTGTACGGTTTGGTGCCCGGTGCACGTACATAGATGTCGCATGTACCAAATTCCGGTTCGCCGGATTGGGCATTCAGACGACTGCTAACCATGGTACACAGGTCGCGGTCGATGATGTTGAAATGTGTATCGAGGTGCATCTGCATCTGCCATCGCTTATGGTCTTTTACTACCACGATGGTATCATGCCCGAACACGTCTGCCTCCATAATCTGACGGATACCTTCTTCGTTGGTACGCATACCGCAACCGATAAACGCTATCGTGCCCGCAGGGATATAATCGCCGCCTTCCAATCGTCCATTCCCCTCAATACGCAGAACGGGTGCTACACCCAAATGACGGTAGCATAGTTCAATGACATCCGTCTCTGCAGCACGTTGCGGAGAGTTCATGCGGCAGATGATATGTCCGCAAGGCGTGGTGATGCTCTGGTCACGCGTGAAATAGAGATTCATGAGCGGATCATGGATATACTCAGCCGCCACACCGGTGTTGTTATCGGTCGGGAACAACCGTACGATAGGCCGGAGCAATATACATCGAATCAAGTCCGAACGGCTCATCTGCGCCAGCACTTCCTGCCGATAGGTTTCTGTAGCTGCACGGTCGGCATCCGGCATGGCGCTGACGTCGTATATCATTTCCCTGCCAGCTAACATCCGCAAAGTATCCAATGACACCTCATTGAGAATATCCGTAACAGTGAACACATGAATACCGTTAGCTTCCAACCGGCGGATATAACCGCGATGCTCTTCGGCAGCCTTATCCACATCAAAATAGTGCTCGAACAGCCCAGCCGACGGATGAATGACGCCGTCGAACAGCTCCTGCCCGGGCGTATGCATCAGGATGACTCCTGCCTTATCCCACTCCGCTTGCGGATAGGTCCATTCACCTATTTGTTGGTTCTTTGTCGTGCATCCTACCACAACCAGTAGCGATGCAAAAGCAAAAATAAGCTTTTTCATATCGAGAGCGCAGATATACAGTATTCGGTTAGATAGTTCCATGTTATTTCGTTTCTATTTTCTTCGATAGCGTAGCGGATGAGATGCGTGCTACGATGGCACCGCTGATGTTATGCCAGACGCTGAATACTGCCCCCGGTATCGTGGCTAAGGGGAAAGCAGCAAAATGCAGCACAGCCAACGAGGTCGCCAGACCGGAGTTTTGCATCCCGACCTCAATGCTCAGTGCTACACACTTGGGACGCTGTAAGCGCAACAGACGTCCGACCAGATAACCGACACCGAGTCCAAGCAGATTGTGCAATATCACAACGAGCACGACAATCAGACCTGCGGTCAACAGCCTATCAGCATTGTGTGCCACGACGATGCCTACGGTGAGGGCAATTGCGATAGACGAGAACGCCGGCAGATAAGGCGTCACACGCTGTGTCATCTTGGGAATAAAGCTTTGGCAGAGCAGTCCGCAAACGATGGGCAGAATAACCACGCACAGGATGCTGAGCAACATGCCTACTGTGTCCACATCCACCATCGTACCGGCTAACCACCAGACGAGAAGCGGCGTCAGTAGTGGCGCCAACAAGGTGGATGCGGCAGTCATTCCGACCGACAGCGCCAAGTCGCCTTTGGCCAGATAGGTGATGACGTTAGAGGCTGTTCCTCCGGGACAACAACCTACCAGAATGACACCAATTGCCAATTCTTGCGGAAGCGAGAACGCCCACGTCAATCCCCATGCCAGTAGGGGCATGACGGTGAACTGCGTGAGGCAACCGATGAGTATATCTATCGGACGGCGAAGGATGATTCGGAAATCATTTGCAGTGAGCGTCAGGCCCATGCCGAACATGATGATTCCTAACATCGGATTGATCACCCATGTACCGACCCACGTCAGCGACTTCGGCACAATGATACTGACTGCTGCAACAAGCAGTACCAGCACGCCCATCCATTTGGCAATAAAATCACATATTCGTTGCATAGGGATGTTTCCTTAAACAGTACATTTATAATTCCACTGCCTGCCAGCCGTAGTCTTGGTAATAGCGGGCAGGGATATTGTGGCGGTGGATGTACTCGCCTAACTGCTCCTTGCGAACCGCTTCGCGAACGTCGGCATTGGAATGCATGTTGCAGTAGATGTCGTAGTGCGAGCCGAAGATACGCTTGGCGCTGGCATCGTTTCCGGCACCGTCCACTGTCTGTTCGAAAGCCGCGATGACGGGTTGACCGTCACGGTAAGCGATGGTCATGCGTCCGGCGTGGTTGCCTCCGGAAACTGTTTGGAGCGTATCGTCGGAGAGCTTGTACCAGAAGACCCAGAAGTCGCCATAGACGACTGAGTCTTCTTCGGCTACCATCAGCAGCGTCGGGATACAGAGTTCACCTTGCAGATACTGCGTACCTATCTCGCGTACCAGGTAATCGCTGATGGCATCGCGCAGGGCTTGCTCCTTGCGGTTATTGGCTATATACCGGATACAATCGGCTTTGTGTTCATCGAAATCCGACATCAGCCATTTGCCGTTCACGCTCTCCATGTAGAGGCGGTGCTCTTCCACATCACTCTCGGGATCAAACGAACCGTCTTCCCATTTCTGCCGTACTAAAATCGTAGCGACTGCGTGTGTAGCATCGGTCTTTTCGACGGATAGCACTTCGTAGTCGGCTATTGTGCCACCATTACCGGTAACGAAATAATAGAGCCACTCATGGTCCATCGCTTCGTGTTCCGGTAAACGGTAAAACATCGTGTCGAGGACGGTATAGAAATCGGTCGTCATGAAGTCGCGCGAACGTTCCAATAACTCATGGTCGGGGATGTACACACAGAGTTCGTTGGCACGCTGTTTCAGTTGCTCTTCGGTGGTGCAGCAAGCGGTCAGCGTCAGCACCGCCAGCAGGGTATAGAGTATCTTTCTCATTGTTTCTTGTTTGCTTTGACACAGTTATTGGAACACGAACTCTGTTTTCTCTACCCCGTAGCCGTAGATGGTCTTGAAGTCATTCTTCATCGAGATGATATGATAGCCTGCTTCGCGCCATTTGGCCTCACGACGAGCACCTTCAGCAAGGTCGGCGTGGTCGCGGACATCGTTGTCCGCCACCAGCATGAAAGCCGCAGTCTTGTATTGCTCGTTGCCCAAGCAGTAGTTATGCATCGCGCAGTCGCCGGAACTATTACCGAACGACAGCACCGGTACCTTACCAATCTCCTGCGTGATCTGCAGCACCTTGTTCGTCTTCAGGTTCTTGATGATCAGTTCGTCGGTACGGATAAGGTCTTCCTCCTTACCCATCGTATATTCCACTCCGGGCACGTCTCCCTGATTGCTGGCCTCCAAGCGCACATCCATACCGATGACGCGGTTGGGTTCGATACCTATCGAACGCACCAACGCACGGCAGATAAAACGATCTGAACCGGAAACGACATAGTAGGTGAAGCCGTTGTCCTCCAGATAGTCGAACACTTCCAACATGGGCTGGTAGAAACTCTCGCCGTAAGTCATTCCCTTGAAACCGTTAGCGGGTTTCTTGGCATAATCAAGCACGTAGGCATCGAACTGAGCCAGCGTCATACCCGCATAAGCTTTGGCGGCTGCATAAGCATGCACCATGTCAAATTTGGCGGGTAGCGGCGTGCCGTTACGCACAAAATCGCGGATGTTCTGACCTGCTGCACGCACCTCTTCCGGAGCAGTATAGGAGGCATCGTCCAACGCACGGTATTCCAGCAGGTTGTACTCGAAGTAAGTAGGGTATAACTCGCCGACGAACGTACCATCCATGTCGAAAGTTGCGATACGGTCGGCTACAGGAATAAAATTCGCGGACTGCGGGTTCGTCACATCCTCTACGTATGCCTGCAAAGCAGTCAATGCCTCGCAGTCATTCCACAACGTGAAATACGTCTTTTTCGGCTCGGGGTTGTTGACGTTGCATCCGCCTAACAATACCACCAACGCAATCAGAATCGGAAATAAAAATGATTTCTTCATATATGTATTACTTATTCATACTCTGTATATACTCCATGATGACGTCAACGGCTGCGTCTTCCGTCAGTTCGTCCATGGAGAGCACGAGCTGGTAGTTGCGCGTGTCGTAACGTGAAAGACCCGTCTGTTCTTTGATGTAGTTCTCGCGCATCTGGTCGATTTTCTCGATGGTCATGCGAGCTTCTTCTTTCGACATGTTTTGCTCACGCGCTACACGTGCTACACGACTAAGCATCGAGGCCTGAATGAAGATACTCAGGTGGTTCGGGTGGTCGCTGAAGATATAGAAACCGCTACGACCGGCGATGACACAGGAGGTGTCCTTAGCCAGTGCCTTAAGGATCTCCGTCTCTGCACGGAAAACATCAATGCTCTCTACCGTCTGGTTCAGTTCGTACCCCGACTCCGAGAAAGTCATTCTATGCATGAGCTCTGCCAACCAGTTCTGCTTCTGACCTTTGATTTTCTCGATTTCCTCCACAGAGAGATCAAACTTCTCTTGCAGGGCCTTGATAAGCGCTTTGTCGTAATACTCGATGCCCAGTTTCTCCGCCAGTTTACGACCTACGGTGCGACCACCGCTACCTAACTCACGATTGATCGTGATAACAAATTTGTTGTTCGGATTCATGATATATTTATTTATTTGTCTATTCTATTGGGAAGTCAAAATAGGTGTCGGGATATGGTTCGTTGGCAAGGGTGAAATGCCACCACTCGCTGTCGATACCTTCGAAGCCGTGACGAAGCATGGCATTACGGAGAACGAGGCGGTTCTCACTCTGTCGGTATAACGGGCAGCGATAATCCGGATGGCTCTCGTCGCCGAACCAGTCGAACGGCGAACCCATGTCGAGTTCCTTGCCGGTGGCGGCATCGATGAGCGTCAAGTCCACCGTTGAACCGCGGCTGTGACTGCTGCGGGCGTAGATATAGCCTTGCTCAAAGAGCAAGCTCTTGTCCACCATCGGATAGAAGACGGCTTTCATCGCCGTGTCTTGTACATCCTCCGCCCAGCGGATGAAATGATTGACGGCGCGTTGCGGACGGTAGGTATCCCAAATCTTGAGACGATAGCCATGCGCCTTGAGTTCGTCGTTCACGGCCTTGAGCGAGTCGGCGGCTTGATGTGTCATCAGCGCTAGCGGTCGCTCGTAGCCGTCGATACGTGCTCCCACGAAATTATAGGTGCTGTAATAACGAATCTCCAATATGACATCCGGTATCACTTCGGTCACTTCGACAAAGTCCGAACGGTCATAAATGGGTTCGCAGGTCTGTTCAGCCTTGCGGTTGCAAGCGGTCAGTGTCAGTACCGCCAAGAGGATAAAGAGTGTCTTTTTCATTGTCTGCGCAAATTTTGCGCAAAGGTACAAAAAAAATCCCACATATACAAGTTTTTGTGGGACTTTCGTGCTATTTTTCTTCTTATGGAATGTTTTTCGCTTTACACCATGAAACAAAGTAGCGAATGCCGGCGATGGAGAGTGCTACTCCGAGACCGGGATAAAAGCCTGCAAAAAACTCCTGAGGTAAGCAGGGAATGTATTTAAGGCTGATACCCAGGCACATCATGAAAGTGATGAGAATATAGCCATGCAGGTCAAGGAAAGCTAATAGCGATTTCCTGCGCGTCGGGAAGTTAAGGATACGGTTGGTATAACGGATGATGAAACCGTTGAACATCAGCGAGAAAGATACCACTACGACAATAGCGATGAGCGTCAGCCACCAGACACGTTCGGGATGCACCTCACTAACGGCCATCAGCGCCAAGATGCCTTTGCGCGTGATAACAATACCCGGAGCCAGCCAAAACAGAACCTGCATCAGCAACAAGTGCTCCTTGTTAACGGGGAGAATACGATCTATATTCATTTGTATTTGCGTTTTGGATTTTTCGGAAACCAGCCTTTCTCCACACGTTCCTTCTGTTTGAACACTTCGCCAATACCCCAGAATGCTGAGAAAGCAAAGATACCAAGAAAAATGGAGAGATACACGTTCTCTACTAACAACGAAGCGCCTGCTGATATTAGTCCTACACATAAAAAAGCCCACCACGAACGCACACCAAAATAGTACTCCGCCTTAATTACCAGCGGATGAAATATGCCTATGCACAAGAACGCCCCTGCGCCCAATAAAAGTCCTTCGAAATTCATGATTTACTCTTCAACCAGTTTGCCGGCATAGACGCTTGGCGTATCGCCGTAGTTATTGGACAGACATAGCGAGTCGGCAGTTATAGTGCCATTCAGGTCTGTGACGATATATTTATCGTAGGGTTTGTTGCCTGCGGTAGGGATAATACTGTCTCCGTAAAAATGTATCCCGCCGGCATTCTTCGTATAACTGACACTACTAATGACCATGTCAATTGTTACCGGCATCAAAGCAGCGAACTTGACGTCATACATATAAATGTCCAGTTGGTGATCATTCACCAGTACGATCTGTGTACGTACATCCTCTTTGGTAAAACCAGACGAAGGGATGGTTAATAAGCCGTAAGCTACGTAGGACTTTTCGTTTTCCTGTATCTCCGGTTCTTCAGAACCTATATGGCAGGCAGTCAGCATTCCCGCCAAAAGAATAAATGTAAAAATCTTTTTCATATCTAATCTATTATATTTCAAATCGTATAGTAGCCCCTAACTCCCGCGGTTTGCCGCGTTGTAGGAAATCGTTTCCCATCGAGCGGAAATAGAACACATTGTAATGCGTGTCGGTCAAGTTTCTTCCCCATAGTTCCAATTGGGCATATTTCCACTCCAGCGTTACGTTGGCGCCTAGCAAGAAATATGGTGCCTGACGGCAGTCGTTCTGTTCGTTCCAATAGACAGGGCCTATCATGTTTGAACGTGCAGAGAATGAAAGTGACTGCAGCCATTTGCGTCCTACGCGATAACCCGCCTGTACTAAAACATGCGCAGTATGCTGGGGAGCATAAGGGATGAAGTTCCCTGAGTAATCACCCATGCCATCGTTGAAATCAATGAAGCGTGCATCCGTAAAGCCATAAGAGGCATCGAGCATTCCTTGCCAGTTACCTTGCTGCCAGCGGTAATGAAGTGCCATTTCTGCACCCCATACACGGGAGCGTGCCGCGTTCGCCATCATACGACCGGTGGTCTTGCCGTTCGGAAAGATGGTGACTTGTTGGTCGAAGCACTGGATATGAAAGGCGTCCACATCTATCTTCAGTCCCTCTACCGGCGTGAAGTGTGCTCCGATCTCAAACGTCCAGTCTTTTTCCGGTTTGTAGGAGGTGATGGCTACATCGGAGAAATGAGGGTCTGCCATATCGAGGTGCATGCCCATATCAGCCGCCATATCGGTCATCACTTGGTTTTGTGTAATGGTGCTGAATATCTGCGGGTTATATCCTCCGGCTTTGTATCCTTTGGCGGCATAGCCATAGACAGTTCCCCATGAAGCATCATAAGAAACGGCAAGGCGTGGCAACACCTGAATGTAGTTCGCCGCTTGTGTACCTTGTATACGGGTGTATACGGTCTCAAAATCGGACATGATCATCGTGAATCGATAGTTCACATCGGCGGTACTGAGATAATCCATGCGCGTATGCTCATAGTCGATGCGTAGGCCTGCGTTGATATGCCAGTTTCCGAAATGAAAATGGCTCTGATGATAAACGGCCACACCGGCATTGAGCAGCGAAAAGGTACTTGGAATGGGTAATTGCTGATTGCTGATTTCTATCGAATCGTCGGGAAAGACCGTTTGAATACCTCGGTTAGCGTTACCTAAGATTATTTCGTCAATGCCTTCGCGCATGAAAGTCACGGGCGCTTGCATGGCGTTGGTCTTGACGAAACTGCTCATGCCAAGTATCCACTCATACCACTCGCAAGGCTTGGGCGCGTGCAGTAGTGCGTCCAGCGTACCATTATGCTGGCGTTGCATCTGACGAAGCGTGAAAATGTCCGCAGTGGTGTAGTCCTGATCCATCTGCATCTCATCGCGTAGAAACTGATAACTGGTAGCCAATTGCAAACGCCAGCCCTCGCTGTTGAATTCTGCTCGAAGGGACGGAATCAGCGCTAAACGTTCGTAACTACCGGGACGGTTATACGCAATCGTTCCTGTTGCCACTGAGGCATAAGGGAAGGCACCCTGACGCACCCAGTCGCCATAGACGGTCCCCGTTACGCGCCATTCGTCCGAGGGCTTGCCGTCTAATACAACACGACCACCTGCTTGTTGCCCGCCATCCATCAGTCCACCCGAATAGGCATTGCGGAAGAAACCGTCCGTGCGTCTATATCGCACCGCAATGCCCCATCCGAAATCGGTTTTATACGGTTGGTAGTAAGACGCTTGCGCTTGTACGCTATTAGCTGTGGCGTAACTGACCAGTCCGTGCACAGACCAAGTTGTCAAGTCCAAAGGTTGGATGGTTCTTATCTCCATCACCCCGGCAGGTGAGTTGCGACCATAGAGACTGCCTTGAGGACCACGCAACAACTCGATGCGTTTGATGTCTTGCATGGTATGGTCGTACATGTTTTTGTCCAGCAACGGCACTCCGTCTATAACCATCGCCATCACCGGTTCGTTGATACGACTGCCAAGCCCGCGGATATAAATACTGCTGGTCATCGCTGAGCCGTAATCAGGCATATAAACATTCGGTATCAGCTGGCTCACGTCCTTGGGTGTGACAGCCTGCGTCTCATTCAACAGACGGTTATCCAAAATGCTGATAGCTGATGGCTGACTGCTGATAGCTGTTCCTATGCGTGAAGCGGATACTTCCACATCCGGCAGGGCAACGGTGTCACTCCATACCCCAAAAGAGGAAACCTCTGCTCCCTCTCCCATAACAGGTAACCAGTAAGCAATCACCGCTAATATAAATAATACCTTTGCACGCATAGATTTAAATTTGAGTGCAAAGGTACTTAAAATTGTGCAAACCTTTCTTAAGATTTTCTTAAGTTTTCTTAAGACACGTCAAAATCCCTATTTATGGGGATGCGCAACTCACTCACGGTGCCGTTGATGTCCAGCGAGAAGATGAAGTGCGTCATGTTGAGTTTGGAGTGGATACGTAGGATGCCGGGACTCGCGGTGGATAGTAACGCAGCGAGGCTGGCATCTAGCATTTGTTGCAACACTTGAGGCGGCATCGTAATCTCGTTGACGAAAGGTGTGAGATGCAGAGACGGAGTGAGTCCGCACGCGTTGATTTGCGCTTCGTGGCTGTGCAACCAGCGGATGACAAAGCTCTGCAAATCAATCGTATAGGCCGTGGCACTCCGTTGCGAGCGATAGATGAGACCGACGCCGCGAATCGTCTCGATAGGCGCAGTCTTGCTGAAGGCTAACTTCCGGCGCAAAGCATTGAGATGCACATCAATCGTGCCGGTGTCGTATTGGAAGGCTTCGCCCCACACGTTCTCCAGAAGTTCTGTGCGCGAGCAGATGCGGTCGGCATGCTGCGTCAGATAAGCCAGCAGACCGTATTCGAGTCCGGTCAGCTTAACCTCTTGTCCGTCCTTGCGCACGCTGCGCAACTCGCGATCCAGTTCAATATGATTACCAACAGGGATGTACATCTATTCTTTCGGCTCGATCATTTTATACTCTTTCCTAATTCATATGCTTGTTGCAACTTCGGATTGCCTTCGATGTCGTGCGTCCATTCCAACTGATTCAGGTCAATATGACCATCATTAGCCAATGCTGTCTTTACGTCATCTATTATCAGCCCGTCCGATGTCAATTGATAGTCTTTCATTTGTTTCTTCTTGCGCAAAATTTGCGCAAAGGTACAAAAAAAATCTGACATACACAAGAAAATTAACAGGAAAGACTCAAAATGAGGTCATTTTGTCATCAAAGATGGACTTTTTGGCAGAAAGTGGACAATTTGGCAGCATTTTGCGGACTGGCACATAATTTGCCTCATCGTAAGTGTAAACGCAAAGTACGCGTACAAGCCACGCACTGAACGCTACAAACATTGTTTAACTAATTTAGGAGGATTAAATTATGAAACCTGCAATGTATCGTAGAAACAGTTGGCTGCCGACAAACGGATGGTTCCCCACCGTATTCGACGAGTTTTTGAACAATGACATGCTGAACACGGCCAGCAATGTGGCACCTTCGGTCAACGTCAAAGAGACCGCTAACAGTTACACCGTTGAACTGGCTGCTCCGGGTGTTAAGAAAGAGTACTGCCGAGTACATGTCGATGAAGACCACAACCTGTGCGTTGCCATCGAGAACAAGTTCGAGCACAAGGAAGAGGATAAGCACACGCACTATCTGAGACGTGAGTTTGCTTACACCAACTTCGAACAGAAGTACTCGCTACCGGACAATGTCGATGAGCAAGCCATCAGCGCGAAGGTCGAAGACGGTATCTTGACGATTGACCTGCCGAAGATCAAACGCGAAGAAGGCAAGACGAGTCGTCAGATTGCGATCTCATAACGTTTAATGAATTAACGTTTAACGAGTGAAGGAGCACCTTGAGGGTGCTCTTTTTTGTGGCCAAAATATTTGCATATTCCAAAAATTATTCGTACCTTTGCAGCAGAATTCAAAAGCCCCTCTTATGACAGAATACGAAAAAATGGTCTCAGGTGAGATCTACGATGCCTGCGATGCGGAACTGCTCAAAGAACTCAATGCAGTCAAAGTGCTGTGCCAACAGTACAACAACCTACTCCCGACGGATTTTGCCGCTCGAAATTCCATGCTGCAACAAATGCTCGGCCAGGCAGATCAAGATACGTTCATTAATCAGCCGTTTTTCTGCGATTACGGGCGTCATATCCGCGTCGGTAGACGATTCTTCGCTAACTTCGGTTTGACGGTCTTAGACGAAGCTTTTGTCACCATTGGTGATGATTGTTTTATCGGCCCGGGCGTACATATCTACACGGCCTGTCATAGCACCGACCCTGCCGAACGCGCCACACGCAAAGAATGGGCTGAACCTGTCACCATCGGAAACAACGTCTGGATAGGCGGTAATGTCACGATTCTTCCCGGTGTCACCATCGGCGATAACTGCACTATAGGTGCCGGCTCGGTCGTCACCCACTCCATCCCCGCCAACACTATCTCCGCCGGCAATCCTGCAAAAGTCATTAACGTGTTTGCACTGAATACATGCAGGCATATAGGTTCTTTATCGTCAGAAACCACCGGCAGATACGAATTGTATTAGCTTATAATAGCACCACCGCTGCCGTTGATGCTCCGGATCGATCCTTCTTTACTTGAATCTGTTTTTCGATGGCCTTCAGTTCAGGAACGTGTGAAATAACGCCCATCAGTAAGTTTCCTTCCTGGGATAGCTTTTGCAGCGTATTGCGCGCTTGAATACGTGTATCTTCATCCAACGAGCCGAACCCCTCATCTACAAACATTGTGTCGAGATGGATGCCACCAGCACGAGACTGAATCTCATCGCTAAGTCCGAGCGCTAAGGAGAGTGACGCCATAAACGATTCACCACCTGAGAGACCTTTTACCGTACGGATTTTTCCGCTATGATGGTCGATTACGTCCAAATCAAGACCACTTTGTTTCGCATTGCTATCTGCTTCTTTTTTGCGTCGCAACTCAAATTGATTATTCGTCATCTTAAGCAGTCGTAAATTGGCTTTTTGGATAACGCATTCGAAATAGACGGCCAATATATATGTTTCCAACTTGATTTTCGCTTTGCCATTGAGATCGCCGTTTACCGTATCGCTTAGGGTCTTCAACCAGGAATAGCGTTCTTCAATCTTCTCAATTTCCTCTTTTTTGTTCCTGAGGAGATTTAGAGCTCGGGCGTTCGAGGTGTTTCTGCCCTCAATTTGCCTTATTGCCGGAGTAATATTCGTATTCAATTCGGTTGTAGCTGCACTTTTCCTTGCTTCTTCATCATCTTTATTAAGCGTTATTACATTCTTTAATGTGTCTTGGAGGGTATTTATTGCCTCCTGAACTCCATTAATAGTTGAGTTGAGATTATTCAAAGCTTTTTGTGCATCGTCTATTATTTTCTGCAGAGCCGTAGCTTGTTCTCGCCTATTCCTTGCGGTTTGCAGCGCAGCATTCTTGTCATTAAATTTACATTTATCACTCAACAACTTTATTTGCCTGTCTGCTGCGTCGCGGTCTGCAATGGCTGCAGATTCAGCCGAAGTAATAGCAATTTTATCGGCTTCCAATTGTTGACGTTGCTTGTCGTTTTGTTCCAGTAAATCAGGAATAGCATTTTTGCGATTAATCTTTTTAACTAATTCGTTGATATCATTTTGCAATTTGTTGATTTTAGTTGGAAGTTGGTTTAGTTCTTCGGCATCAACAGACAATCCAAGTTCTGCTAATCTATCTTCTTCAGCTTTGATTGCACGTCGAATTCCTTCGCAGTTTTCAGATTGCGCATTGGCTTTTTGCCGTGCAGTCTTTGCTGTATTCTCCAATTCATCCAATTGCTCTTTTGTGGGAGCGCCTGCAGTTTTTTGAGCCTTTGAGGGGTGATGAGTAGCGCCACAAACAGGGCATGGTTTCCCCTCCTCTAATGTTTCAGCCAAGATACCGGCTTGTGCAGCATAGAACAAATCGCGCTTGGATGTAAAGGCTGACTCTTCATGGGATGCCTCGGTACTTAAACGTTGATACTCATTTTGCTCTTTTATCAACGAGCCCCGTTTCTGCACCAACGCCTTCAAATCCGTTTGGTATCGCACCAAATTCTGTCTTTTAGTCTCAAGTTCTGTCTTTTGAACCTCCGGGTTGCCTATTTGCTCAAATTCAGCGGTAAGATTCTTCTTGGTTTCCTCAACATCTTTGTAACCAGCTTCATTTTTAGCCTTTCTGCCGTCAGGACCCTCGATGCCTTTCAAAACAGTCTCAGCATTTTCTAACTTTTTGCGTTGTCTAACTAATTCATCATAATCGCCCAAACTACCCTCTATCTGTGCGGCCTCGTTGTTTAGCCTGGTAATATCATCTTTCGCTTTTTCTGCCTCCTTCAATGCCGTTTTCTTAGCAGGGAGATCTGTTTCTTGAAGGATATTGAGTTGGTGCTGTTTTTGCGGCAATTCCTTTGCTGCGTTGTCGTGACTTGCTATAACACCTAAGTTAGT
The DNA here is from genome assembly GCA_017401985.1 of Paludibacteraceae bacterium. GTDB lineage: Bacteria > Bacteroidota > Bacteroidia > Bacteroidales > Paludibacteraceae > Colicola. The sequence goes on along the minus strand of JAFPNK010000001.1, from coordinate 3,917 downwards.
ATCACACGCTCTTACAATCTCATCTTGCTCTTGCTTTTTCCTATTCCACTCACCGAGAAGCGTTTTATCCTCAGCCATTATTTGGTCTATGACCTCTATCATTTGACCAACTGGTATAAAAACTTTTCCGTCCTTATCATCCTTCATTTGAGTCAATAGGGGGTTCAGTGGAGAATCTTCGGCGCATTGAGCCATTTGGACATAGGATTTGATAGCGACTTTGGCAGCTCCGTATTTTCCATTCTCTTGTTTAAACTCTTCCACTATCTTTTCCTGCAATTGCTTGTATTTCTCTGTTTGGAAGATTGTTCGGAACAGGTCGATACGTTTATCTGTTTCCGTCATAAGCAGTTTCATAAAATCGCCTTGAGCAATCATAGCAATTTGCGAAAACTGCGCACAGGTAATGCCGAGAATCTCTTCCACTTTATTCTTAACGGCTGTATTGGTAATAGGATGTTCTTCGGGGATTCCATAGCCTGTCATCTTAGCACCCGCAGGTCTTTGTGTTAGGCCTTGTCCTCGATCTTTGTTGGCCATATATGCCAGCCATCTACATATGGTGTATTGTCGGCCTTTTAACTCAAAGATCAGCGTTACCTCCGTTTTGTCGGTCTCTGCCGCCATCGAACACCGCATATCGTTGCTCTTTCGATATGCGCCACTCATATCGCCATAGAGCGCAAAAACAATAGCATCGAAAAGCGTAGTCTTTCCGCTACCTGTGTCACCCGTAATCAGGTATAAACCTTTGGTTCCAAGCTTATCAAAATCTATTGTTTGTTTTTCAGTATAGGAACCGAAATATTGCAAAGATAATTGTATAGGTCTCATAGTATAGATTTATTTATTTCGTTAATAAGTTTATCTACCAATTCCGTTTGTTCCGAATTCATTGGTTGGCCGTTTTGTTTCTCGAAAAATTCACTAACCAACTCCATATCCGTCTTTTCTTTGATATTTTCAGCAAATACCGCACCCGCATTGTGCTGCGTACGCGTGTTGTCATATTGCAAGTCTAAGAGAAGTGGATACACGCCGCGTAGTTTTTTTACTGCTTCTACTATATCATCCTCGTCCGTAAGTGTTATACGCACATATGTGCTCTCATATCCTTTTCCCTTATAGAAACTTTCAGACATCAACTCATCGTATGTTCCGCGCAAGTCTTTCCAGTCGTGCAAAGGAATAAGTTCGCGTTCGCGTATAACTATATTACCCTTTTCGTTAAGCTCGATGATGGTAAGACCCTTTTTGTTATTCACCTCTGAGAATGAATATTTGAGGGGTGAACCTGAATAGCGGATATGCGGATATTGCATATACTGCGAGCGGTGCAGGTGACCTAATGCCACGTAATCGAAGTCCTTAACAATAGCTGCATCCACTTCATCCACTCCTCCTATAGAGTCTTCTCCATCACACCGTTCGCCATTTTTAATATATTGATGGGCTACCAAGATATTCCGCTGTGTGTAATCCGGATGCATGGCATCAATTGCCTTCTTCACCGCCGCATCATATGAATCTATTTGCTCGCCTGTCTGTTCCAAATCATCTTTAAAGACCGCTCGAACATCTATTGGGGTGATGAATGGCAACATATAGATATTTACTGCTCCAAATTGATCAGACACGGAGACTTTTTGCGGTTCACGATTGAACATTTTTGAGAAATGTACCCCATTTTGACTCATGATTTCGGCGCCGAACGAAAGACGTTCCGCACTATCATGATTGCCGGAAATAAGGAACACATGTTTGCATAAAGTATGGAGATTATTCACAAACTCATTGAGTAACGTAACGGCTTCTGCCGCCGGAGTCGAAGTCTGATAAACATCACCTGCAATAAGAATTACATCTGGTTTTTCTTCCCGAACAATAGCTTCAATTTGACTCAAAATGTATTTTTGGTCATCGAGCATAGATTCTTCATTGACTCGTTTTCCCAAATGAAGGTCACTTGTGTGTAGAATTTTCATAAGAGGTATTGAATTTAAAGGTTTACAAATACGTTTCTATTAGGATAATGCTATTTTTCGCTTGCAAAGGTACTACTTTTTTTTGAATTGCACAAGGGAAAAGTGTATTTTTTCTTGTTCGATCATGCGGCAGGAGACAAACCACGATAGATGAGTGAGCGTAGTAACCAATCCTGATAGCCTGAGGAACGAGGTTGCCAACTGCGAGCAAAGAGCCGCTCGACTTGGAAATCCGGTGCAAAATTACAAAAATACAACGGAACGGTTGTACTTTCCGTTCCGTTGCTTTCATTTGCTATCAAATAATGCACTTAAATGTAGTTTCGTATCAATTCTCAATGTCGATACAATACTTGTTGCAAAGATAGCTTACGGCTACAGGCGGCAGTAGTTTGGTGCGTTCACTCACTCCCATCTGCCTCAGTGCTTCTGTGTCCGTGCGCAGCCATGCGCGGAAGGTGCCGAGAGACACACCTGCCGCACGGGCTATTTCGTTTTTATACATAGATTTATATGCCATAGTTTTGCTTGTTTTTGATTGATTATACATAGCGGCGATTGACAATCGCCTAAAATACAAAGAAAAATCTCACGCTCAAAAAGCGTGAGCACATGACATCATAGGTGCACAACAAGCAAAAAGGCGGTGCTCTCGCCGCCATATATACGCACAAAAAAAGAGACGAAGCACGATGGTCGTGCTCCGCCTCTTGCGATACGATTGGCCTTTCGGCTATGATTTATTTAACCTCTGCGCCGGTAGCGTTGTAGAGTTTGCCGTTCTTCTCGATGAGGAGTTGACCGTCACGGAAGAATTTGGTAGCTTGTACATGGTTGGTTTGTACATTCTCCACGCCTGTCGGAGCAACTGCTGCGAACTCAGCCATGAGAGCCACGTCTCTGCCCAGGCCTATGGTCATCGGGTTGTCCTCGGTGTTGAGAGCTACTCCGCAATCGAGAAAATCGCAAGAAATATCCCCTGCTTTCCAGCCGGTGAACTCATAGCCCTCAAGCGGGGTAGCGAGGATTGTTACCTCTGCGTTCTCGGGAACGGTGTAGTTACCATTACCATTGTCGATGATATCGCTGCCGAGGAGGTTGGTAACGGTTACCGATCCCTTCTCCGGATCTGCTACGAGTTGCAGGGTGTAAGTAGTGGGATTCTCATAGCCATACACCTCAATCTTTTTTATACCCTTACTGTAATAAATGCCACCATCAATGGGTGTGCCATTTATTCTCGGAGTCTTATCCTCTTCTGTGGTTTCTACAACAAATGGAGCTTCGCTATCAGTAGCAGTACGATTGGCATCGTCATAGAATATACATTTTGTGATGGTATATCCTTCTGCGGCGTTGACGGTTGCTATCCAGCCGTATCCCCACCAGCCCCAGTTAGCTAAGTATGCTGAGGCCCCTCCTGAAGTATAACTGAATGAAACGGTTGCCACGTTCGCCGTACTGTAGCTGGCTTGCTCTTTGGCTGTTGCTGTAATTGTGGTCAGCAGCGTTTCCGTCTGTGCCTCTGCGCCCGTGGCTACTACTGCGAGAAGCACGAGCAATGAAAAGAATATCTTTCTCATTTTTTGTTTTGAATTTAAATTTATTAATAACGTTAATATAGTTGTTTTTTTCTCGTTTTGCTTGAAAGATTATATCCGTGGATATTTAGTTGCTATATAAACGACAAAGCGGCAGGAGCACAACGCTCCAGCCGCCTATACTTCGGTTTGTCTGCCTGATTTGCTACCTCTAGTGAGCTCGTCTCGCGGCACATACATACATACATACATACCTGTTGGCGGAATTAATTTAGTGCATACTTAATTCTGCCAATGGGCTTGTCGTTAATGAAGTTTACGTATTGCAGAATGGTAAGTGCACTAATTTTGCCAATGATCCTGGCAAACAAACCATTCGTTATTTTCGCAT
>JAFPNK010000039.1 GCA_017401985.1 Paludibacteraceae bacterium | reverse complement strand
CTATGTAGGTCGTGACGAGTTGATTGAGAATCTATTAGATACGGATCTCTACGTACATGCCTCGGATATGGAAAGCGAAGCTATTAGTTGTATCGAAGCGTTTGCAACGGGTCTAGTACCGGTTATTGCCAACAGCCACGTGAGTGCTACGCCACAATTCGCTTTGGATGGAAGAAGCCTGTTCATTCCGGGCGACCCGAAAGACCTCGCACGCGCTATCGACTACTGGTTGGATCATCCGGGAGAGCGCCGCGTTATGGAAGAGAAATACCGCCAGTTCGGTCGCCAGTACAGCCTTGCAACGTCGGTGGAAATGTTTGAGCAAATGTTGAACGAAGAAATAAAAGAAAATGAAACGCGTGTTACTTTTGAGCCTCTTCGCCCTGTTCGTCAGCGTGAGAGCCTTGGCCGCAGACTTCGTCGCGTTGCCGCACTATTCTAAGACGGATAAAGGACTGTTTGGTGGACAGGTGGGCAAAGGAAGAATGTATTTTGATATTCAACTCCCACCGCTCACTCCAAACCTTCTAATAGATGTCGGAATGAGTATGGCGCAGGTACAGGGCGTAGTAGGTATGGCACCCAGATGGTTTGCTATGTTCAGTCCAACCGCCTGTCCGTACAGCGAACTGTACACTGCCCCGAAAAGCAATTCAACCATAATGATAACTTTTAGAACTTACTTTTAATTATGACAACGAATAAATTATTAGCCGGTATGCTCACCGCATTCGCAATAATAACGCTGCTGTTTTTAGCAGCAAGTCTTTCAGCACAAGAACGCGTAGAACTTTTGCCTTTCGGCGATTTTGAGTCCTGGAACCAGAAACAAATTACGGAGTCCAAACTCATCGGAGGAAAAACCAAAACGCTGTACAAAATTGGCGGAGTATGGGATTGCAGCAATGCACATGCAAAAGCCTTCGGCGTGGACAAGGTATCTGTTTCGGTGCGTCCGGAGAAACGAGATAATGGAACTTGCTGTCGTATGGAAACGACTTTGGAAGTAGTGTCAGCAGTTGGCATCGACCTCAAAGCACTCGCCACCGGTTCACTCTATACCGGTAAAATGATTGACGTAGTAGGCATGAAGCAAAGCTCAGATCCCAATTCGGGTATCGACATGGGAGTGCCGTTCACAGGTCGTCCAAAAGCCTTGCAATTGGATTACAAAGCCTTCATTCAATCCGACGGACAGATAGTGCATGCCAACGCGGGTGCCAAAGTAAAGAACGTCAACGGACACGATAAAGGACAAATCGTCATGGCACTGCAGTACCGTTGGGAAGAGAATGGACATATCTACGCTTACCGTGTCGGCACAGCCTCGAAATATATCAACCAAAGCACAAACGGATGGGTGAACGAATACCGTCTTCCTGTACATTACGGCAACGAGATTGAAGGTAATGCATGCCCGTGGTCCATCTTATGCAGCAACCGCTTCAAAGCACGCAACAGTCAAGGAAAAATGGTCTATATCGAAGAAATCGGTTGGCGCGGAGACCTCGAACCTACGCACATGATCATCCAAATCAGCGCCGGCTGTCAAGCTCCCTTCACCGGCTGTCCTGGAAATATAATGTGGTGTGATAATATCAGTTTGGTCTATGAATAAACGAATAATAACAATACTATGGTCCCTCATGGGGTGTCTGATGCTCGTCTTCAGTCGCCCCATCGATTCATACCGCGTAAATGAAGACAGCACTGTCTCTTTCTGCTACTGCGGGTTGGCGAAGCATGTGAGCGTACAAGGTGATTTCCTGTACGTTGGAGAGGACAGCACCCGATACAGGGACACCCGTATACGTACTATCAAAATGCAGATGCATAGTGATGGCTGTTTTCATGCCACCACGAAGGCACTGCAGGCAGAGACCTACACGTATCGTTTCCGAGTCAATGGCAAGCACAAAACAGATCCGTACAATAGTGACACAGCATGGCAGACGATTGATAAATGGAATATTGTCTCACTGGGAGGAACACCGCAAACTGACCTGTATCTGCCTTCCGACGTGCAGGGACAGCTTATCCAGACCAAGTGGTACGATCGTGAGGAGCATCTCAACCGCCACGTGAACATCTATCTGCCTGCCGCCTATCATGACTCTCTTGTACATTGCACTTCGTCACCTTGTACATTCCCTGTTCTTTACCTGCTCCACGGTATCAACGGATATGAAGGTTCATGGACAGAACGAGGGCGTGCTATACAAATCATCGAAAACCTAATTGCACAAGGACAGATAGAACCGCTTATAGTCGTTATGCCGGACTGCAACACCGGTATTCACGAAGACCGTCCGAGCCATCACACACTTTGGAACAACATATGGCACTACAACCGCCTGTGTCATGACCATAGTCTGGAGATCGCATTGGAAGACTTGATGATACATATAGACACCACGTATCGTGTTTCAGACCGTCATGCTATCGCAGGGCTGTCGTCCGGTGCACGCATTGCGGCTAACATCGTCAACCGGTATCCGGATAAATTCCAAGCTGTCGGCTTATTCTCTCCTGTGGTGTATAAGGAGCAGATGCCCATAGCGTCAAGCGGTCTCCGCACGGAAGGGAATACGACTACAATACATATCTATATGGGAAAGGAAGATATGTTTATCAACAACGGGCGTCGTTTTCATCACCGCCTCACGAAACTCGGCATTCAGCATACCTATACAGAAACAGACGGAGCACACACTTGGCGGAACTGGCGACTGTATCTGGCGGATTTCCTGCTGCAACTACAGAAATAGTAACTAAGCTTATGAAATCTTTAAAGCCGTAGTGAATTCTTCAAACGTATTATCTGTATAATATACAACTATACGACTGATTTTCTTCTGAGGAGTTGCAATCACCTGCGGCTCCTCTTTTTGCACAGCACTACGAACAACCCTGTTCTTAGGATCGGGAGCCATAGTATCAAATAAACCGGGTTCTTTGCCGGGTTCTGTACGCCAGATTGGTTCTCGGTCTGCAATTAACCACTCGGGATTCAGCGTAGGATAACGCTCCATAATACGCTTCATCACCTCCAAACTCGGGTTATTACGTCCCGCCATCATATTACTGATAGTTCCGGGCTGCACATGAATCTCTGCCGCAAACTGCCGCGCTGACAGATTCAGCGATTTCATTAGATGCGCTATACGCTCACGATCGTTCATAAAAAGTATTCAGTTATCAGTATTCAGTTATCAGTATTCAGTTTTTTGAAATCCGCTGCAAAGGTACAAAAAAATATCGAAATACACAAATATATGCAAACTTTTTTGTGAAAATTATTTCACACTTGTAAAATATATGCATTCACAATTATGTATTGCTAAATCAACTTCTGTACGAAATCTATCCAAATCTAAAATATTGCCATGGGCATCGATAATATTTTTCAGCCACAGCAAATTTTGCATATAATTTCTTATTCCAGT
>JAFPNK010000038.1 GCA_017401985.1 Paludibacteraceae bacterium | reverse complement strand
GGTGGTAATGACTCCTTTGAAGCGGTTGGTGAGCGCTTTCGGACGCAGTTCGTAAGCGTTGGTGGCACTGTTGAACGTGGTCTGCTCGACATCTGTCCAACGGAAAGCGGCCGTCCAGGTCCAGCCACGAAGGACTTCCATACTCGCCTCAATCTGTGCGCTGTGAGCGAACGATTTAGCGCCCGGAATATCGGTTTGGTTGTAGATAAACACCTTGTGCGGGTCGCGATCCATGTCCACGATGAGCGAGTTGAGGAAATGGGTGTAGTAATACTCCGCGGACAGTTGCAGTTGCTTGCTGCCTATCGGGATATAGAAAGTGGTGCTCAGACCGGCATTGACGGCTCGTTCCTGACCAATCGTGTCCGCGAGCGTGAGTACGCGACTGGAGGGCAAGATAAACGCATTGTCAGCGATAGCATTCGGCGTTCGATAACCCATTCCGGCACTGGCACGCACCGTCCACCACTCGAAAGGCGAATAACGCACGTTCGCACGAGGCGTCACAAAGAAACCGTATTTGGTGGAGTAATCCGCCCGCACACCGGCCACGAGAGAGAGCTTGTCGCTATAGGTGTAATCGTATTCGGCGAAGATGCCGGGCGTTACTTCCCAACGGTCCAGTCTTATTAAACCGGACTCGCTAATTCCTAATCCGTTCACCGCGAAAAACTCGTTGTATTTATCAAAATTGACAGACACGCCGGCACTCAGACGATGGTCGTTGTCAATCAGTCCACCGCCTTCCCAGTTCCGTTGCCAAAGGCCGTTGAGATAGGCATTGAGTTGGCTTGCTTGCCAATTCCGCCAACCGTATGTATTGTTCAGGTTGTGATAACTAACCGCCGTGATAACAGCCACACTGGAACCGCTCTCGTCGTCATACACATACCCGTTTTTGATGAAACCTTCTACGCGCCAGGTGTTGAGGTTGATGAGATAAGGATTGGTAAGTGTATCCGAATGATGCACATTCTGTCCACCTCGTCTGCGGTCGTATAACCCACGCGCAAAAGCGATCAAGGTATAGTCGCCGTGTTTGTAGAACCAACGGTTAGCGAGGTTAGCGTTCTGCACTTTCGGCATGTCGGCAAAGCCGTCATGATTCTCATCCATTGCCATAAACGAACCTCCGTAGTGCGCCATGAGGCCGGTGTATAATGACTCGTGATGACAATGCTCGTGTTCATCCGCTTCGCCTACATGGTGATGGTGTGTGTGTTCCTCTTCTTTGAGGGGAATCTGCCACCCGCCTTCGATATTCGCCTCTGCCATCAGTTCGGAATTGACCATGAGGTTGAGCGACAACGGGTTCTGCGTCTGCGGTTTGAGCAGTTCGACGTTGATCTGTCCGGAGATAGCTTCGTAACCGTTGATGACGGAGGAGGTTCCTTTGCTGACCTGTACGGAACTCATCCACGGTCCGGGGATATACTCCAGACCAAAGGTCTGTGCGAGGCCTCTGACAGCCGGTGTGTTCTCTTGCAGTAGTTGCACGTAGGTTCCGCTGAGGCCTAAGAGTCTAATCTGCTTGGCTCCGGTAGCGGCATCGGCATACGCGACATCGACCGAGGCGTTGGTCTCGAAAGCTTCGCTGAGGTTACAGCACGCTGCGCGGCATAGTTCTTCCACGCCTATGCGCTGCACGTCGTATGCCGATTCGCGCAAGCGAAGAACGCCAACACGTCTTTCCGTGATCGTCACTTCGTCCAGAATCGCTTCATCAATGAGCACAATCGTCAGCGGTTCGCGGTTCGTCACCACAATGGTATCGTTATGACACCCGACGAACGAGGCCACCAGTTTGTTGGTGCCTTTGGTCGGCATGAGGGTGAAGTTACCATCCAGATCGGTTGCTACTCCAACACTTGTTCCTGCCCAATAGACATTCGCACCGATAAGCGGTTCTCCGTGTTCGTCGAGTACCACGCCGGTTATCTGGGCATGGACGGGAACAAAGAACAAGGAGCAAAGAGCAAAGACTACTATGCTATAATATTTTCTCATTTTATCCTTTCATTTTCCAAAATCGGGTGCAAAGGTACTGCTTTTTTTCGATATACGCAATACCTAAAAATAGGTAAAATGCCTTTGGGGCTTGTTTGTATGCGATTTTTTTAGTAATTTTGCAGCGGAAATTGAATTTTTATGGGAATATGCATATGTCAGAACAATTATTACATATCACATCAGCGGAGCAGGAGTCGCCTGAATTGGCGTTGGCGGAGCATCTGCATGCAGGTTTTCCTTCTCCTGCAGCGGATTGTACGGAGCGTATTGACATCACACGCGAGTTGGTGCGTCATCCCGAGACCACTTTCTATGCTCGTATCGAAGGCGATAGCATGCAGGACGCGGGTATCTTCAGCGGCGATCTGGTAGTCATTGACCGTTCACTGCAAGCCTTTGACGGCGATTATGTGGCGGCGTATATTGACGGCGAGTTCACGGTGAAGGAGTTTCGTTCCGACCCTTCGGGGCAGTGTGCCTGGCTCATTCCGCATAATGACAAATACAGCAAGATTCGCGTAGATGACGAGAACGCATTCGTTATTTGGGGAGTCATTACGCATACGATACACGATGTACGCACTCGTTGATTGCAATAATTTCTTCGTGTCGTGCGAACGGGTCTTTCGGCCTGACTTGCGCGACAAACCGGTAGTGGTACTATCGGGTAATGACGGCTGTGTGGTTGCGCGGTCTAACGAGGTGAAGCAGCTGGGTATCAAAATGGGTGTGCCGTTCTATCAGATTAAGAAAGAGGTGGAGCAATACGGCATCGTGCATTTCTCATCTAATTTTGCGTTATACGGCGACCTGTCTAACCGCATCATGCGCACGCTGAGCCGTTACACGGACGATTTGCAGCAGTACTCCATTGACGAGGCCTTTATGGACTTGTCGTATATACAGAACACGGCGGAGGCCAAAGTGCTTTGCGAGCGCATACGCGCGGAGATATTAAAAGGAATAGGTGTACCGGTGTCGATCGGTATTGCGCCGACGAAGACGCTCTGCAAGGTGGCGTCGCACTATGCTAAGAAATATGCCGGCTATCGAGGCGTGTGCGTGATTGACAGCGAGGAGAAACGGGTTAAGGCCTTAGGGCAATACGGCATTGATGAAGTGTGGGGTATTGGTCGGCAGTCGGTAGCCAAACTGCAAGCGGCAGGCGTACAGACGGCATTGGATTTTGCGAACAAGAGCGCCCTTTTTGCCAAGAACATGCTTCATCAGCCGGGACTGAACACCTGGCGGGAATTGAATGGCGAAGATTGTATCTCGGTGCGCGAACTGCCGGAGAAGCAGTCCATCACCTGTTCGCGTACGTTCGCACACGGCGTGACTGACCGCGATCTGCTGGAACAAGCGATGTGTCAGTTCTGCGCCAATGTAGCCGAGAAACTGCGCAAGCAACATACGGTTTGCCGGCAGATGATCGTGTTCGCCCATACCTCGCGTTTTCAGGAACAGCAGTTCATCATTCAAGCCACCGTCACTTTCCCGACGCCGACGGCTAACACGCAGGAGATGACCGAAGCGTTGCTGCAGGTTGTTCGTTCGCAATGGCGCCCGAACACGCCGTATAAACGCGCCGGTGTCATTGTGATCAATGTGTCCCCGGATAGCGGCGTGCAACAATCGCTTTTCGACACCCGTGACCGTCAGCGCGACCAGCGTTTGCAACAGACACTCGATAAGATTAATAACACGCACGGCAAACGTACCATCGGCTTCACTCCGAACATCCCGACAGACAAAGCTGCCGAACTGTATGACGTAGGTGCAAAAAGTCCTGCATACACCACGCGTATACAGGACATTATAACGTTGAAATGCTGAGAATAGAAGATAGTATTCCTTTGGTTTTAAAATCGTCTTGTGTGTTTGCAATATTCTTCGTATTCCTCTCCGAAATCTCGTTTCAGTCGATGCTCTTCGGTCAGTACTTGTACGAACATGATGACGAAGAAAATTCCCCATACTAACGCGGCTTGCCAAGTCCATAACCACACGATCCATCCTGCGAGATAGCACAGTGTGCCGGTCAGCATCGGGTTGCGATTGAGACGATACGGGCCATCGGTCATGAGGTGTTGCGTACGCGGACCTATCTCTTTGCCGAACGCGTCCATAGGGTTACCTTTACCACGGGTCTTCATGTGCACGATGGTCCAGATGCTGAGACCCAAACCGCCCAGCACCAACACACCTGTTCCTATTGCGCGCCATGCACCAATATGCACCGCCATATTCGGCATCCCGGATGCCAACCACATGATGGTAGGTAGCAGCACTACGAACATCACTCCGCCAAGCACGTAGCCGGCAATCTCTTTACCCTTGCGAGGTACGATTGTTTCACGAATCTTTTTCATTGATTAAAGCACTTAGGTAAGAAACGTCCTAAATAATCCTGCCAGTTAGGCCAGTCGTGTCCGCCTTCGCTTTCGTAATAGGTATATTCGCGGTGGTTGGTTTCCAGCCAACGGCGGTACTCCGTGAACGACTCATACAGAAAATCATCCTTGCCGATAGCCGTCCATAGCAAAGCCGGTTCGGAAGGCACTTGGTGCACAAAGGTCGCGGCAGAGAACATACCTATATACGCGAACTGGCCGTCCAGTGTCGAGGATACCATCATCGTATGGTAACCGCCCATGGACAGACCGGCTATCGCGCGTTGCGAAGGCTCGGAACTGATGGCATACTTGCTTTCCGCTTCCGACATGAACTGCGCAAAATTCCCTTCCCAACGGCCGTCTGAAGCATGCGCTTTCTCTTCTTCATACGTCGGATAACTCGGACAGTTGTCGGGCATGATGACGACCATCTCTTTTACTTTTCCGGCTTGTAACAAGGAGTCCATGATACCGAGCAGGTTACCTTTCTCCGTCCAATCGGTCTCGTTGCCCCACATGCCGTGTTGCAAATACAAAACAGGGAATACCTCTTTATCTGCACGCGATGCATATTGGTCGGGCAGATAGACATAACACGGCACCGCCATGATGGTGTCTATCGCGATGGTTCCCACTCGTTGGGTGGACGGTGTCTGTTGGGTGCACCCCGCTATCATCATTGCGGCACAGATGAGTGCCGGGAGTATTCGTTTCATGCTGTGTTTTTATTTGGGTTGTTTGCCGATATACGCCAGAATACCGCCGTCCACATACAGGATGTGTCCGTTCACGGCGTCGGAAGCGTGCGAAGCGAGGAAGACGGCCGGTCCGCCCAGTTCGTCCGGTTCGAGCCATCGTCCGGCCGGTGTCTTGGCGCAGATGAACGAATCGAACGGATGCTGACTGCCATCAGGTTGTCTCTCGCGCAGCGGAGCTGTTTGAGGCGTAGCGATATAACCCGGGCCGATGCCGTTGCACTGAATATTATACTCTCCGTACTCGGAACAAATGTTGCGTGTGAGCATCTTAAGTCCACCCTTCGCTGCGGCGTAGGCGCTGACGGTCTCTCGTCCCAGTTCGGACATCATGGAGCACACATTGATGATCTTTCCTTCGCGTCTCTCCATCATCTCCGGCAGCACGGCAGCAGCCACTATATACGGTGCCACCAGGTCAACATCGATGACCTCTTGGAATTCGGAGCGCTTCATCTCATGCATAGGAATACGCTTGATAATACCGGCGTTGTTGACCAGGATATGAATCGGTCCAACCTCCGCATGAATTTGATCCACCAGCGCTTTGACAGCCACTTCGTCCGTTACATCGCATACATAGCCGTGCACATTGCGGATGCCCTCCGCATGGTATGCCTCGTAGGCCTTGTCAATCGCAGCCTGACTGCGGGCATTAAAAATGATCTGCGCTGCTCCCGCCTGCGCAAAAGCTTTCGCAATGGCAAAGCCGATACCGTAGCATCCGCCGGTAATCCATGCATTTTTACCTTCCAAAGAAAAGAGATTAGTCATACTCAAACTACATTAAGAATTGATGGTTACAAATAGCGATGCAAAATTACAACTTTTTTTTAATATATGCAAGAGTGCGAGCGTATTTGTGCGTCTGCATGCGTATTTTTTGTCCAAAGATTTGCATAAGTCAAAAAAAATCTGTACCTTTGCACCAAATTACAAAATAAGCCCTAAGATGAAAACAAATTATGAAGTCCGCTATGCGTCCAATCCGGTTGACGCGAAGAGTTATGACACCACCCGTTTGCGTAAGGATTTTCTTATCGAGCGCGTGTTTGCCGCCAATGAAGTGAACATGGTCTATTCGATGTACGACCGCATGATTGTAGGCGGAGCGATGCCGGTTGGTGAGACACTGCTGCTGGAGGCGATTGACCCGCTTAAGGCGCCGTTCTTCCTTACCCGCCGCGAGATGGGTATCTTCAACGTGGGCGGTAAAGGTCGCGTGATTGCAGGCGATGAGGTGTTCGAGTTGGATTACAAAGAGGCTTTGTACCTTGGTCGCGGAGACCGCGAAGTGAAGTTTGAGAGCCTGGACGCCAAGCATCCGGCGCTGTTCTATTTCAATTCGACCACGGCGCATTGTGCGTACCCGAATAAGAAAGTGACGAAGGCCGATGCCGTAGTGGCACATATGGGTAGTCTCGAGATGAGCAACGAGCGTGATATCAACAAGATGCTGGTTAACCAAGTGCTGCCGACCTGCCAGTTGCAGATGGGTATGACCGAACTGAATACGGGTAGCGTATGGAACACGATGCCGGCACACGTTCACAGCCGTCGCATGGAAGCGTATTTCTATTTCGAAGTGCCGGAAGAGCAGGCTGTCTGCCATTTCATGGGCGAGGTGAATGAGACACGCCATATTTGGATGAAGGGCAACCAGGCTGTGCTGTCTCCCGAGTGGTCCATCCACAGCGCTGCCGCTACGCATAACTACACCTTCATCTGGGGTATGGGTGGCGAGAACCTCGATTACGGAGACCAGGACTTCAGTAAGATTACGGATCTGAAATAAAAGCAGTCATAATGGGCAAAATAGGTGTTTTTGACAGCGGCTACGGAGGCTTGACCATCTTAGATGCCATCCGTCGGAAGTTACCTGAGTATGACTATCTCTACTTGGGTGACAATGCCCGTGCACCGTACGGCACGCACTCGTTCGAAGTGATTTATCAGTACACTTTGCAAGCCGTTCAATACCTGTTTGACCACGACTGCACCTTGGTTATTCTGGCGTGCAACACCGCGTCCGCCAAAGCACTGAGAACCATCCAACAGCGCGATTTACCTCTTATCAAAGATAAGAAGGTGAATGTCCTGGGTGTCATTCGTCCGACGGTGGAGGCGGTGCCCAATAGCACGAAGACAGGACACGTAGGTGTTTTGGCAACACCTGCGACGGTGAGCTCGGAGAGCTATGTGCTGGAACTGGAGAAATTGTCTAACAGTCCGAAGGACGGTCTTACAGCGAAGCGGTCTAACAGTGAAACGGTCCAACAGCGTAGCGGTCTTGTTGTCACCCAGCAAGCTTGTCCTATGTGGGTGCCGCTGATCGAGGCAGGCGAACATAATAGCGACGGCGCTAAGTATTTCGTGGGTAAGTACTTGCGAGAGATATTAACGAAGGATCCGGAGATTGATACCTTGGTGCTTGGATGCACCCATTATCCGCTGCTCAAAGAGAAGATCGAAGGATGGCTTCGCTACCATGAGCAGATAGAGGAATCCGAGTTTCCGGTTCCGGAACAGACTTCGCATATACAAATCATTGCGCAAGGAACATTGGTGGCCGATAGTCTGCAAGACTATTTGCAGCGTCATCCGGAGTACCGTGAGCAGTTGTCGCTGGGTGGTTCGTGTCGCTATCTGACCACAGAAAATGCCGACCGCTTCTCGCAATCGGCATCTCAATTTATCGGCACGCCTGTTCAGGCGGAGCATATTTCGTTATGACGTTATAACGATCATCCAACAGAACCTTCCAAAGAGACTTGAAGCAGTTTCTGCGCTTCGACGGCGAACTCCATCGGCAGTTTGTCCATCACCTCTTTGGCGTATCCGTTAACAATCAGTCCGACGGCATCCTCCAGACCTATACCACGCTGACGGCAGTAGAAGAGTTGGTCTTCGTTAATCTTGCTGGTCGTGGCTTCATGTTCCACGGTCGCTGTCGGGTTGGAGATGATCATATCCGGGAAGGTGTGCGCGCCGCATTGGTCACCCAGCAGCAGGCTATCGCACTGGCTGTAGTTACGTGCGTTCTCTGCGTGAACACCCATCTTGACCAGTCCGCGGTAGGCATTCTGGCTGTGACCGGCGGATATACCTTTGGAGATGATACGCGAACGGGTGTTGCGTCCAATATGAATCATCTTCGTGCCGGTGTCGGCTTGCTGGTAGTTGTTGGTAACCGCTACAGAGTAGAATTCCGCGGACGAGTTATCGCCGCGCAAGATGCACGACGGGTATTTCCAGGTGATGGCAGAACCGGTCTCCACTTGCGTCCAACTGAGGCGTGCGTTCTCGTGCGTGATACCGCGTTTGGTGACGAAGTTATAGATCCCGCCTTTGCCGTTCTTGTCGCCCGGGTACCAGTTTTGCACCGTTGAGTATTTGACTTCGGCATCTTTGTGCACGATGATCTCCACGATAGCTGCGTGGAGTTGGTTCTCGTCTCGCATAGGCGCCGTGCAACCCTCCAGATACGACAGGTATGCCCCTTCGTCCGCAATCAGCAGCGTGCGCTCGAACTGACCGGTGTTGCCGGCGTTGATGCGGAAATAGGTGCTCAGTTCCATCGGGCAGCGCACCCCTTTGGGTACATAAACGAATGAACCGTCGGAGAACACAGCCGAGTTGAGTGCGGCATAGAAATTATCGGTAGGCGGCACCACGGAGCCCAGGTATTTCTGCACCAGATCCGGGTACTCGCGCACGGCTTCGGAGATGGAACAGAAGATGATACCTTTCTCAGCCAGCGTTTCGCGGAACGTGGTCTTGACACTCACCGAATCCATGACCGCGTCCACCGCCATGTTACCCGCCAGCGCCGCCCGTTCCTCCAACGGAATACCGAGCTTGTCGAAGGTCTTCAGGATTTCCGGATCGATCTCCGACTGCGCAGCATTTCCGTCTCCGGAGACTCTCCGGGGCGCGGCGTAATAGGAGATGGCCTGAAAATCAATCTCGGGAATGTCCAAGTGCGCCCAAGTGGGAACAGACATCGTCTGCCATTTGCGGAAGGCTTTGAGGCGGAACTCCAGCAACCACTCCGGTTCGTGCTTCTTCGCAGAAATCAGCCGAACGATATCTTCGCTCAGTCCGGCAGGTACAATATCTGTTTCTACATCGGTAGTAAAACCGTATTTGTACTCCTGCGAGGTTATGTCTTTAATCAGTTCATCCATAAAAATAAGCCGCCAATGTTGGCGGCTTGGAGGCCGGTAGCGGAGTCAAACCGCTCTAAACGGTTTTGCAGACCGCTGACTAAGTCGCTCATCCAACCGGCCGGAGCGCGTTAGCGCGACTTCCTTTTTCAGAAAGCGGGTGCAAAGGTACAACAATTTTTTGAATTGACCAAATTTTTGAACACTTTTTTAATGAAAATGCTTAAAAAAGGCTCAAATCGGCTTCAGAAATAGTTCCTTTGCTGCGTTTTTTGCCTCGCGAAGGCGTTTTTGTCACTTCTTTAGGAGCTGCCACTACGGTTGCCTTTGGCGCTTCGTTTTTCATTCCCAAATAAGGCCGAATGATGTCACGTGTTTGGTCATCGGTCCATTGACATTTGTTGATGATCCACTCCAGATACGAGCGGTCGATACGCATCATGGATTCGATTGATTCGCCTTTGTGTGCGCCTTGCGTGAGATAGTAGTAATCGCCTTTCTTGGTGAGCCAGCGGTCGTAGCAGATGAATCCGAACTCATCGCGTTGCGCCCAAGCCCAACCGTGTGCGGCTATTTGTGCTTTGAACACTTCGATGGTCGCCATCACATCGTCCAGCGAGTTATGTGCTCCTTCGAACGGATGTCCGTAGTAACGCGTGTAAGCTGCCGTAAGGTTATTGTGCACTTTCTCTCCGTTCTCATCCACCATGCCGGCCGTGTGAATACGCTCCAGCAGCAGCGCATCGTACCAGGTGCGGTTGTCAAAATCAAACGGCAAACCCAAACGCGCCAAGTTGTAGTGCAAGATAGGCGCATCGTAACCGTTGCCGTTGTACGACAGGATATCGCATCCGTTGGTGAAAGCCATCAGATCATCGTAGATGGCGCGCAGGCTAACACCGTTCTCCAGCAGGAACTGCTTGGAAATATGGTGCACGGCTTCCGCTTCGGCAGGAATAGTGAAGGGCACTTCCGGCAGGATATACCAGTCGCGCTGATCCACTGTTTGCCAAGTGTCGGTGTCGAACTTAACGAGCGATAACTGAATAATATGTTCTTTCTGAACATCCAGACCGGTGGTCTCTGTGTCGAATGCAACCAGTTGCATGTGATTGAAGTTTATAGAGGTTAATAACGTTTATTCGGTTCTATTCCACGTAGAGGACGAGGCCTTTGAGGTACTCGCCTTCGGGGTGGTAGATGTTAATAGGGTGATCCTGCGGTTGATGCAGTTGGTGCAGTATGCGCACTTTGCGTCCCACTTGTGCGGCGGCGCTGAAGACGGCAAGACGGAACGCCTCTTTGTCGACTGCTTGCGAACACGAGAAAGTGAACAGGATACCTCCCGGGCGGATCATCTCAATCGCTTTCGCGTTAATGCGTTGGTAACCGCGCAAAGCGTTCTTGACCGCATCGCGATGCTTGGCAAAAGCAGGCGGATCGAGAATGATGAGGTCGAAGGTGCGTTTCTGCTCTCGCTGGGCACTTAAGTACTCGAATGCGTCCGCCGCTACGGCGGTGTGGTTCGTTGCCTTCGGGAAATTACGCGCCACATTGACATTGACAAGATCAATGGCTTTCTGGCTCACATCGACCGAATCCACCGTCTTGGCACCGCCACGGAGAGCGTATAACGAGAACCCGCCGGTGTAGCAGAACATATTCAGCACGTCCTTGCCCTTCGCGTACCGTTCAACGAGCGCGCGGTTCTCCCGCTGGTCCACAAAGAAGCCGGTTTTCTGACCTCTCAACCAGTCGATGCGGAATGAGAGACCGTTCTCTTGGCTCCAATATTCGTCGTTTGTCGTTTGTCTTTGGTCGTTAGTCGTTAGCCATCCTGTTTTCTCTCCTTCAACGGGCGCCTTGAACGGCAACGTGTCGTCGGATTTATAATAGACGTTTTTTACTTGCTTCACTTCAGCCAGCACGGCCTTGGCTATCTCGTTGCGGTACACGTGCATGCCGACCGAATGGGCTTGAATAACCGCCGTGTCGGCGTAGACATCTACAATCAGTCCCGGCAAAAAATCTCCTTCGCCGTGAATGAGCCGGAAAGTGTCATTGTTCGGACGAATCAAACCAATCGATTCGCGCACCTGGTACGCCGCGCGAATGCGTTCGTTCCAGAAGTCAGCCGGCAGCGCCTCCACACCAAACGCCAGAATACGTACGGCAATCGAACCAACTTGCCAGTGTCCGACACCCAGCACTTCATTCGCCGACGAACGCACACTAACCAGTTCGCCTTCTTCCGGCGCTGAGGCTTTGTGCGAAGCGTCTAACACCACTTTCGCAATCGCACCCGAGAAGACCCACGGGTGAAAACGCTTGAGCGATTCCTCTTTATGCGGCTTAAGATAGATGGTTGTCATTCTACTCCGTTCGTTAGTTCGTGGTATTTATGCAAACTCAGATTGTCGCTGACGTATTTGAAGCTGTGCAGGTGTTTGAATCCTAACGCCGCAATGTACGCCAGTTCCATGTCGAAGACGCAGTCCCGGTAATCCGACGCCAGAACAAAATCGCAGTTAGAGTAACAAACGGCGCGTATGGCTGATGTCTGACGGCTGAGAACGGATAACTTCAATTCCGGTTCCGGATACGTCACATTAGGGTGATTGAGACGCACTTCCGTCACTTCCACCCAGGTGCCCAAGTCAAAATTCGCACTACCTGCATACCCGATGTTATACAACTCCGCCTCGCGGTCCAGGTTTTGCAAACTCCTAATAATATTTATCGCGCCCACGCCCGTGTACACGAGCGTAGCGTCACTCAAATCCAAGCCCAGCGTTTCACGTGCTTTCTCTAACAGCACCTGCTCGCCTTCTTCGGCCATAATGATGTATTTTTTTGCCATTTTTTCTGAATTTGGGTGCAAAGGTACAAAAAAAATTGTATAAATGCAAAAAAAATAGTATTTTTGCAGCCGATTTGAAAGTTAGGATGAATGCGAAGACTATTTTTAGGCATATTAGCGATCTGTTTGAGTGTGTTTGTATGGGGTGACGCGCTCTTGTCGGGTACGGCGATAAGCGGAGACGGATGGCGTGGACTGGACCTGGGCCAACCATACGTCATCACCAGGGTCGGATGGAATCCGCAGAGTACGACTACTGCCGAATTAGGCCTTTTTGAAGGGGCTAACAGACCGGATTTCATGGATGCCTTGCCGCTGTACATGCATGACGGTACTTCCGTTGCGAATGAGATGAACTATGCCCCCGTGAATTGCTCACGTGGTTTTCGGTACGTGCGTTACCGCAAGTCGGACCTGAAAGGGGAGTATAAGATCACCTCATTGGCGTTTTACGGTGATCCGGGTACCGGAGATGACAGCCATCTTCATCAGTTGACCAATCTGCCGACAGTAGTCATACACACGCAGGATAATGTGGCTCCGTACGACAAGGAGCACGAAATCGCTTGCTTCATTTCCATCATTTCCAATGACGGGCAGACCATCCTTTCCGACACCGCCACTATTCGTGAGCGCGGCAACGCTTCGCGTGGATTTCCTAAAAAACCGTACCGCATCAAGTTCGCGCATAAGCATCAAGTATTAGGTTCGCCGGCGAATGCGAAGAAATGGACGCTGATCAATAACTACGGTGACAAGACGCTCATGCGCAATCAGTTGGCGTTTGAACTGAGTCGTCGTCTGGGTATGCCTTACACCCCTTTCTGTGCTTATGTGGATGTTATTCTCAACGGCGATTATAAAGGCTGTTACCAACTGTGCGACCAGATAGAGGTGCGTAAGAACCGCGTGAACGTGACCGAGATGACCACGGCGGATAATAGCGGTGCGGCCCTTACCGGCGGGTACCTGATTGAAGCGGATGCGTATGCCGGAGATGAGCAGTCGATGTTCTGGTCCGATAAAGGAACCGGTGTGACGATCAAGTCTCCAAGTGATGACAGTATCACTTCGCCGCAGAAAGAGTATATCCGTAAGCACTACAACAAGATGGAGAAGAACTGGAAGACGTATCTGGATCTGAACACGTTCTTGCGACATTTTATTGTGGGCGAATTATCGGGGAACACAGACACCTACTGGAGCATGTACTTGTACAAACAGCGCTCCAACGATACATTGTATGTCGGGCCGGTGTGGGATTTTGACTTGGCGTTTGACAATGATAACCGCACGTACCCCATTAGCCACTTGAACGATTATATCTACCGCACCAACGGCAGTACCACCGGTTATTTGAGGCAACTGGTGGATAAGATAGTGATTGAAGACGCAGCGGCTCAGCAGCAGTTACTGCTTATATGGGAGCAAGCGCGACGTGCCGGTCTGACGGAAGAAGCGTTGCTGCAATACGTGGACGAGCAGGAAGAAATGTTAATGCAGTCGCAGCGACTCAATTTTATGCGTTGGCAGATCATGAACCAATACGTCCACCAAAATCCGCGTATCTGGGGTTCGTATGAAGCGGAAGTGGAGAATGTGCGGAAGTATATCAAGACACGTATTCCCTGGATGGATAACCGAATCGGTTTCGATGCTTCTAAGTTGGACATCTCTTCGCCTGAAACCGAGGAACCGTCACCCGTCACCCGTAAAGTTTTGCAAGACGGACAGATTCTCATTATCCGTGGAGATAAGGTCTATACGGTGACCGGTATAGAGGTTAAATAAGCCTCTCAAATGCATAATTTGGCAAAAAATGATGTTTTTTAACACTTTTTTGCCTAAAAATTTGCGTATGTCAAAAAAAAGCAGTACTTTTGCAGTCCCATTTGAAAAAATGGTGTGTATCGCGGAGTAGAGCAGTGGTAGCTCGTCAGGCTCATAACCTGAAGGTCGGTGGTTCGATCCCGCCCTCCGCAACAAAATATGAACAAAGCTAGATTCGTAGTAGTAATCATTGAATTAGTATTCACGCTCTCCGTTTTCGCGGTGGAGCGTGTTTCGTTAGAACAACTCCAGTCCGATTGGTCGCGCTATACGAACCAAACGGTAGTTATCTCCACGCCGATGGTGGTGTGCGGCAGTTTTTATGACAGTCTGATCCTGGCGCCTGAACGTCTGTTCTGTCCGGAGGAACGAGCTGTGGGACTGGCGGACGGTGACAGCACGGCGTATTATGCGCTCGCTGCACATAACCTCGAGGCGTCCGTTTGTCTGCATTGTCGCAATCAGTACTATAAGGTGCGGACGGGTGATATCGTTCGTGGTCTGCAGGCCCGCGTGACGGGGGAACGGCAGCTGCTGACCGGTAAGTCCATCAGCACGCGTCATATGCCGCAGAATCGTTTGCCGAGGCCGAAGAAGGGCGTGTTGCGTATTGTGGGGGCGAACATAGAGAACTATTTCGCCGATCTGGGCGGGTATGCCACCAAGCGTACAACTCCCGCGCAGCAGGCTCTTAAGACTCGCAAACTGGTGGCAGCGATGCGGGCGATGCATGCGGATGTGTATGCCTTGTGCGAGATGCAGGTGGGAGATAAAGCTCCGCAGATGTTACTGACAGAACTGAACAAACAGGGCGGGCATTATGCCTATGTGGCCATGCCGATGGAGAATATGGATCGTATTGGTGGTTGTATAATCTACGATTCGCTGCGTGTTCGGCAGTATTTGACTCCCCTGTCTGCGTATGGAGACACCGCCAGCCATTACCATGCGCGTATGTTCGCTGTCGGGGTGGAAGAGATTCAAACCGGCGAGCGGTTTATCATCTCTCTCAACCATTTGAAATCCAAGCGTCCCGGTCGCAATCAGTACGACACGAATGAGCGTCGTATGCAGAACACGGATTCGCTGCTGGCCATGTTACCGCAAGCGGTGGCGCTGTTTGACGATGCCGATGTGTTGCTGCTGGGTGATTATAACTGCTACACGATGGAGCAACCCATCCAAACGCTTGTGCGGGCAGGGTATAGGGAGATGCTGCCGCTGGGCACTTCAGCCGATTACTCCTACAGTTTCAAAGGAGAGGCAGGCTATCTGGATCGCTGTTTCGCCAGCCCGTCCATGGCTGCGCAGATTGTCTGCGTGCGCCCGTGGCACATCAATGCCGATTGGTATTATCAACACGGCGCGTATAAGATGAAAGACAAATCGCTTCATCGCTACGCCGACCACGATCCGATCATTGTGGATTTGAAACTACGTTAGTTTGAAGGTTTGAGGGTTGGAACGACATCAAACAATATCAAACAACATCAAACATGCAAAAATGAGCAACTGTTGAAGTTGCTCATTTTTGTGACCCTGCTGGGGCTCAAACCCAGAACCTTCAGAACCGGAATCTGACACTCTATTCAATTGAGCTACGGGGCCGGTGGGATTATTTTCGTCTTCCTCCCATAAAAATCATTACGTAGTACAGCAGTGTAGCCAGTGAACTGAGTGCTGCTACGACGTATGTGTAGGCTGCGCTATGGAGCGCATCGCTGGCCATGGCAGTGGTCTCACGGTCGGTGATTCCTGCTTCCTGTAACCAGTTAACCGCTCGTTGGCTGGCGTTCACCTCGACCGGCAGGGTGATGAACGAGAACAAGGTGGTGGTGGCGAACAGACCGATACCAATCAGCAGTAACTGCGGGAAGGTCTGGACGGTCAGCATACCAATCAGCAACACCCACATAACCCATTTGCCGGCAAAAGAGACCACAGGCACCAAAGCCGAACGCATCTTAAGCGGCGCATAGGCTTCCTGGTGTTGTACCGCGTGACCGCATTCGTGTGCTGCCACGGCAGCTGCGGCTACGTTAGCACCGCTGTACACGGCCTCTGACAAATTGACAGTCTTGGTCGTCGGGTTATAGTGATCCGTCAACTGACCCTGGATAGACGTGACCTTCACATCATAGATGCCGTTGTCACGCAGCATTTTCTCGGCTACTTCACGTCCTGTCATGCCCAGCGGTTGCTTCGAGTATTTCTTGAACTTGCGTTCCAAGGCTGCCGAGACAATCCAACTGGCAATGGCGATGCCGATGAAAATGATCCAATAAATGGCTGTCGGTGATATGACAAATTGTTCTTCCATTATGCGTCTTTCTTTTTAGCCAAGCGGCATCTTTTGCACTCTCCGTACACGAGTAGCGAATACTGCTGCGGGATAAAATTAGTGTACTTGCGTTCTTGCAGTATTCGCGCGATAGCCGGATCGTGTATCTCGGTTGTTCGTCCGCACTTACGGCAGATAACCTCCATTCGAATGGCACTGTTACCAACAACTTCGTACTCCGTGAGCGTTATTCCGCGTTGCCGTTTAATGGCATGCAAAATCTGTGCCACAAGAAAGAGATTAAGACTGTTGTATATCGTTCCTTTCGAAATACGCTCCTCTTTACACGCTTCCTCCAATTGTGCAGCGGTGAACGGTTGGGGTAACTGACATACTTTGGCCAGCACGATGTCCCGAATCTTGGAACCTCGCAAACCATGCGCACGATGATATGCTCTCAACCGGTCATTCGCGATTTTATATGTACGCTGCGGAGAGGTCATCCGTTTTAGATGGCTTTGATGTATGCCCGACGACGCTTGTGCTGCTTGTGGTCGAACTGCGTGAAGTTAGCAATATTCTTCGCGTTCGTTTCCAAAATAGCCGTCGTCTCCATGCGCTTGATTTCGTATTTGGCGATGTATGGAATCCAATCCTGGAAGAACAACGCATTGATACCTTTGTCCTGATAATCAGGGCGAACGGCAATGAGCAGCATGTTAAACGCCTCTATCTTCTTCGCGCGCAGCGCTTTGAGCAGATAGAACCAACCGAAGGGGAACAACCGGCCGCCGCATTTACGTAACGCTTCGGATATATCCGGCATGCCGACACCCGCAGCTACCACCTCGTTCTTGTCATTGACGATGATGGTCACGAAATCGAAGTTCAGCATCGGGAAATACATCTTCATGTAGTAGTTCTTCTGCTTGTCGGTCATCGGCTGGAAGTTATACAACTTCTGGTATGCCTCGTCGATCACGTCCATATACTGAATGCCGTATTTCTTCACCAACTCGCGCGAGTTCTTCACCTTATCTACACGTACATGCGAGCGCTCCTTGACGATCTCCGCAATGCGCTCAAGACGCTCCGGACACTTGTACGGCGGATAAACTTGAATCTCAATCCAATCGGCCTCCTTGGTCAATCCGTAGGCATCTACGTGATTCACGTAGTACGGATAGTTGTACAGCGAAGCCATCGGAGCCAGATACTCGTATCCCTCCAGCAACAAGCCCTCGTGATCAAAATCCGTGAAGCCTACCGGGCCGTTCAATCCTTCCATGCCACGCGCCTTACCCCAGGCAGCCACGGTGTCCAGCAGCGCTTTGCTGACCTCTAGGTCATCAATGAAATCGAACCAACCGAAACGAACATGCTTTACGTTCCATTTCTCATTGGCACGACGGTTGATGATACCGGCAATGCGGCCTACAGGCTTATTGTCGCGGTATGCCATCCATAACTGATACTCACTCACTTCCAACGCAGGGTTCTTCTCCGCATCGAAGCAGTTCATCTCATCAAAAAACAAAGGAGGACAGTAGTACGGACAATCCGCATACAAATCATTAGCGAACTGAATAAATTTCTTCAGTTCACGCTTCGTGTGTATTTCTCGAATCTCTACAGCCATTCTTAACCAATTTTTTATCGCCGCTTCCGACGAGTGGAGTATAGGGGAGTCGAAAAATGCACTAGTGCATTAATCGTGCCCTTGGGCTAAGAACTGGGGTTTGAATCCCCTCTTCATAATCCCAAAAGGCTTTCCCTTGCCTTTTGTGGAGTATAGGGGATTCGAACCCCTGACCTCAACATTGCGAACGTTGCGCTCTACCAACTGAGCTAATACCCCTCGCTTGCATCAGAACTCGCGCGACTTCGTGCCTCGCACTCGTATAGCGCTACGTTCTGTGCTACGCTCTTAGCTCGGACTATCGTTACACTAGCAGTCCTCGCTAGGTTTTGTTTAACCGATTAAAACGCTAGCGAAGCGATGTTTTAATCGGAGAGCGAGAGCACGGCGAAGATTCATATGAGCGACGTTGTCGCGAATCGTATTGAGCCGTAGCTCGCGCGAGTGGAGCTAGCGGGAGTCGAAAAATGCACTTGTGCATTAATCGTGCCCTTCGGGCTAAGAACCCGGGTGAGGATCCCCCTAGATCCCCAAAGACAGCACTCTGTCTTTGGTGTGGAGCTAGCGGGATTCGAACCCGCGTCCAAACAAGGAATACTTGTGCTTTCTACACGCTTATCTTGGCCTTCGTTTTCGTTCGGCGGCAAGACCCAAGCCACCAACCACCGACTTAGCTGCTAATTTTTCGAAATCGCATCGCAGCCTGCGATTTCTATTCCGCGAATTCCTGCGCCACTATACCCATTCAGCCCACGGACTCGGCTTGGAGTGACGTCCCGTTCAGGCGCCTTGCGCCCAAATAAGCCAATCTACTATACTTCGATTAGGCAGCGAGAGCATAAGAAGTGTTGCCAGTTATAGTTTGAAGCGAGATTAACGAGCGTTGCATCATTGCTCGGCGTGCTTACACAACCATTCTACCTGCTGTCAAAACCAAATAGCCCCCGGAGCGTCCTCCCGACGGAACGGGAGGAAGACCGTGTCCGCTCCGCCTAGAAGGGTTTTAAACCACCCTCTAGGGAAAAGTGGGTGCAAAATTACTGCTTTTTTAGCAAATACGCAAGAAAAAATGCAAAAAAATGCAAATTTATTTGCGAGAATGCGAAAATTGTTGTACCTTTGCACGCTTTTTCTGTGGAAAAGCGCATAAATGCCACGAAGTTGGGATGACATATTCGGCTTTAGTGGTGATTGTTTAACTTATTATACATTACATTATGTATTTAACTCCTGAAAAGAAAGCTGAGTTGTTCGCTAAATACGGCAACGATGCAAAGAACACCGGTTCTGCTGAGAGCCAAATCGCTTTATTTACTTTCCGTATCAACCACCTGACCGAGCACCTGAAGGAAAACCGTAAGGACTTCGGTACAGAGCGCGCACTGACCGCACTCGTTGGTAAGCGTCGTCGCATGCTGGACTACCTGAAAGCTAAAGACATCGAGCGTTACCGTGCTATCATCAAAGAGCTGGGTATCCGTAAGTAATCGGCCACGCCGATTACGTTAAAGTGTTAAAACGTTAAACGGTTAAAATGGTGACTCCGTCACGTTAAGATAACGATTTAACAACTTAACAATTTAACAATTTAACAAAAAAGCGACTTTTTGGTCGCTTTTTTTTGCGTATATTAATTTTTTTTTGTAATTTTGCAAGCAAAATTGCATGATAGAGATAAAACCCTACATAGAGCACGCAGTGTTGGTGGGATTGATTACGCCGAACCAGCCGGAGGACCGCACCAAGGAGTACTTGGATGAATTGGCTTTTCTGGCGGATACCCACGGTATTGTGCCCGTCAAGCGCTTCACCCAGCGCCTTGACCAGCCGAACACCGCCACGTATGTGGGCGAAGGCAAACTGGAGGAGATACGTCAGTATATCATACAGCGAAGTGATCCTACAGGCGAAGCCGGTCTTACAGCGGAGCGGTCAGGGTCCCATGACCCTATTGATGTTGTCATCTTTGATGACGAACTCTCGCCGCGCCAGATACGTAACCTCGAGAAGGCTATCAATCATCGCGAGAAACATCCGGCGAACGTGCGTGTGATTGACCGCACGATCCTTATCTTGGAGATCTTCCTGCAACGCGCACAGACATCGTACGCCAAGACGCAAGTCGAGATGGCGCACCTTCAGTACATGCTTCCGCGACTGACACGTATGTGGTCGCACTTGGATCGTCAGCGCGGTGGTGGAGGGACCAACCGTGGTATGGGTGAGACTCAGATAGAAGCCGATAAACGGGTCATCGGGCAACGCATTGCGCTTCTTCGTGAGCAACTCAAGACCATCGACAAACAGATGGCTACCCAGCGCCAGCACCGCGGCAAAATGGTACGCGTGGCGCTTGTCGGATACACCAACGTGGGCAAATCGACGCTGATGAACCTGCTCTCTAAATCCGATGTGTTCGCGGAGAACAAACTCTTCGCCACGCTCGACACTACCGTCCGCAAAGTGACCATCGAGAACCTGCCGTTCCTGCTGTCCGATACCGTCGGTTTCATTCGCAAACTGCCGCACCACTTGGTGGAGTCCTTCAAATCGACGCTGGATGAGGTGCGCGAAGCCGACCTGCTCATTCATGTGGTGGATATATCGCACCCCAACTTTGAGGAGCAGTACGAAGTCGTCGAGCAGACCATCGCGGACATCTGCAAAGAGGACAAGCCCACGATAGTCATCTTTAATAAGATAGATAACTTCACCTACACGCCCAAAGAGGAAGACGACCTGACGCCGATGCAGCGGGAGAACTTGTCGCTCGAGGACTTGGAGAAATCGTGGATGTCACGGCTCGGGAACGATTGTATCTTCATCTCGGCGAAAAACAAAGAAAATATTGATGCGTTGCGCGCGCTGATGTACGATCGTATAAAAGCCATACACGTACAACGCTATCCGTATAACGACTTTTTATTTCAAAACTATGAGGACAATTGACGAACAAGGCTATCATTTTGACGAATGGCTGACCCCGCAGGCGATTGCCGCGGATGTGCAGCAAGTGGCCAACCGGATCAGTGCCGATTACGCAGGCAAAGAACCGCTCTTTGTGGTGGTGCTCAACGGCGCGTTTGTGTTCGCAGCGGATCTGTTACGCGCGCTGAACAATGTGCGGTGCGAGGTGACCTTCATCCGCGTTAGTTCCTATTGGGGAATGTCCTCCACCGGACAACTTGAGTTTATCGTACCGCTCCAACAGGTGGTTGAGAACCGCGATGTGATAATCGTGGAGGACATAGTTGACACCGGTTTGACTATTCATCAACTCAAGGCGCATCTGCGAGCAGAAGGAGCCAGCTCCGTGGCGGTCGCTTCCATGCTCTTCAAACCCAATAAACTGGAGTACGAAGATGCCAAACCGGATTACGTCGGCCATGAGATTACGGATGAGTTCGTTATCGGTTACGGCCTGGATTTTGATGGCTTTGTCCGCAACTTAGACGCCATATATAAGGTAAAAGAATAAAAACAGAATATTATATTGTTTAACAATTTAACTTTTAACACCATGAATGAAGAATTGAAAAAAGTAATGGAGGTTGCTGAAGTCTGGACTCGCGAACCGTTTGACGCAGAAACCCGTGCACAAGTGAAGGCTATGATGGAGGCTGAGGACAAGACCGAACTCATCGACGCTTTCTATCGTACTCTCGAGTTTGGAACCGGCGGTCTGCGTGGTATCATGGGCCCGGGTACGAACCGTATGAACAAGTACATCGTAGCCATGGCTACCCAGGGTTATGCCAACTACCTGCTTAAGGTTCAACGCGAAGGCGGTTTCCAAAACGTACAGAACGGCCGCGTAGCCGTTGTCGTTGGTCACGACTGCCGTAACAACGGTCGTCTGTTCGCTGAGACAGTAGCTAACATCTTCTCCGCTAACGGCATCAAGGTTTACTTGTTCGAGTCCCTGCGCCCGACACCGGAGTGCTCCTTCGCTATCCGTCACCTCAAATGTCAAGGTGGTGTGAACGTTACCGCTTCGCACAACCCGAAAGAGTACAACGGCTACAAAGCTTACTGGGAGGATGGTTCGCAGGTACTTCAACCGCATGACCAAGGTATCATCGAGGAAGTGAACAAAGTAACCCTCGCTGACGTGAAATGGGAAGCCAACAATGACCTGATCGAGATCATCGGTGGTGAGATGGACTACGACTACATGATGGCTGTCAAGAACGTCATGATCGACCAAGACTCCATCCTTCGTCAGAAAGACCTCAATATCGTTTATACCCCGATGCACGGTGCAGGCCGTCAGATCGTGCCGATGTGCCTCCGCAGCTGGGGATTCCAGAACATCCACGTGGTACCTGAGCAAATGGTGATCGACGGTAACTTCCCGACAGTCGTTTCCCCGAACCCCGAGAACGCTGAGGCAATGACCCTCGGTATGAAACTCGGTACCAAGCTTGGTGCTGATCTGGTGATCGCTTCCGACCCGGACGCCGACCGTATTGCTATTGTTTGCCGCAACGACAAGGGAGAGTGGGTGATCATTAACGGTAACCAGACGAACATCATGTATCACTACTATATCATCAATAACATGAAGCGTCTGGGTAAGATGCGTGATGATATGTATATCGTCAAGACCATCGTTACCTCCGAGCTCATCCGTAAGATTGCGGATGCACAGGGCGTAACCCTCACCGACGAATATACCGGCTTCAAGTGGATTGCTAACCGTATTCGTATGTGGGAAGGCAAACGCAAATACATCGGTGGTGGTGAGGAGTCCTTCGGCTTCCTGCCGTACGATGCAGTACGCGATAAATGCTCGCCTTCGGCTATATGCCTCATCTGCGAGATCGCTGCATACGCAAAGGACAATGGTATGACCCTCTATGACTACCTGCTCAAGATATACGAGGACTACGGCTTCCAGAAAGAGACGACTATCAACGTCGTTCGTCCGGGTAAGACGGGTGCTGAAGAGATCGCACAGATGATGGTTAACTACCGCGCTAACGCTCCGAAGGAGATCGCAGGCGAGAAGGTTGTTCGCATCAAGGACTTCAAGCTCCTCAAGCAACAAGACCTCAAGGACGGTAAGTGGGTTGAGAGCCCGATAGAGATGCCGCTGAACGCAACCTCGAACGTACTCCAGTACTTCACCGAAGGTGGCCTCAAGGTATCCGTTCGTCCTTCCGGTACCGAACCGAAGATTAAGTTCTACTTTGAGATTCCGGTTAAATCCGGCAAACCGTTCACCGGCGCTGACTACGAGCGTTGCACCGCCGAAGCAGAAGCCCGCGTTCCGGCTATCAAAGCTTCCCTTGGTCTCTAATCAGTGTCTTTTCTATCCGCCAATGTTGGCGGATCCTCAAAGCCTCACGCCTGCGCACCCGCGCGGGCGTGTTCCTTTAATTTTATGTGTCCTGTCTAGTCCGGGATTCTTTGTGTTGTCTCGTCTATCAGGCGAGCTTCCGCCCTTTCGATCTCCCCTTTGGCGGTATATTTACCGCCAGTTCCGCTTTTTTTCATTTTTCTCTTGCATATATCAAAAATTCTTTGTACCTTTGCAGCCGCAAAGGTTTTAACCTCTCGTCGCTTGCCGACGTAAAACAGCAAGGACATATTTTAAAAAGCGTCTTACGCGCTTTGTTTTGGCGAATAGGAATCTGGTAAATTCAACTAACTACCAAAACAATGCGACACAAAGATGCTCATTCGTGTGTATTATACACATTCTCGTGTATATGTACATATGGCGTGGGCTCAGTGTTGTTTGTTTAGTAGTTAAGGCAATACCAGAGCCTCTATTCGCGGAACAGCAACATTGCAGTCCCGCTTTTTTGTTTGTAGTAAATAATAAAAATTTATAACTATGGCGTTGAAAAATAAAGACAAATGGTTATTAGTAGGAAAAAGTGTTTTAATTGCATTAGGCATTCTTTTGCTAATTGGACTTTGTTATGATGTCTGGAAATCTCCAGAGGTGTATTCTCAAGGTTTAGCCGTTGTAATTAGTGCTGTATTAGGAGCCGTTTTAACTTATCTGGTCATTGGTATTCAATGGAAACAACAAAAGAAAAAAGAAGAAAAGGTTAAGATTTACGAGGAGAAATTACGTGTCTATTCAAATTTCACCTCAAAGATGTGGAGATTTTATCAAGACGGTCAATTAACAAAAGAAGAATTCTCGCAAATGCGGACTCAAGTTTTTGACCAACTAATATTCTTGCTATCAAACGCTAGCATACATAGTTTAATGACGGAAATAGACTCTTTGTCCAGAACCTTTGAAAATAATGAAAATGATTGTTCTATTTCAGAAATCTTAACTGAAATAACCACTATTTTGCGCAAGGACCTATTGAATGACGAGAAATCAGATGAACTAGAATCATTCGTGGTCGCACAACTATGGGCAGCATTTGCTGACAAAACAGAAGTAGAAGAAGACGCTACTGAAAAGGATGATAATACCCCCAAATCAGGTTGTACTTATTGGTGTATGAATATGATTCGCAACCAAGAGCAAATGCAAAGAGATGCTATCCTGAAGAATAACATAAACGAATTATCATTAGCTGAATGGGGTGAATATAAACGTACAAATGCGTTAAAAAAAGTCAAGGCAGGTGATATTATATTCCTTTACAATAAAAGTAATACATTCTTGGGCGTTTTTGAAGCCAAAGGAAGACGCATAGTATATAATGATGCTAAAGGTCTTCGAGAAGAATATATAGAAGACCTAAACAACCCTCCAGAGTCCCCAGAAAAAACTGACAAAGAAAGCATAAATCAAGACGTTGAAAAATATGACATATACAAAAGTTTAGAACGGGGATCTACGGTATTTGCTAACATTATAGTAGAACCTAAAAAAGTAGAAGAAATTAAGTGCCCCGAGTCTATTCCTGTACCGCGATACGCGCTACGTCGATTAAGCAAGGAGCACGGTGAAAAATTAATGAGATTGTATCAGTTGCCTATATAATCAATAAAATATCTATTAACCTTATGAAAACAAAATTTTTTCTCTTTTTACTTGCCTTCTATGCAAGCATTGGCTCTCTTTGGGCTTATAGTGGTACTTGTGGGGACAATGTTACATGGGACTTAACGGATAGTGTGCTAACAATCAGCGGAACTGGTCCTATGGCAAATTATAATTATAATTATGATGACGTTCCGTGGTTTTCCTATAGATCTTTGATAACTTCTGTGATAATTAGAGACGGTGTCACAAGCATTGGTCAATTCGCTTTCTATGATTGCACAAGTTTAACCTCTGTCACTATTCCCAATAGTGTCACAAGCATAGGAGAATATGCCTTCTGTGGATGCACTGGTATTATCTCTGTGACTATTCCAAATAGCATCACCAGTATTGGTCAATTCGCTTTCTGGGGTTGCACTAGTTTAACCTCCGTGACTATTCCAAATAGCGTCATCATTATTAGTCAATTCGCCTTCCGTGGTTGTACCGGCTTAACCTATATCAGTATCCCTAATAGTGTCACAAGCATAGAATTGAGTGCCTTCTACGGTTGCACCAGTTTAACTTCTGTGGTAAGTGACGCTGAAACTCCCCCAACATTGGGTAATGGTGTATTCGAAAATACCAACAACTGCTCTATTTACGTACCTTGTGGAACCTTAGATATCTACAAAAGAGCATGGTCTTCATATTCATCACGAATAAAATATAAACCGTTAGAATATACAATAACAATTACTCCTTCAGAAAATGGGAATGTGGAAACGCCAATAAATATATGTGATTCGACACTTGTCGCAACTCCAAATTATGGCTATCACTTTGTTCAGTGGTCAGACGGTGATATAACAAATCCTCGTACAGTAGAACTGACGCAAGACACATCCTTATTCGCCATATTTGCTAAAAATTCATATACTATAACTACTGCAACTAATAATTCAGAATGGGGTACAACTACTGGCGATGCCAATGTCCTCTATCAAGAGCAGTTAGTTATTGAAGCAACTCCCAATTACGGCTATCATTTTGTCCGTTGGAATGATGGAAGTAGAGTTAATCCGCGTAGTATTATAGCTACCAAAGATATCAAATACACTGCCACTTTTGCTAAAAACAAATACATCATCACAATGTTAGCATACTCATTGCAAGGCACTATTTCCGGCCCTTCGCAAGCAGAGTATTTAGATGTGGTTACCTTATCTGCAACACCTAAATATGGCTATCACTTTGTACAGTGGTCAGATGGTGATATGACAAATCCTCGTACAGTAGTTCTTACTCAAGATACCGCATTTACGGCTGAATTCGCTAAAAACACATACATCGTCCAACTATCTTGCGATGAAACGGTCGGACAAGTGAGCGGATCTGGTTCGTATGAATATTTGGATACAGTAGAACTCAATGTATCTCTTATCTACGGCTACCATTTTGTACAATGGTCTGATGGCAATACTGAAAACCCGCGTACAATTGTTCTAACGCAAGACACAACACTTACTGCTGAATTAGTCAAAAATATTTATACAATTACAGATAATAGTGACGCTATTCAGGGATATATAGAAGGAGCAGGTAAACATGAGTATTTAGACAGTATTACACTTACTGCCATTCCTAATTACGGCTACCATTTTGTACAATGGAGCGATGGCAATACAGAGAATACACAAACTTTAGTCTTAACCCAAGATACAACTTTTACCGCAGAATTCGCGATAGATAAGATTGGAACTTGCGGAAAAGATAGTGCCTTGAATTGGTCGTACGAAGACAAATCCAAAACTCTTACTATTACCGGCGAAGGTGAGTTAACTGAAAACTACACCTTTGGTGTCGAGGCTCCTACGCAAATGAAAACATTGATCATCAGTAACGATGTGACATCTATTGGCGATAGTGCCTTCTATGGAATGACGACCATTAATCATTTAACGATTGGTGGCAATGTAGCTTCTATTGGAAACTATGCGTTTGCGGAGTGCAAGAACTTCGATGATATCACATGTCACGCACAAACGGTGCCTACTATCAATGCTACAACCTTTGCGAACGTCGGCAACAAGCAGTATATCTATCTATACGTGCCGGAAGATCGTGAACGTGCTTATAAACGCGATGTGAATTGGGGACAATTTGACGTTCAAATACAGAAAGCAGAAACGACTACCACCGATGGTAATGTACAAATCACTCCTTCTGACAATACCGCTGAGATAACATGGCCGTCTGTCGATAACGCAGAAACATATGAGATTGTTATTACTAAAGATGGTGAAGTCGTTTGTACGCTCATCTTTAATGCGAACGGCCAGTTAGCTGGAATTGCGTTTGCGCCCGGACGTAATGACGTCAGCCATACTCAACAGGCACAAACAGCCGGCTTTAAGTTTACCGTAACAGGTTTAAATAGCGGTACTAATTATGGCTATGTGATAGATTCGAAAAATTCAAATGGAGTAACTATTGACTCCAAGTCCGGTTCATTTACCACTACCGGTGGAGAACAAGCCCTTGAAGAGATAGGTACTCCTTCGACAATACACAAGATTCTTCGTGACGGTCAAATCCTCATCCTCCGCGGTGACAAGACCTACACCCTCACCGGACAAGAGGTAAGATAACTATCACAACCCTCTCTCCTTCAACCAATTGTTGAAATTCCTGAATTGAGCGGCATTGAGTCGCTCAATTTTTGTCCATTTCTTAACTTCAATACAAACATGAAGCAGAATACTAACATTGTCCTGAAATCTCCCTGACAGCACTAGACCATAACTAGACCATAACTAGAAGATATCTAGACCATATTTTGAGAATTCCGGAAACTTCAGAGCAATTTTGCCTCCTCTTGAAGTATATATATACATAGTATATATATAGTATTTATGTGCCCATTTTACAAAAAAGAAGAGTTGAGACTCTTCTTTCTCATCTCTTCCACTACCAAACTGGCCAGCGTGCAACCAAACACCGCCGTTACTTGCATCAAACTACCTCGTTCCTCACAACGCTGTGCCTGCTCCAGCGAATAAACGCACTTCACTTTCTTATTCGGCCGCACACCCATCTTCTTCATTCGTGCCCGCACTGCTTTCGCCAGTGCGTCGCCTTTCACGTCCATCAGTTCAGCTACCCGTACCTGCGTCGGATTGAACCGCAACGCGGCGCCCATCGAACTAAACACCTTGCACCCGCGTACGCGCGACGCGCATAATATAAGGTCTGTCTTCGCGGCCACACTGTCGATGGCATCGATGATATAATCGTAAGTCTCCAAGTGTAAATCCGTCTCGCTGTCCGTCTTTCCGTCTTTTTCGTAGAAATCATATACAGCACGTATCTCTGCCTCCGGGTTAATCGTCTTCAGCCGCTCGCAGAGCACAAGTACTTTCGGCTGACCAATTGTCTCTCGCAGGGCCGGTAACTGCCGATTCACATTGCTGGCTTGTATAACATCGCCGTCCATGATCGTCAGGTGCATCAATCCCGTTCGAACCAGCGCCTCTGCGCACCACGACCCAACACCACCTACACCAACAATCAACACCCGTTTGTTACGAAGCGCTTCCATCGCTTCCGGACCTAATAACGCCTCACTTCTACTGAAATAATCTTCCATTTCTCCTTATTTTGACTGCAAAAGTACAAAAAAATACGCATTTATGCAAAAAAAACACCAAAAAATTTGGTCAATTCAAAAAAAAGCAGTACTTTTGCACGCTTTTTCGCTCATATGAGTGAGAGTTCGCGCTTGCGCGCGAAGCCCAGGTGGCGGAATTGGTAGACGCGTTGGTCTCAAACACCAATGGGAAACCGTGCCGGTTCGATCCCGGCCCTGGGTACTAGAAAGGAGGTGTATGCAATGATTATCGTTCCTGTTAAAGAAGGTGAGAACATCGAGCGCGCGATTAAGAAATTCAAACGCAAATTCGATAAGACGGGTGTCGTAAAAGAGCTTCGTCGTCGTCAGCAATTCGACAAACCGAGTGAGCTGAAGCGAGTTAAGATGGCGCATGCTAAGTATGTGCAATCGTTGCACGCTCACGACGATATGTAATTCTATCGTCACTCCTACATAAAGAGCCACCCGAACGGGTGGCTTCTTTTATCTCTAAACTCTAAACTCTAAACTCTTAACTAATCTCTGACCAGTTATAACTCTGCTGAACCCGCAAAACATCCAATTGACGCTTGTAGATGCGGTTTATCTCGTCCTCTAACAACGGGTCGTGGTCAAGTATCTCCATCGCCGCCTGTCGTGCCAGCGTTACTAACGGACCATCCGTTGCAAGGTTCGCTATATGCAGATCAAACGGCGTTCCCGACTGCAGCGTGCCTTGCATATCACCCGGGCCACGCAATTGCAAATCCGCCTCCGCAATGCGGAAACCGTCATTCGTGGCAACCATGATGTCCATTCGTTTGCGGGTGTCGGTACTCAACTCCATGTTCGTCAGCAAAATACAGAAACTCTGGTCCGCACCTCGTCCCACGCGACCGCGTAACTGGTGTAACTGACTCAGACCGAACCGCTCGGCGTTTTGAATCATCATCACCGTCGCGTTCGGCACGTTCACGCCCACTTCAATCACCGTCGTTGCTACAAGTATCTGCGTCTCGCCGCTCACGAAGCGTTGCATCTGCAGATCCTTGTCCGCCGCTTTCATCTGACCATGTACCATGGAGATACGGATATCCGGAAAAGCCTCGCATAACTCGTTATACCCGTTTTGCAGGTCCTGCAAGTCCATCTTCTCGTTCTCTTTGATAAGCGGATAAACGACGTATATCTGCCGACCTTCCTGTATCTGCTTGCGCATGAACGAATAGACCTGCGCACGACGTTTGAGATCGTAATGAATAGTCTGAACCGGCTTACGGCCCGGCGGTAACTCGTCAATGATACTCACCTGCAAATCGCCATACACCGTCATCGCTAATGTGCGCGGAATAGGCGTCGCCGTCATGACAAGAATATGAGGAGGTAATTGGTTTTTTGTCCAGAGTTTGGCCCGCTGCGCTACGCCGAAACGGTGCTGCTCATCTATAACCACAAAGCCGAGATTATTCCACTGCACTTTGTCTTCCAGCAACGCGTGCGTACCTATTAGAATATGTATCGTGCCGTTCATCAGCCCGTTGTGAATGGGCACACGGTTCTTCTGGGTTGTCGAACCGGTGAGCAACGCCACATGTACCGCATCGCCTAAGGGCGCCAGAAAAGCCTTAAAGGTCTCGTAGTGCTGGTTCGCTAAGATCTCCGTCGGAGCCATGATACAAGTCTGATACCCGTTATCTACTGCCAGCAGACAGCACATCAGCGCCACTAAGGTCTTACCCGATCCAACGTCTCCTTGCAGCAAACGGTTCATCTGATGACCGGACTTCAAGTCGTCATGTATCTCATGAATAACCCGTTTCTGCGCACCTGTCAAGTCAAACGGCAAACTCTTGTACAACGCATGAAAACGACTACCTACCATCGGCATCGCAAACCCCGGGTTCTGTTCCCGGCGTTTCATCTGCCTTAGTATCTGCAGCTGTACATAAAACAGCTCCTCGAACTTCAGCCGCGCGCGGGCGTTCTGCATCGAGAGTGTGTCTTTCGGGAAATGTACATTGATAAGCGACTCCGTCAGACTCATCAATCGGTACCGCTGTAGCACATCCGCGCCGATGGTGTCCGGCACACCCATCTTCAACTCCGGCAATAACTCTGCGATGATCCCGCGCAGCGCCTTCGAGTTCAACCCCTTCTTCTTCATCTGCTCCGTCGTGTTGTAATACGGCTCCAGACCTTGCGTCATCTCCGGCGTCACTTTGCTTAATGGCGTCAGCTCGGGGTGTACAAAATTATAAATATGATTGAATCGGCTGGGCTTGCCGAACAGCAGATACTTGACGTTTCGCTCTAACTTAACATACTTAACGCCCTGAAACCACACTAACTCACATTGGTGCGTCCCGTCATTGAACGTAGCACTCAATCGTTGCGCTTTGCCGATTCCGATCGTGTGCCACTCTGTCACCTCACCGATGATCTGTACGTACGTGTCCTCGTCCTCTAACTCCGCAATGCGATAGAACCGGCTGCGATCAATATACTTATATGGATACTGACGCAACAAATCCATCGCTGTGCGAACGCCCAGCTCACTACGAAGAATGTCGGCACGTTTGGCACCGACATTCTTACAATACGTTATATCTCTGTGAGCTAACTCCATGAGTCGGTTTGTCTATCGACTAACGACTAACGACTAACGACTACTGAAGCTTGAAGCTAACAGGCACCGTGTACTTTACACGTACCGGTTTACCACGCTGCTTACCCGGTTTCCATTTCGGCATCGACTTGATGACGCGAACGGCCTCTTTGTCCAACGATGGGTCACCACCCGAACGAACAACCTCGATGTCTACAATCGAACCGTCTTTGTTAACCGTGAACTGGCAGATTACACGACCTTGAATACCGTTCTCTTGTGCGATAACCGGATACTTGATGTTATCACTCAGGTACTTGAACAAAGCCTGTTGACCACCCGGGAACTCCGGCATGGACTCAACGATCACGAAGACTACTTCTTCTTCCTCTTCCTCAACAGGAGCCTCTACCGGCGCTGCAATAACAACCTCAACCTCCTTGTCGTCCTCGGTGTTCACCTCAATAGACTCGGTCTCAACGTTATCTTCCACAACGTTCAGCACCTCAACCTCTTGTACTGCAGGGGGTGGGGGAGGGGGAGGAGTCTCTTGACTCGTTTGCTGAATCTCAATCTCCTCTTCAAAGAAGAGATCTGTATTCGTCTCCTCGTACTTCGTCACCTCGCGCTCGGTCCACTCCAGGGCTACGTAGCAAAGGCTCAGTACGAAAATCAAACCCATCAATACATAGATGACTTTGTCCT
Organism: Paludibacteraceae bacterium; assembly: GCA_017401985.1. Classification (GTDB taxonomy): domain Bacteria; phylum Bacteroidota; class Bacteroidia; order Bacteroidales; family Paludibacteraceae; genus Colicola. The sequence goes on along the minus strand of JAFPNK010000038.1, from coordinate 19,756 downwards.
TCTCCAGACTGGCTTTTTCAGATTTCTTAACTTGCATATCTTGTGTTTTTTTAGGTCGTTGAACTAAAATCGGCTACAAAGGTAATACTTTTTTACGATATATGCAAATAAATTTCGAATTTTTTGCGTATTTACAAATATTTTTGTACCTCTGCGCCTCTAATTGAATCAAATTTGTCCCAAATACGGTCTCTACTCCGCGAAATAATTCGTACGAATAAGTCGGTCGGATAACCGGTACCACTGCTCCATCTCGCCGCACGAAGTGCTGTCGGAGAACGCATGTCCTACGCCGTGCCACGGAGTGGGAATATGCATTCGCTCGATGAGCGTAGGGTATATGTCCATTTGATACAACGGACGTGTGGCTGTTTCCGGATCCGTGAACGGGTCATAGATGATGAACGGAACCGAATGGTCAATATCCAAAATCGGATGATCACCGGTCACGATGATACGCGTCGTCGCGGCCAGCACCGAATCCTCTAAAATAGTCTCAATCAGCGTTCCAAGCACCTCGTCCGTATAATGCACGCACTGCAAGTAACGGCGCTGCGTCGCATCGTACGCCTCGTCCGTGAAGGACAACGAACTGCTGTCGGCATAGAGTAGGAACGGCGAATGGGAAGCCATCGTGACTGCTGTGACAATGAACGGACGCGGAGCGTCCAGCACCGTCTGACGCGTATGAGCGAACAAGTCCCGATCGGACATATTAGCGGCATAAATGGAATCGAATCCGTACGCCTGCGCGTTCATCTGCTGATTCCACATATACTCCGGATAAGCGGCAAACAAGCGTTTGGTCGCGGCCTGCGAATAACGCACCCAGGATGGATACGCGTTCTGCACGTAGCGCATCGAGGTCGCACCGTTATAAATAGGCAACAGACCAGTGAAGATAATCAACTGGGCATCTGACGACTTCCCTTCCTTCACCTGCGCCTGCAGCGCATAATGGCCCGTGTGCGGGTTCGCGATAAGACGATTAAGGGTCGGGGTAACCTCTTCGCCGTTCACCTGCAGACCGATGACCTGTTCCTCCAAACTCTCAAAGAGTACCAGCACCGTATTAGCAGGCTGTTCCGGTTCGGTTGGAGCCCAGCCTAAAGGACTCATCTCGTCCGCCTGCACGGGTGTCGCGCCAGCCTCACTGCCACGGATCAACTGCACGGTCTCATTACTCAAATGCGTAATGGCTCCGTAGGTATGCATGTACCAGATACGTCCCATACTTAAATCGGCGTAGTAAGACGCGAAGGGAGAAAGAGGCATCTCCAATCGGTGGGAAACAAGCAACTGCGGCGTACAGCATAGTACCAGACAGAGGCACGCAATGCCGGCACGCAGGTATTTGGACCAACGAACCGTAAACTGTGCCCATTCACTAATCACCACCCATATAACCGTGGCTGCGACAAAAAGCAAATCGCTCCAACGCAGAAAAGGCAAAACGGCACTCCAGATACCATCCATATTGGAGATATTCAGTAAACACCAACGGTTCAGCACGTCGCCGTAACTGCGGAAATACATCAGATTGCCGATGAACCATACGTCCAGCAGAACAGACACCGCATACGTCCAACGACGCTTGTCGGTGAAGAGCATCGGACTCCATATAATCAGCGCGGCTGCCAGGTAATTGCCCCATAGACGCACGGAAACCACCCCCGGCTCAACGAACGGGAATCCCATCAAAACCGTCATCAGCACGGTCTGAAGAAAAGTCAACAGAACAATCAGAACGTAATACATAACTAATTCAGTTACAAAGGTACTGCTTTTTTGCAATATGTGCAAATAAATTTCGAAAAATTTGCGTATTTACAAATATTTTTGTACCTTTGCACCCGTAAATGAGGCAATTTGTATCCAAAATATGGAATTCTCCGTTTGCGCGGAACGTGGGAAAGCTCCTTTCGGCAAATATCTTTGCCCAGGTGCTCGGTTTCCTCGTTTATCCTATTCTCACACGTTTGTATGCGCCCGAAGACTTCGGATTGCTGAATCTGTTTGTTAATATCGGTAATATACTCGTGCTTCTGGCCACGATGGAGTACCAATATGCCATCATGTTGGCCAAAGAGAAAAAGCAGGCAGTCGCTGCGGCTCAATTGTCTTCTCTACTGGCGGTCGTTTGGACACTGCTCACCTTGCTCGCGTTGCCGTTCAGAGAACAGATTGTTTCTGTTTTTCATATAGAGACAAGTTCGAACCTGTTCTGGTTACTCCCGATATACGTGCTCTTCAATGCCGCTTGGAACATTCTCAACTTATGCCTTATGCGCGGCAAACAATTCGGTGCCATTAGCCGCTACAAGATAACGAACAGTGTTCTGTTGTCAGCCGCCAAATTGGGAATGGGTTGGGGTGGTATGACTTCCATCGGCCTGATTGTCTCTACCTGTATTGCCTCTATTCTCTCGCTCTTCATTACGCTGTCCGTACGGTTGAAACGTGGATGGACGTACATCACCCGTTTGGATTGGAGTGCGATAAAAGAGGTTGCCCGTTCGTATAAGAAATTCCCGGTATTCTCTTTACCTCGCGCTTTTGCGAATAGTCTTGGCGCGGCCTTACCTGCCCTCCTGCTCGTTCCTTTCTTCGGATTAGAGAAAATGGGAATTTGGTCCATGGCTATCACTTTGTCCTTCGCGCCTATTTCGTTGATAGTCAATTCGGTGCAGCAGGTCCTTTTTCAGAAAGTGACGGAGAACGTGCATCAACACCAACCCATTCGGCCGATGTTACTTCGTTTTACGTGGATGACCGTAGCCGTTGTGCTTCCCTTCTTCATCCTCTTATACTGGCCGCTTCCGTGGATCACTGGTTGGTTGTTAGGCGATGACTGGACGGTCTCCGGAGAATATATCCGATGGATGTTACCGTGGCTGTTAATGGTTTGCTTGAACGGACCTATCTGTTTTGTGGCGGATGTTTTTATGGCGCAAGGGGTAGGCCTGATCTTCGAATGCGCCATAATGCTGGCGCGCTTGCTGGGACTCTTGTTCGGTATTTGGATGCAGCGGTTCGACTACGCCATCGCCGGATATGTGGGAGCCAGCGCAATCGTTCTCATTGCGCAGGAAATATGGTTCTATAGTTTGATTAACAAGTACGAGCGAACGCGCTAATCCAACGCTACGCGATGGAAAGGTACATCGTACACCTTGGCCGCGTATTTAGGAAAATCGGACGGGTACATCTCTTTCGTTCCCGCGCAATAGACGGCCTGTGCCTCGGCTAATAGATAAAAATCAACAAAAGACTTCAAGTACTGTTCTTGTGGTGAATTCGCAGACGTGTCTGCGTGCGCCGCTTTGCCGCACGATGCCGTCACAAAAGGCAAGGTGGCGCATTGCTCCGCCAAACGCTCACTGTCCGAGGTGACGAGAATGGGAAAACCTTCCTTCGCATGTAACTCCTGCAAGAAGGATAGGCACGATTGTATGACCTGTGCTTGACGCACAGCGTCGGCCGGCTGATAATGGTATTCCGTATAGTCACCAAACAGGTTCTGTGTGCGAAAAGCGACTGCAATATAAGGCTTGTTGAGGCGCTTACGATACGGCTCTAAAGCGGCATTTAATCGAACAGAAGGAGTAAATAGTTCCCGAAACAGTTCTCCCCACGTAAACTGCGTGTGATAGGTCTCGTTGATGGCATCCATCCAATCCCTGTTGGCGTAACCATGAATCTGCTTGTCGGGTGCCAAACGCTGCACGCGTTGCAAACTCGGGTCACCTATCAGGCGTTTCAGCGTGACTTGAAACACATTCTCACTCAATTCCCCCTCTCGCAACTGCCAGTCGTAAGCCGCAGGAACCTGATAATCGGTTAGTTGAAAAGGAAACGTATAGAGCAAACGGAAATCGCGTTTGGTGGCTTTGGATAAGGCATAAAGGGATACAATCCCTTTCCATCGATCTGTCAAACCTCCGTGGAAAGTAGTTCCGTCCACCCGGGCAAGGATAGCATGACTGCTTCCGCGCGCCCCGAGCAGACGATAGCGGCGTATAGCACCCAGACGGTCCTGCCACTCAATAGGCAACCAACCGAGCATTCGACTATTTAAGGCATGATTCATAGATTTGCTTTAACTGAGCACCTATCTGTTCGGCGGAGAATCGTTTGTTCGATTGCTTGTTGTGGCTTGACTCTATATCGCCCCATAAAATCTGCTTAATGTATTCGGCAAAGCCTTGCGGATCGTGTTGCGCCATCTCTTGAGGCACGATCAGGTCCGCAATCTCTTCCGCAATGCCGACCGGCGTAGAGAGAATAGGCACACCGGCTGCGGCTGCTTCAGCAAGCACGACGCCATAAGTCTCATACCGACTCGAGAGCGCAAACGCATCCGCACGATGGAACTCGTCCGCCACGGCCTGCGGGGGCAATTCGCCGGTCCAGCGAAGCAGTCCTTCGGGTATATGCAAGGTGTCTGCAAAAGATCGAACTTCCTGATAATCAACGCCTGTACCCACAATAACCAATTGCCAGTCTTGCCGTTCTTCCGACAAAGCTTTCGCTGCACGCAAAAGACCTTTCACATTCTTGTGCGGTTCATCAAAACAAGTGATGTTAAGTAGTATTTTGCGGCCGTCCTTTGTCGTCTTGCGATGCGTGTGGTCAAAGAAGAAATCGTCAACGACATTATCAATCATCGTCCATCGTTTAGCCTTAAATCCTAACGATTGCATGGCTTCCATCAACGGCTGACTAACCGGCATGACTACTTCCGCTTCCCGGCAGATCTTTTTCATCATTCGCGTATGCCATCCTTTGAATGATACATGCTGATTATCTGGTAAATAACCTGTCCAGTGTTCGATAATCACATACGGAATCCCGTACCGCTTTTTGAGCCATAATGCCAGCAGTCCTTGTTTTTGAATCACATTCAACTGCACCACGTTCGGCATCCATCCTTCGCGTTGTAAAGCCTTCCATTGACGCCAGGTGTCTCGCCAACTCTGCGCAAAAATAACCCGCACGTCGCACCCTTGTGCGCGCACTGCTTCCACGTGCTTCTGCACGAACAGACCACTCATCGCATCTTGCTCAGACGGATACCAGGGGGTCAAAAATAATATTTTTGATTTGTGATTTATGATTTGTGATTTACCTGAATCTCCATTCTCGAAGTTTCTGGAACCAAATAGCTATATGGAACAGAGGCTTGTAGTATTTCTCCACCGCATAATACTTGGTCTCTTTGGACCCGAACTGGCGGTAGTGCTCTGCGGTGCCTTTGTTCATCGAGCCTTCAAAATCGAAGCGCACCCCTTTCTCCTTCGCCAATTTCATAGCTTCCAATGCCAACAATGCGCCGGCACCTGAGTCGCCGAATGCAGGGTCGTACGTAGGAATCAGGAAGTACATATAACTCTTGTCCCAAACGAGGAACGCAGCGGCATAAACCTGTCCGTTATCATCGCAGATGCTCAAGATCTCGCATTGCTTGGCGCGGCGCGCTTTGCGCTCCAGTACCAGCAGGAATTCGCGGGTATAACTGATGTGCCGTTTGCGGGCAGCCAGACAAGCGGTGTGGAAACGGTAGAAATCCTCCACCTCCATCGTTCGCTCGGCGTGCAACGAAGCCGCCCGCTTCAACTGACGCTGTTTGTTCTTGCTGAACGACTCTTTCACCGCTTCTAAATCGCTCAAGTCATCTACGCGATAGGTGATTCGCTCTTTCGTGTTGAATCCCAAAGAGCGCATTGCATCCACACACAGACTTCCCGGCATGTACTGCTGGTAATAGTACGCGAGGCCCATTTGATCCAAACGTTCTTTGATCTGACGGCATACTTCAGCCGTCTTCCATTTATCCGCTGTGATCTCCGGCGTGACCCATATACCTCCAATGTGTGATTGCTGAGGCATAAGGATGTATTTCCACCGCGCACGCTTGCGAAGCAAATACGGCATCGCGCCTTGAATATGTCCTTCCTCATCCTTCACCACGATTGCATCCCATGTTTTGCCGGCGCATACCGCGTCCAACCACCAGGGCATCATTGTGATGGGGACATACTCTTGAGCGTAAGCCCACTCAATATATTGTTCCTTCTCGGACATTAGAAAATATCGTTAAAAGAAGTGTCTGCTGTCATCGGAGCCTCCGGCTCGTCCTTCATTTCTTCGTTCTTTAATTCTTTCGCTCCTTCGTTTCTGTACTGCTCGGGACGGTAAAGAATCTGTACATTCTCTGCAATCACCTCCGTTTTGCGTCTGATCTGGCCGTCTTTCTCCCAGGTGCGAGTTTTTAACTTGCCCTCCACATACACTTTCATGCTCTTTCGAAGGTACTGCTGTGCCCACTCTGCGAGATTGCGCCACAAAACAATGCTGTGCCACTCGGTTACATCAGGCACCTGAGTGCCGTTTTGCATAATGTAACCACGCTCGGTCGTTGCTAAATTGAAATTTGCGATGGCTACGCCGCGGTCTAAATAACGTACTTCTGGATCTGCGCCTACGTTGCCAATAAGAATAACTTTGTTTACGCTTGACATAATAAATTAGATTTGTTCGTTAAATGTGTTTTTGCATCGTTTGTTGCCGTTCAACAACCTTTGCGAGTGCAAAGGTACAACTTTTTCTTCATATATGCAAATAATTGTGGAGATATTTTGCATTTTGTTCTTTTTTCAAAAAAAACGCGCGCGCACTTGCATATGTCAAAAAAAAGCAGTACCTTTGTAGCCGAATTTGAAAACGCAATGAATAAACAATCAAATAATCTATGAAACACACGTTATTTTGGGTAGCAGCTTTGCTGCTTGTATTTAGCGCCAACATCAGTGCTAAAAACACGAAAAAAGAGGGAGAAGACCTCTATGTTCGTTGTATCGCTTTCTACAATCTCGAGAATCTCTTCGACACCATTCATGATGAGGGCAAAAACGACTATGAGTACCTGCCGGACGGCGGTATGAAATGGACCTCGTTCAAATACGAGAACAAAATCAAAAACATGGCCTATGCCGTTGCACAACTCGGTACGGATTACGATCCGCGCGGTGCTGTCTGTGTGGGCGTAGCTGAGGTGGAAAATATAGGTTGTCTCTACGACCTTTGCGCAGAGACCAACAAAACATACGGACGTCGCTATAAACCGATTTTGGTAGAAGGTCCGGATCGCCGTGGTGTGGATGTCGGCTTCCTTTACGACTCGGTGCTGTTCAAACCGTCTAAGGTGAACGGCTTTGAGTTGAAGGCACACTATGCAGACGGAGGCGAGATCAAAACGCGTCTTCAGTTGTGCGTATCCGGTTATCTGATGGAAGACGGTACACCGGAGAAGATTCATATGATTGTTTGTCACTGGCCGAGCCGTTACGGAGGCGAACTCTCTTCCCGTCCGGGACGTGACACGGCGGCTATGCTGAGTATGCATATCTGTGACTCTATTCGTATGAGAGAGCCGCAGGCTAAGATTATCATCATGGGTGACTTGAACGATGATCCGGATAACCATAGTTGCAAAGACGTGCTCAAAGCACGCAAGAAACCGCAACAAGTAGAACCGGGCGGATTCTACAACACTATGTGGATTCACCTCGCTAACGGTACCGGTACGCTGTACTACAACGGAGGCTGGAACCTGTTCGACCAGATCATCATTACCGAATCGCTGCTTAACGAGAAGAAAGATGGCGGTAAATGGGCATACTGGAAATCGCAGGTGTTCAACAAACCGTTCCTTACCGTGCAGGAAGGTAAAGATAAAGGAGCACCGCTGCGTACCCACAAAGCCGGTGTTTGGCAAAACGGTTACGGTGACCACTTCCCGACTATGATTTACCTTATTCGCAAGAAGTAAATCGCAAGGGAAAGAGTTCATGACTAAATGGTGAAAAACATGGCTTTGCAATTAAATAGAAACTCGGCCCCGATACGAATGCGTAACTACGGTCGCATTGTGCAGGATATGATTGCTTATGCGTCCCAGATGGAGCCGGGTCTGGAGCGCGATTCGCTGGAAGTGTATATCGCGCAGTGCATGCGGCAACGTAACTTGGTGTGGAACAGAGACCAGGAAGCAGGCGTTAACCGTGTGCGCGAAGACATCATCCGACTCTCGGATGGCAAACTGACTTGTGACTCGCCCGCTTTCCAGCATATCTTGTCACAGGCCAATACAGCGCAGAAAAAGAAAAAGAAATAAAACAAGCGAAAGGCAATAAGCTAAGGCGTATGTATATGGAAGAAATGAATCAGTTCAAAGTCTTCGCCGGTTCCAAAGGCGAGGCATTGGCTCAACGCGTATGCGACGAGTTGGGATGTCAATTGGGCAAAGTGCGTATCGATCGTTTCTCGGACGGCGAGTTCTGTACGTATTTTGAGGAATCGGTACGTGGTCAGTCTGTCTATCTTGTGCAATCGACCTGCCCGTCCAGCGACAACTTGATGGAGCTGCTTCTCATGATTGATGCCGCTAAACGTGCCAGTGCGTACAAGGTGATTGCTGTTATTCCGTATTTCGGTTGGGCACGACAGGACCGCAAAGATAAACCGCGTGTGTCCATCGGAGCCAAACTGGTGGCAAATATGCTGCAAACGGCCGGCGCTGACCGCGTTATTACGGTAGATTTGCACGCAGACCAGATACAAGGCTTCTTCGATATACCTGTTGATCATATATACGGCTCGAATGTGCTTGCTCCTTATATCGCATCGCTCAATCTCAAGAAACTGATTGTTGCTTCTCCGGATGTCGGAGGTTCCAAGCGCGCATCTAATTTTGCGAAGAAGCTGCATGTTATGACCGACCGCGAGGTGCCGATGGTGATTTGCTATAAGAACCGACCGGACTTCAACAAAGTGTCGGAGATTCGTGTGCTGGGTGATGTGTACGGCAAAGATGTAGTTATTTTTGACGATATTGCTGACACGGCAGGAACGCTTTGTAAGGCCGCTGAGGTTATGAAAGAGGGCGGTGCTAAGTCTGTTCGCGCCGTAGTAACTCACGGTGTGCTCAGTGGCAACGCCTGCCAGCGCATCGAGGAGTCCGCGCTCGAAGAACTCATATGCACGGATTCACTGCCTGTGGACCCGCAGTGCTGCTCCAAACTGCACATTGAGACGCTTGCTGTTTCTATCGCACATACCATTCGTGCTATTCAAAGTCACACCTCTGTTAGCGAAACGAACGTCAAATGAGAAACTATTTTAAACTAGGCGTCCTGGGCGTCCTGGGATTCCTGGGAGTCCTCGCGTCCTGTAATAAGAAGCCAGCCGGAATGGAGCGTCCCGCTTTCTGTTCTGATTCAGCATATGTGTACGTGCAGAAACAACTGGCATTCGGTCCCCGTGTGCCTAACAGCGCTGCGCATACGCAATGCGCCGTGTGGCTGATAGAGCAACTGCGTGCCTGCGGTGCGGAAGTGGAACTGCAAAAAGGACAAATGCCTGATTTTCGAGGCAATAACCAGCAGATATATAATATCATTGGTCATTTTTCCACCCCCGAGATCGCCACGCGCCCGCGTATATTATTAGGTGCACACTACGACACCCGTCCTTGGTGCGATGAGGAACTCGAGTATGAGAACCGTTTCTACAATGTGCCCGGCGCCAATGACGGCGCTTCCGGTGTGGCGGTTCTTCTTGAAGTTGCTCGTCAATTGGGTTTGGTAATGGCAGATACAACCGCTGCTCATAAGTTGTCGGCACCGGTTGATATCATCTTCTTTGACTGCGAAGACTCCGGTTCTCCCAAGCTCTATACAGGTCAGGAACGCGAAGACACATGGTGCCTCGGTTCGCAACTGTGGGCGACGAACTATGTACAGAAAGGTCAACCTCAGTACCAATATGGTATTATATTAGATATGATAGGTGCACCGGACGCGGTCTTCCCGCTGGAGATGTATTCTTCGCAGTACGCGGAGAACTATCAGCTCAAAATATGGCGTGCCGCAGAGAAATTAGGTTACGGCTCTATGTTCAGCAACCAACATTCGTATCCGATTACGGATGACCACTATTATATCAATGAGATTGCCGGCATACCGTGCGTGGATGTGATTCACTATGACATGCGAAACGCAACCGGTTTCCCTTCGTGGTGGCATACCCGTCAGGACGATATACGTAATATCTCCAAAACCTCCCTGCAGGCAGTCGGAGAAGTAGTAATGAGTCAATTATAAATATATCATACATATTTATTAACTTAACAAACAATTTAACAACAATGAAAAAATCTCTACTTTTTGCGTTAGCATTAGTATGCAGCGTGATGACATTTGCTCAAGGAGCAGATGCAGATTGGCGTATCCATCCGGATGAGGCGCAGTTCAAAATTTACGGTACTTTCCAAACGACATTCCCTAATGGCGGTATTGCATATGAGTTGACGAATGTGGAACCGGTAGGTCTTTCTTTCCCTGTACAGCCTAAGTATCTGGGTGGTGAGACGAACCTCGGTAACGTGTATTTTACCTTTGACCGTGTAACCTATCCGCAAAATAAAAAACCGGATCTGGAGCATATTGCTCTTTGGGTATTCGACGAATCTCTTCAGCGGTGGGTACCTGATGAGGAAACGGGTAATGAGCAGGTTAATGCAACCAATACGAACGAGATGACAGTAGTCCTCGTTCTTGACTGTAGTTCCTCTTTGAGCGAGCAAGGTTTCCAAGATGTGAAGACCAGTGCGAAATCGTTTATTGACGTAATGCTCCGCGCAAGTAACGCTGGTAACATTCACATCGGTATTATCGGCTTCTCTACGATGAAACAAACCCGTACCTTGGGTATACAACCGCTGACTGCTTATTCGGCTTCGCAAATGAAGAGCTTTGTGGATAACTTCACACAAGGTAACGGAACGGCTCTTTATCGCTCCTTCGATGATGCCTTTGATATGACGAAGGAATACGCTAAGACGCTGTCTAAGTTCTCGTCTGCATCCATCGTTACTTTCACCGATGGTTTGGATAACGGTTCCATTAACCCCACCAAGAAGATTGGTAGCAAGGAGAACTATTTCAAATATATCAAGTCCGATGTGTTGCCGAAATCCATTAAGGGCATTCCTTTCTCCTCTTATACGATCTTCGTTCCGGGTGGTGCGGACGTGAAAGATGCTGCTATTGAGAATAAAATCAAAGGCGAGCTGAAAATTATGGCTAAGCAGGATGACCACTTCTTCCTGGTGGCTAATACCTCTCAGTTGGATCGTCAGTTCCGCGCTATTGCTGATGAACTTGTAGAAAGTTGGAAAGTGGTTTCTTGTTTCATCTCGCAAGGACAGAATGGTAAGGTTTGCTGGACCTTCGGTAAGAAGTCTGCTCCGGCTCCGAAACAGGTAGCTCCTCCGGCTCCGGAGCCTGTTTCCTCCGGCCGTCCGTTGTTGATTGGTGGTGATCTTGGTCTGGGCTTGCCGATGGAATTTGGAGGACCGAATCAAGTAGCAGGCGCCGGTTTGGATTTCCAAGCAGGTTTTGATTTCGCTTATCCGCTGACTGATAAATTCGCTCTCGGTTTCTATTTTAGCCTTGGTGGTGGATTCACCGGTGGCGAGTATTACTCGGGCAATTATTTCGGAGGCGCATTCAAACTCTCAACGGGTCTTCTCATGGAAATGGGTGACCTCAATGATAGACCGTTCCTCCTTGGCATCTGCCCTGGTATCGGTTATGGTTGCTCGTATTATGCTTCTTATATTCCGTTTGAACTGCGCTTCGGCCGTGTGCTGTCAAATAATATGTATATAACGGGTGACATTACCGTAGGAGCTCCGCTTGGAAGCCCAATAGCTATCGAACCCGCAATTCGTATAGGTTACAACTTCGGTCATAACGTAAAACGATAAATCGTTACTGCTTATAACCGCCGGGCAAATGCTCGGCGGTTAATAAGCAAGGCCTTTGTACAAATGAATAAATTACTTGAAATAAAAAATCTACACGCTTCTATTGGAGGCAAAGAGATTCTCAAAGGAGTGAATCTCGTGATTAATGAAGGCGAAGTGCACGCCATCATGGGACCTAACGGTGCCGGTAAGTCGACGCTCTCTGCGGTGTTGACCGGTAATCCTGCATACGAAGTGACGGAGGGCGAAGTGTACCTTCGCGGCGAGAACCTGTTAGCCATGGAACCGGAAGTTCGTGCGCGTGCGGGCGTGTTCCTTAGTTTTCAGTATCCCGTTGAGATTCCCGGTGTGAGTATGACGAACTTCATGCGCACCGCCATCAACGAGAAACGTGCGTACGAAGGCAAAGAACCTCTTTCTGCGAGGGATTTTCTGGCATTGATGCGTGAGAAGAAACGCATGCTCGAATTGCCGGATAAACTTAATAACCGTTCGGTAAATGAAGGCTTCTCCGGAGGCGAGAAGAAGAAAAATGAGATCTTCCAAATGGCCATGCTCGAACCCTGCGTTGCAATCTTGGACGAGACCGATTCAGGCCTAGATATTGATGCACTTCGTATCGTGGCGGAGGGCGTGAATAAATTGAAGACTCCGCAAAACGCCTCCATCGTAATCACGCACTACCAGCGTCTGCTCGATTATATCGTGCCGGACTTTGTGCATGTCCTTGCCGATGGTAAGATTGTCAAAACAGGCGATAAAACCTTAGCACTCGAACTCGAAGAGAAAGGCTATGAAGGTATTGCATAAGGGCGACATATTCGAGCACGTGTTTGTGAACGAACCGGAAGTGAACTTGCATATCATGCAAGAAGCCGGTTCGAAGGTGAAGATACATGTAATAAACATACCTAAGGACCTTAAGGGCTCTAATGACCCTAAGGACTTTAGGAATTCTATTACGATTGAGCAACTCGGCGAAGGGTGTGAGACGGAGATCTATGCGCTCGCCTTCTTACACGGCGAAGAGAAAGTCACAACCGAGACGCACGTGACGCACGCGGTAGGTGGCGGTACGTCTAATCAACTGATTAAGTTTGTGCTAGACGATAACTCCCGTGGACATTTCGTAGGCGAACTGAAAATTAATCCTAATGCGCAGCAGACGGAGGCACATCAGACCAATCGTAACCTTCTGCTTTCTGATTCCGCAGAGATGCGTACGCAACCACAACTGGAGATTTATGCAGATGATGTCAAAGCCACTCACGGTGCCTCAACCGGACAACTCGATGAGTCCGCACTATTCTACATGCAGCAGCGTGGTATCAGTAAACAAAAAGCGCGCCAACTGCTCGTCGGTGCGTTTATGAAAGATGTGCTGAATACGATTAGCGATGAGACGCTGCGCGAACAATTACTGAACGCGGTTGATGGCGTAGTCGAGTAATAGCAACAGACTTCGTTTCTCCTCACTGTCACGGAATACACGCAATGCTTCCGTGGCTTGTTTTTTATAAGCAATCATTCGCTGCACGGCATATTCATCGCCTTTGAATCGCAGCACAAACGATTTGATTTCTTCCAGCACACGCGCTTCTTCTTCAGCCGAGTACTCTTTGGCGATCAATTTTTCGCCTTTCGCCTTTATCTCTTCTGCCTCCGGTTGAGGCGCACGCTGCAGCGCGCTGATGAGCGGTAAGGTCACCTTGCCGTCACGCAGATCGTTCATCGTCGGTTTGCCGATTTCCTCTAAATCGCTGTAATCAAAGATGTCATCCTTGATCTGGAAGCACAGGCCTAACAGATTACCGTACTCCCGAAGTGCAGCGCGTTGGCGGGGCGTACAACCCGCACTCTCCGCACCGGCTTCCGCGCATGCTTGGAACAACTGTGCGGTCTTCTGGTCAATGATGCGCATGTATTGGGCTTCATCAATCCACATACTCTGTCCGACATGCAGTTGCAGAATCTCTCCGCTGCTAAGGTTTCTTGTCATGTTCGCAGCAATCTCGAGAATGCGGATGTTCCTTACTTGCGCGATAAGACTGATTACCTGTGCGAGCATGTAGTCGCCCATTAGAACGGCCACTTTGTTGGTCCACTGTGTATGCACGGCCGGTTTGCCGCGGCGCGTGTCGGAGTTGTCCACTACATCGTCATGTACCAAAGAGGAGTTATGCAACAGATCCAACGCCACCGCAGACTTCAATGTCTTGTCGGTAACGGGATTACAAATCTGCGCACATAGCAGTACTACCAGCGGACGCAGTTGTTTGCCGCGCTGTGCCATGATGTAATCCAGCACCTTTTGCTGCACTTTGTCGTCCGAACGCAGCGTCTCGTGCAGCACTTTCTCGTACCGCTTCCACTCACCCTCTATGGGCCTCCGTATGTCCGCTAAGTTGGCCATTTTGATCAAATCGGGTGCAAAGGTACTGCTTTTTTTTGAATTATACAACAAAAAACAAAAAATGTGGAGTATTTGCGTCAATTTTTCCACCTATTATTGCTAAAAAAGTAGTAACTTTGCACCGTCAAAGAATGCGCAAATACATTTAACTAAAAAATAATACATTATGAAGCCTTTCATGGACAAGGATTTCCTGCTGCAAACCCCGACTGCGCAGGAGTTGTATCACGAGCATGCTGAGCACATGCCGATCATTGATTACCACTGTCACCTTATTCCGCAAATGGTAGCGGAGAACAAGCGTTTTGAGTCGATTGCACAGATCTGGCTCATGGGCGACCATTACAAATGGCGTGCTATGCGTTCGAACGGTGTGGATGAGAAATACTGCACCGGTAAGGACACGACAGACTGGCAGAAATTCGAGAAATGGGCAGAGACCGTGCCTTACACTTTCCGTAACCCCCTGTACCACTGGACTCATCTGGAGCTCAAGACCGCTTTCGGTATCGAAGAGCGTCTGAATCCGGAGACTGCACGTGCCATCTATGACAAGTGTAACGACCTGATTGCCAATGATCCGAAGTTCTGTCCGCGCGGACTGATGAAGCACTACGGCGTAGAGTTGGTTTGTACGACCGATGATCCTGCTGACGGCCTCGAATGGCATAAGATGGTGAAGGACGATCCGACTGCAGAGGTTCGCATGCTCCCGACCTGGCGTCCGGATGCAGGCATGAATATCGAGGCAGCTACATGGGCAGAGTATATTCATAAACTGGAGAAAGTAGCCGGTGTGGAGATTCGTAACTTCGCAGATCTCGTAGCTGCACTGCAGAAACGTCATGACTTCTTCGAGTCTATGGGTTGCCGTCTGAGTGACCACGGAATTGAGGAGTTCTATGATGAGCCGTACACTGACGCTGAGGTGAACGCCATCTTCCAGAAGGCTTTGGCAGGTAAGGAGTTGACGACCTACGAGATTCGTCAGTACAAGCACGCTTATCTGCATGCGCAGGCTGAGATGGACTATGCTTCGGGTTGGACGCAGCAGTACCACTACGGAGCGATTCGTAACAACAACTCCAAGATGTTCGCGCAACTCGGTGCAGACACCGGTTTTGACTCTATCGGTGAGTTCACGACCGCCAAGGCGATGAGCCATTTCCTGGACGAGATGAACAGCGAAGGACATCTGGCAAAGACGATTCTCTATAACCTCAACCCGTGCGCTAACGAAGTGATTGCTACCATGTTGGGTAACTTCCAGGACGGTTCAGTACCGGGTAAGATTCAGTTCGGTTCCGGTTGGTGGTTCCTCGATCAGAAAGACGGTATGGAGAAGCAGATGATGGCATTGAGTAACCTCGGCCTGTTGTCGCGCCTCGTAGGTATGCTCACCGACAGCCGTTCGTTCCTCAGTTATCCGCGTCATGAGTATTTCCGCCGCACGCTCTGTAACGTGCTTGGCAATGACATCGAGAACGGTATGATCCCGTACACCGGCTACGAAAAAGCACGTGTTCAACAGATGGTAGAGGATATCTGTTATAATAATGCTAAGCATTATTTTAAATTTTAAATTTGAGATTTTAAATTTTATATATCATGGCTAAGATTATTACATTAGGCGAGATCATGCTTCGCCTGAGTCCGGAAGGACAAGATCGTTTCATTCAGTCTGATCATTTCCGTATCATCCCCGGTGGTGGTGAGGCAAATGTGGCTATTTCGTGTGCTAACTACGGTCACGAGGCATACTTGGTAACCAAGCTGCCGAAACATGAGATCGGTCAGATTGCTGTTAACTCGCTGCGTCGTTACGGAGTGAAGGACGATTATATCGTTCGTGGCGGTGACCGCGTAGGTCTGTATTACTGCGAGACGGGTGCTTCGATGCGTCCGAGTAAGGTTATTTATGACCGTGCACACAGTGCGATTGCTGAGGCTGATCCGAAGGATTTTGACTTCGATAAGATCATGGAAGGTGCAGCTTGGTTCCACTGGAGCGGTATCACTCCGGCTATTTCGGACAAGGCAGCAGAGATCACGAAGTTGGCTTGCGAGGCTGCTAAACGTCACGGTGTGACGGTCAGTGTAGACCTGAACTTCCGTAAGAAACTCTGGACCAGCGAGAAAGCTATCTCTATCATGCGTCCGCTGATGAAATACGTCGATGTTTGTATTGGCAATGAGGAAGACGCAGAGTTGTGTCTTGGTTTCAAGCCCGATGCTGATGTAGAAGGTGGTGAAACCAACGCAGAAGGCTACAAGGGCATCTTCGAGCAGATGATGAAGGAGTTCGGCTTCAAGTATGTTGTTTCGACGCTTCGCGAGAGCTATAGCGCTACGTTCAACGGCTGGAAGGCAATGATCTACAACGGCAAGGAGTTCTATCAGAGCAAGCGTTATGAGATCAATCCGATCATCGACCGCGTAGGTGGTGGTGATAGTTTCTCGGGCGGTCTGATCCACGGAATGCTTAAGTATCCGGACAACCAAGGTGCAGCTCTGGAGTTCGCCGTAGCAGCTTCGGCTCTGAAGCACACTATCAACGGTGACTACAACCTCGTCAGCGAAGACGAAGTGTTGAGCCTTGCAGGTGGTAATGCAAACGGACGAGTACAAAGATAAGGAGGCATTATGGCTAAGTTTGATAAGTTTCAGGTGATGGCTAAGATTGCTGCCGCACCGATGGTTCCTGTGTTTTATCACAAGGACGTTGAAGTTTGCAAGAATGTGATTAAGGCTTGTTACGAAGGTGGCGTACGTGCGTTCGAGTTCACCAACCGTGGCGATTTTGCACATGAGGTGTTCGGCGAACTGAGCAAGTGGGTGGCTGTAGAGTGTCCGGAACTGGCGCTCGGTATCGGTAGTGTCGTTGACGCTCCGACGGCAGCGTTGTACTTGCAGTTAGGCGCTAACTTTGTGGTTGGTCCGCTGTTTAACAAGGATATTGCGGTGGTTTGCAACCGTCGTTGCGTGACCTATTGCCCGGGCTGTCTCACACCGAGTGAGATTGGTGCGGCACAGGAAGTAGGTTGCGACTTTACCAAGGTCTTCCCGGGGGATGTTGTTGGACCGAACCTTGTGAAGGGTCTGATGGCTCCGATGCCGTGGTCGAAGATCATGGTTACCGGTGGTGTAGCTCCGGAGAAAGAGAACCTTGAGAAATGGTTCGCTGCAGGCGTGTACTGCGTAGGTATGGGTTCCAAGCTGTTCCCGTCTGACAAGGTGAAAGCCGGTGACTGGAAATACGTAACCGATAAGTGCAAAGAGTGCTTTGAAATCATTGCTAACTGCAAAAAATAATTTATTATGAGTGACATCAAGAAAGGCGTCATGACCAACTGGCGTTGGGTCATGTGCGCGATGCTCTTCTTCGCCACTACCGTCAACTATATGGACCGCCAGGTTCTCTCGTTGACGTTCAAAGAGTTTATTCAACCGGAGTTCGGCTGGACTAACAGTGATTACGGAACGATCACCGGTGTGTTCTCTATTGCATATGCCATCTTCTGCCTCTTTGCTGGTAAGTTCATCGACTGGATGGGTACGAAGAAAGGTTACCTCTGGGCGATCGTTATATGGTCGTTGGGTGCGGTACTGCATGCCGGCTGCGGTGTAGCAACGGCATACTTGTCCGGTATCGAGAGTATTGATGCGGCGCAAGCAATGGTCGCAGCGGGAGACCTGTCTCATCAAAGTAGCGGGTTGTATCAGTTCCTGACTTATGGAGGTGCTTCGCTGCCCGATTGGTTGGAGTGGCTGCGTCCGTTGCAGGTAGGCGCTACCGCGGCGATGTACTTCTCGATGATCTCGGTCTTCCTTTTCTTGGCTTGCCGTCTGGTATTGGGTCTGGGAGAGGCTGGTAACTTCCCGGCTGCTATCAAGGTGACCGCGGAGTATTTCCCGAAGAAAGACCGTGCATTCGCTACTTCTATCTTCAATGCAGGTGCGTCTGTAGGTGCACTCGCAGCACCGGCTACTATTCCTCTGCTCGCGAAAGCGATGGGATGGGAATGGGCATTCATCATCATCGGTGCGCTGGGCTTCATCTGGGCTGGTATCTGGATCTTTGTTTATGACAAACCCGAGAGATCGAAACATGTCAACGAAGCCGAGTTGAGTTATATCAACCAAGACGAGGCGGAAGTTCCGAAGGTAGTAGAAGAGAAAAAGGTAAAACAGATGTCCTTCCTCGAGGCGTTCAAACATCGTCAGACTTGGTCGTTTGCCTTTGGTAAATTCATGACCGACGGTGTATGGTGGTTCTTCCTGTTCTGGGCTCCGGCGTATTTCCAAGATCAGTTTGGTATCAAAGCTTCTCACAGCGAAGGCGTGGCTTTGATTTTCACGCTCTACGCGATTGTAACCATCGTCTCTCTGTTTGGTGGCTACCTGCCGAAGATCTTCGTGGAGAAGAAAGGTATGGAGCCGTATTCCGGACGAATGTTGGCGATGTTGCTGTTTGCCTTCTTCCCGATTGTAGCATTGTTTGCTCAGCCTTTAGGCGGTATCTGGGGACCGTGGGCAGTGGCTATCATCATCGGTATCGTAGGTGCGGCACACCAGAGCTGGAGTGCGAACATCTTCTCTACCACAGGAGATATGTTCCCGAAATCGGCTGTTGCTACCATCACCGGTATCGGTGCGATGGCAGGTGGTGTCGGTTCGTTTATCATTAACAAGGGCTCCGGTAAACTGTTCGACTACGCAGCCGGTGCTTTCCGCTTCGGCGATAAGGAGTATATTGCAAATGCCGATGGTATCAAAGAGGCTTTCGGTATCCGCATGATCCCGCAAGGTCACGAGAACTTATGGTACGAAGATCTGGTTAACAGCAAAGGCTGCGAAGTGACACAGAACATGTTCACGTATCTAGGTCAAGAGTATCCTTTGTCTGCAGAAGGATTGGAGCAGGCATTCGATATGAAGACTGCGATAGGCAACCAAGCAGCTGACTACTTGAGTATCATTGCCGAGCAAGGCGGTGAGATGCTTCGTCAACCGATGGAGGCATTTGGCTTCATCGGCACGCCGTCCGGCTACATGATCATCTTCTGTATCTGTGCAGTGGCTTATTTGATCGGCTGGAGCGTTATGAAACTGCTTGTGCCAAGGCACAAACCGGTAGTACTGGACTAATATGAAACGTACACTTCTCACAATTGTAGCGGGCATCATGTCCGCTACAATTGCATGGGGCGCAGATGGCATCAATTATGATGGCAACAAGCTGACGCTCAATAACGATTTTACCCGTACGCAATGCGGAACTGCGTACAAAAAAGTGCTGAAGGAGATAAGCGGCCTCGCTTGCTCTCGCACCACTCCGGGGTATCTGTGGGCGCATGGCGATGAGAATATCGATGACAAGAAGAAGATCATAGCGATTATTCCCAACGCCCAAAGCAAGAGCGAAGAATTGGTCATGACGGTCAATATAACCGGTGACCCGGGACGGGATGATTGGGAAGATATAGCAACAGGTATATACAACAATACGAACT
>JAFPNK010000037.1 GCA_017401985.1 Paludibacteraceae bacterium | reverse complement strand
GTGCATCGCTGAAAGATGCAGGAAAGAAACTCTTCGCCTTCACAGAGATTAGCCCCGAGCGAATTGCAGATTTGAAGAGACTTTTATAATCACGACTAACATAAAAACACAAAATACATTATGAAAAATTTTTTAAACTTAAATCAACTCTCGATGAGTTGGAATGAAAAACAAAAGCCGCAGCGGTTCAGACGCTATGCGGTAATGCTGATGATGCTCCTCACCCTCGGTGTGGGACAGATGTGGGCGAGCCACGGCTTCTTTGGTGATAACGCATGTGGAGTAAAGGTGAACTATTCCGGCTCAACAATAAATGAGATCAAAAAGAATAGTTCCGGAGCTTCCACAGAGGCGCTTGGAACAATTTCAAAACTTTATCTTAAAGAATGGTGGTTTGCTGCTTGGGAAAATACAAATGATTTTTCTGGTAGCGAATCAGGAACGATGTACTACCGTATCTATCCTAGTGGCTCAGCAAGTGGTAGTTATACATCCTCAAGTAGAAATTACTACAACTGGGGAGGATGGTCCGGAGGATCACAAAATGTTTGGTTAGGAAATAATAGCTTGAATGTAGACCTCTATGGCAGTAAGGCCCCAGGTAATTACATCATGGAATATTATTTTATGATGGGGTCTTCCTATTTGAGTAACGGTAGTAATAATTACAAAATATCTTTCACCGTACCTGGTTTTACCACAACGAGTAAAAGCCACACTTTTGCCAATACAACTGTGAGTAGTACTAAAGATGAGACTATTTCGTTTACGCAACACTATGGAACTGCTTTAACAACAAGTAACTGTGCTCTTACAGGTACTAATAAATCTGAATTTGAAGTACGTAGTATCAGTGAAACAGGAGTTACTGTTCGATTTAAGCCGTCAACCGCAGGCACAAAATCTGCCACGCTGACAATTACAGATGCTCATAGCAAAACATGTACTATTACTCTAAGCGGTACAACCCAATATACCGTAACATATAATAAAGGTGATTATGGAACAGGTTCGAATGTTACGGCGAACAAGGTTTATGGCACTAATCTGACGCTGAGAAATAGCGGAGACTTCAGCCGTACCGGTTATAATCATACTGCATGGAATACCAATTCCGCAGGGACAGGAGGAACATCTTATTCTCTTGGCGGAAGTTATTCTTCAGAGGCAGCTGTAACACTATATCCTACATGGACTCCAAAGACAACCTCTATTACGATAGATTTGAACGGAGGCTCTGCTGGAGATGAGTCGGTTACTGCTACTTATGACTCTGGACTACCTTCATTCACATTAGCAACTAAAACAGGCGGATATAACTTAACTGGATACTGGACTGATGATGAGGATGGTGATAAAATTATCAATTCTGATGGTACATTAGTTCGGAATACTTCATACACTTCGGACGAAGCTACTCCAGTGTGGAAATCCACGAGTAGCAGTTTGAAATTGTACGCTCAATGGAACAACTTCCTTAGTGTGACTTATGACGGGAATGAAAATACCGGCGGTTCTGCTCCTACGGATGCAACCGAATATGCTTCCGGAGATGAGGTTACTGTAGCTTCAGCTCCTGTAGGAATGGTTAAAACAGGCTACTCATTTGCAGGTTGGAATACGGCTCCCGGTGGAGGTGGAACTTCGTACGCAGCCGGCGCAACCTTTAACATCTCGGCCAACACAACGCTCTATGCCCAATGGACGGAAAACAAACGCAATGTAACGATTTCTGTTTCGCCCTCTGGAGCAGGAACGCTCAATAAAACCAGTGCAAGCGTTGGTGTGGCTACTACCACCACGGTTACTGCAACCGCACAACCCGGATATAGATTTACGGGATGGAGTGCTACAAATTGTAGTGTAGCCTCCTCTTCAAGTGCCAGCACTACTTTAAGTGGAAATGGAACAGCTGGAAGTGGTACATTGGTTGCTAATTTCGCACGTACGTACGCTTACTTGGAAGGTCGTATGACGGTTTATAATGCAGCGCGTTCAACGGAAACTCATGTAGGTTCATCTAAAGGCAAATGGTCAGAAAGTTCTTTTAATATTGCGATGGATTACGATGCAACGAATCATCGTTTCTATCGTCACACTTATAAGACGCCCGCTGAGCTATCTGCAACACAAACTGATGGAACAGCGCAAAGTCAATGGTTCTCTATTGCAAGAAGTAATGCAAGCGGCTCATGGAGTAGTAAAACCACTTACCATCCATCCAGTAATTTAGATTTAACGACAACCGGTAGCGCAAACAAAAAAGCTGCACAGACATCTACCACAACATATAATTACAAATTCAATTCTTCGAATAGCAACGGCTATGCCATCATATATTTTGATCAATCAGGTGTTTGGTATGAGTTGGAGCACACATTGAACTACAACGGAAACGGCAGTACAAGTGGTTCGGCTCCGAGCCAAGCGTACTACAACCATGGCGCAAATGCTACGGCAGCTTCTAATCCATTCTCTAAAACGAATTATACTTTTGACGGTTGGAACACGGAGCAATATATCACCGGAACGAGTTATGCAGCAGGTGCAAGTGTGCCCATGAGTACGAATACTACGCTCTACGCTAAATGGACACGTATCATTACGCTGAATGCTAATGGCGGAGGTTCCGGCTCGACCAGTGTTACAGCCACTTATAACTGTGCGACTTTGCCTTCGATTACGAATCCGAGCAAGACGGGTTATACGTTTGGAGGATGGAACACGGCTAATGATGGTTCAGGTGATATCGTTATCAATACTAGTGGCGAATTCCTGCCAATAACTGGTTGGTGTGATTCTCAAAAAAGGTTTACACGTACTGCGTCCGGTGCGACACTCTATGCCAAATGGACGCAGACGGTTACGCTGAATGCTAATACAGCTAATCATGGTTCGGGAGATAATACCTCTGCAACTATCGTATATAAAGCAACAGCCAAAACAAGCATTACGCATTGTACTCCTGCTACCGGCTATCATCTGGAAGGCTATTATACCGCAGCAACGGATGGTGTGAAAGTGCTGAATGCAGATGGATCATTTGCCGGCTCAGCCGTAACGGATTATATCACCGATGGTAAATGGACTAAAGCAGGTGCTACTACACTGTATGCTCATTACGAAGCTAATACTTACACGATTGCCTTTGACCCGAACGATGCGAACTATGTCGGCGAGGCAACAGGAACAACTGCTTCTATTGCTGCTACGTACGATGTAAGTTACACGTTAACAACAAACGGTTTCTCTCGCGCAGGATATACCTTTGCAGGATGGGCTACATCACCGACCGGAGCGAAAGTGTATAATGATGGACAAAGCGTAAGCAACCTGACATCCACGAATGCCGGAACAGCGACATTATATGCTAAGTGGACGCCTTCGACTTATACCGTTTCACTTAATGACATGGAAGGAACATGCGCTACAAAATCGATGGAAGTAACGATGGGTAGCACATACGGAGCAGGTACACCGGCTCTGCCGGAAGCTGCCGCTGTAACACCTCCTGCCGGATATGTATTTGACGGTTGGTACACAGCCACAGGTGGCGGAACGAAAGTGACCAGTGCTACACAAGTCACAACTGCGGTTGACCACACGCTCTATGCCCGCTACATCCAGAAAGCACAAGTTTATTTCAAGAATACCCTCGGCTGGTCTAAAGTATATGTAGTATACGATGCCAGTTGGGATGGTAGTCAAGGTACAGGTAGTGAAGGAAAGATTTATCGTGAAATGACAAAAGTAGCCGGCACGTCCGATGTTTATTATGATAATATTCCCGATGAATACATTACGTCTTGGAGATGGAATATAGCATTTAATAATACGTATCAGTATAATTATCATGCTTTCACTAAAGGAGAAGCTGTTTTCCGTTACGACTTTGATAAAAAAGCTACTATGTTCGTTCCGACAAGCAATACTGGCACTTCGGCGGATGGTAACTACACAATGAATGGTGTACAATATCGTAGTACAGGTTATGCTGATGGTTCAGATAGTAATCCTAAATACACCTCCGGTTATTGGAGAACGTATAACAACACCTACTCCGGTTACACGATGACTTACCAGAAGAATGGTGCAGGCTCTTGGTCGAGTGGGCATAAGATGGAGTCGGCAAGTGGCAGCAGTAATGTATTTATCTATACTGTCCACATGGACGCCAACTCACAATACAACTTTGCATTCTACAAAGAACGCGATGTGAATACAAAGAGTGTGCAGTTCAATTACAGAACGCAAATCACAAGTACAGCATGCACGGATTTGAAACTTGTTTGTGATCCGAATAACGCATGGATGTGGACAACAGTAGAAGGCGACTATGTCTTCAAATTAGAGATGAAGAATGATGGTCATATGTACTTGACTGTAGAATATCCATTTAAGGCAAATGACTATAAGGTCGTGTATAGTTACACCAAAGATGGCGCAAAGACTTATGACTCCGAGATTATCCGTGGTAGAGCAAATGGATTAGATACCATCTCTGTCTTTATCCACTCTTCTTCTGATGCATCAAGTCGCTCTTTGAAGATTGCTCAATGTACTGGAATTAATGCAAGCGGTATTCCTACGTGGAACAATAGTTATGCGACGATAGATATCTCATCTGTTTCAGAAAGCGGTGTATATGACTTTATCATCACACAAAACGGAAGTGCTGCGGCTACCGGTGCTTATTGGAACAAATATACCGGCAACTACTACATCCGTACTGAATCGTCTGATGGCGGCTGGGACATGTATAAATATCGTCCGGACAATATCATGACACTCTCTGAGTACTCTCTGACTCAGACGTTGTCTGATCCGTTCAGTCATTACTACTGCCGCTTTATTGGAAGCACTTCGGTGGACATTACTTACGCAGTTGCTACCGACTACAGCCCGAATATCAGTGGTACAATGACCGGCGATGCTACTATCGGAGGAGGCGCAACCACATTGCCCGCGACCGCCAATGTACGTTTCTCATGGAATGAAAAAACAAATGCCCTGAGACGTGCATACCTTAAAAATGCGCAAGGTGCGGGAAATAACCGTTACCTCGTACTACATGGTGCAGATAACAAGATTCGCAACAATGATGCTACTGGCACGGTAATTACACCAAGTGGTGACCTTGTCGCTAATGAGTTGTTATTTACCGATATCGGCAACTGGGTATATCAAGTAGAGCTCAAAGCTATTCCAGGAGCAAAGGTAAGTTTGATTGCCAACTATAATAGTGCTGACCGCTATTTGGTTGGAGATGGAGACACCAAATGGGAAACAATCATAGGTGGTACCGGATCGTCTCTGTATAGTATCAAGGCGGTATATGACTTCAAAACGAACCGACTCATGACAGCCTGGATTCCGGGAGGAGACATTACCGAAGACATTAGCGATGTGGATGTATTGCTTTTACGTTATGCTCAAAACGCCGGAACGGCTATTACCTTCGGAGGTGACTATACAGTCGGCGCGAAGGAAGTAATCGGAGCGATTGAAATGCGCTACAACGATTTAGTTGGTCACGTAGCAGCCTGGACAAGCAGCAGTCGTCCATTACTGAAATTCTTTGTCTCGTTCCCGTTTGATGTCAACGTAAGCGATATATTCGGTTTGAATAGTGCGTACGGCGATGCCTACATAGTTGAGGAATATGATGGCGCAGGACGTGCCGAGAAAGGTTTCTTCGGAGGGGATGGTACCACGACCTTCTGGAAAGAGTTGCAACCCGGAGATGTGATGCTCGCGAACGTAGGATACTGCGTCATATTAGACAATGACTACTTCAATGGCGATATTGGAAATATTTGGGACAATAAGAGTGCAGGCAGTTCCGTCTATTTGTACTTCCCATCTGCAAGTTCCGTAGGAGACATAGAAAGTTCGTCAGAGACCATCAGTATTCCTGAGCATTTATGTCATCACGACCGCACCTTTATGACCGGAGGTAGCAGAGAGGTGAACCACATTAACACCGATTCACACTGGAACATGATGGGTGTACCTATCTTTGACACCCACTCAGACCCCGGCACATCCGGTCAACCGGGAGCAGTATTTGCTACGAGCGGAACAGACGGAGATGGTAACTTTAACTACTTCTACGAGTGGAATCCGAGTAATAATCAGTTCAGTATTCACACCGCGGTTAACTATTCCTTCAAGTGCATGCATGGTTATATGGTACAGTATCATGGTAATGTCACATTCAAGACAGCCGCAGCTCCGGCATCTGTAGCTGCTCGTAGAGCGCCGCAAAAGGAGAACTATCAGATTGAGTTGCAAGTGCTCAATAACAATGCAGATGTGCTTAACAGTGCGTTTGTTGAGTTGCGCGAGAACGCTTGTGACACCTTCGAATTGAACGAAGATGTTTATATGTCGTTCAACAACCTCGCAGTGAACATCTACACGCTCGCCGGAAACTATGATGTAGCGGCAAACGTGCTTTCCGTAGGAAACCACACCATTCCTGTTGGAGTGAAAGTAACAAAAGCCGGAACTTACACCTTCTCAATGCCGAGTAATTTCAGTGGAACAGCGACACTTGTGGATTCGTTCACCGGCGAACGCACCAATCTCGCATTGGACGACTATGAAGTGAACCTCCAGAGAGGCGTCATCGAAGACCGTTTCTTACTGGAAATCGACGTTCAGCAAGTTGCAACCGCCATTGATGGTGCAAGCGGAGAAGGTTCTCTTAAGGATGGGAAAGCGCATAAATTCCTGCAAAACAACACATTGTATATCTTGCAGAATGGTGTGCTATATGATGCTCGCGGAGCGAGAGTACAGTAATAATGTACTATGTATGATGTTTTATGTATAATGTTTAAAGAAATGAAGATTATTAAAAACGTATTGAATATTATCATTATTTGCTGTATTGCAGCGATGTGCGCTTATGCGCAGCAAAACAATATGGGTAATCACGGCCCGTCGGATGATAGCTTCATCCAGAGCCATCAGCTGATGCGTGCCGGCACAAACTATAACGGCACTGTTTATGAGCCGTTTAGTAATACCTTACCATCTGAGCAGTCGGAAGTAGGTTCTTCAACGCATAAAACCGGTCCGCGTAAATCGAAGGAAAATCCTACCGACCCTGGTATTACGGATGATGAGAACTCGCCCATCGGCGAGCCGTGGATAATGGTGGCTTTCGCAGCCGTCTTCGGAGGCGTGGTGTATTTGCGCCGCAGAAAGGCGCGCGGATAGGCCTGCTGTTAAAACGTTAAATCGTTAAAATTACAAAAAAATGGCATACAAATTTGCGTATGTCATTTTTTTGTAGTACTTTTGCACGAATTTTCATTACGAAGATTTTCGTTACGAAAATTCTCGTAACGAGAATAATCGTTCGAATGCAATGAGATAAGACGTTTTTCGTAATAAGATGCCATATGGAAAATCCTTTTAAGTTTGGTCGTTTTAGTCATAAGGATGATTTCTACTCAAAAAGGGAAGAAATCAGTAAAGATTCGCCTTTCTATCATTTTGGAGGATTGATGAGGCTAAAGAAATTGCCTCGCGAGGAGTTTGAAGAATATCTTAAGACCCGTTTCGAACCGGTATTCCATAAGCAAACAGCAGAGCTGACAAATCAAGTGTTGGACTATACCGGTTGCCATCCTTATTATACACAAGAATTAGCCTTCTTTATGTGGCAAGTCGGAATGTGGGAAAAGAAAAAGACAAACGTAATGCAGACGGCTATTCGAGAAATTATTGATGCATATGATTTGAGTTACGAACGTATTTGGGCTAATTTCAACCGAACAGATATGTGGATCTTGCAGCGCCTGGCTGCACACGCCGACCTGCAAACCGGTGAATACCGAACAAGTACGATATATAGTGGCCTGAAAAGACTGCAACATGCAGGGCATGTCATCTACACAGACCATTTTGAAATAGAAGATCCCTTCTTTGGTGAATGGATTATTGCAAAACATTAACATCTCGCGTGGAGTAAAATCCCTCGAATTTACGAAAAAATGGCATACAAATTTGCGTATGTCATTTTTTTGTTGTAATTTTGCAGGCAAAATTGACAAGGAGGTATTTATGGCACAAGAAACATTAAATAGTCTCATTGCGGTAATGATGACGCTTTCGGTGCAAGAACAAGAGCAAGTAATATCGGAATTGCAGGCTAATGTACGTGGTTTACGTCAAGCGCCGACTACTCCGTACACTATGGAGGAGATAAATGCTCGCTTGGACGAATCAGAGCGGGACATTGAGGAAGGTAGATATTATACGACAGACGAAGTGTTCCATTCTCAGTGCGTGGCCGTATGAAAGCAATTTGGTCGTATCGTGCCACAAAGGCATTACGCGTACTGGAGGCATATATTTTGAAAGAGTTTGGAGAACTTAAGAGACAGGAATATATGCAGCAAGCAGAAGTTGTAGCTAGCCGCTTGGAAGAGTTTCCTAATATGGGTAGATTAGAACCGCTTTTGGCGCATAGAAAGAAACCGTATAGGAGTGTTTTAATGACACCAAAGACTAAACTCGTCTATTATATCGATACCGATAAAGAGCGGCTTGTTATTGCAGATTGTTGGGATACACGTCGAGAACCAAAGATTGCCGCGAAGGGCTTATAACCCACTTCTTTTGCAAAATTGATAAATAACAGTGATGAAGCGATTACATACTATATTATGCATATGCGTGCTCCTATTAACTTGCGTACAGGCGCACGCACAACAGGATGGCTCTACCTGCTATCGGGCTATCCCGCTGGGAGATAATTATCAAATCAACATTCTCTACCCGCAGACCGTCTGGTACTCCGCGTGGACCTATGATCTGCCGCTCTCGGTGTATTTTATTCCGGAGAACGAGTCTGATCCCGAACCGGAGGTAATGATGGACTTCGGTTGTACGCCGGGTATCTATGCCGACCCGATCATCTGTCTGCTGTTCTGCCGCGGCGGAACAGCCGGATTGGAGATGCCGCACAAACCCAAACTGAGCACCACGACCGTCAACGGCCGGTTCGCGTACTACCTGTCTATGGGTAAATCCTACCGCGACCTGCTGCTCAAAATGGGTATTGACTATAACGTGCAGGTCTTCGTCAAAGTGACGTACAAAGGGGCGGGAGAAATGAGTATCGCACCGGATGATATGTTCTCCAGCTGTATGGATGGCGCTAAGTTTATCCATTTCGGCGATACGATGCAGGTCAAGCCCGCCAACACCAATCGCCACGTGGTCGTTCCGTACGTGCAGTGGCAGAACGACTCTATCCTCTACACCTGGGAAGGAACGGCGCCCTGCCGGCTCCTTGTGGCCAGCGACTGCCGGTTCAACGTGCTCGATGACGGATCGGATGAGAACATTCTTGACATTATCGACCTTCAGCCCGGCCAGTCACACAAAGTGTCCAGTAGCGAAATCAAACATTATGTCAATTTTGTGGCCAACGAGGCCGGTATGTTCTTTGCGAAGTGCCACAGTACTGCGCCCGGTGTGCTGACGATCGAGCAGGTGCCGATGAGTCCGCCTAACGGTAACGCAATACTCCTTCATTACGACCAGGAACAGACCTTAATGGCCAACGATACCAACGCCCTCTATGCCATCGCACAGGACTGGAATGTGGGCACGCGGTTCTTTGTTCCGACCGATCATATTTTCCATATGTATGTCGGCCACACGGCGGATTTCACGCCTGCGACAGCAGACTTCTCCTATACCTTCACCCGCGTGCCGGGCGGACATGTACTGACGCTCGATGCAGCGACAATGAAGAATATGTGGAAGAAGAAAAGTGCATCCGATAACTACCTCTATATCCGCTTTGCCTGCACCGCCCGCACGTCCATCACCGCTTCGCAATGGACGGCTTCGCCTTGCGAGCAAGCGACCTATGCGCTGATAGAGAAAAACTCGACCTTTAAGCTTCGTAACACAAACTACAATCCTACCGATATTTACCGCTTCCGTTACCTGGATTGGGAAGGCGGTGATATGATCTTCGAGTGGAAAAGCAAAACGATAACGTGCAAGGTGGCTATAGCGGATACGTGCTCGTTCGCGGTAGCGAAGACAGCCCCTGTGTTCTTCTATTTTACAGCATCTAAAGCGTCCAACAGCGGTGTCGTGAAGCCCTATACCATACCGGCCGATACGGTGGCTAAATGGCGCGATTACATGGACGATGACGGATACCTGTATATTCGTTTCAACAACGGAACAGCCGTTTCGGATATGACGGTTCGGTCCACGGCTCCGGACGAGACAGACCCCGTCTATCCGGCTTCGACTATTGCCGTGGAGTGCGTGGATGGTAACCCTGCGAACCTCTCCATCTCCGTTTCCGTGGACCAACATCTGAGCATCAAAAACGCCTCCGATGCTATCGTTTCTGAGTGGGATGCCGTGGTCAATACACCCCAATTAGTGAACCTGCAAGCCGGATTGTATACGCTTGTCGGAACGAATGAAAATCTAACGATTCAAGTACCTTAACAGATTCAAAAAAGCTAAAAATAGCGAAAAAAAGTAAAAAAAATAATCAAAATCGGGCTAAAAATTTGTGTATTCCAGAAAAAATGAGTACCTTTGTGCCCGATTTTGTTGTGCGTATATGATGCGCATGCGCACATATACGTGAGAGAAGAGAAGAAAAAATGAGTAATATCGCGATTCATAGAACTTGGAATTCACTCCTGCTCGGCTGGGTGGTGCTGATGGTGGCTTGTCTGCTGCCGGTATCATCGTTCGCTACGGACACCCCTGCTTATGCCGGTGTCACGGTGGCGGATGCAACGGTAGTGACCGATACAACGGAGCTGCTGGTTCGGGACGGAGCTAATTATATGAAACTGGAGTCGGAACATCTGCCGGCTACTTTTGTGTATGTGCCGGATAGTGCATTCGGCCCGCTGCCGGTGTTGCAGGTGATGGGGGATACGGTTCCCGCATCGGCTGTTTTCTCCGGTTGCCGTATGTCCTGGGTGTGGGAAGTGACGCGTCAGGACGAGAGCTCGTTCCTGCTCGTCTCTGTCGTGGCGCATGAGGACGCTACGGTACAGGTGCTGCCGCTCGTTTGCCCGGAGAGCGAGACGACGTTCATCGAGGCCTGGGACAGCTTGGAGTGGAAAAACACCGTTTATACCGAGAGCGGTACCTATTCGGAGACCTTCACAACCGAATCGGGTTGCGTCTATTCGAAGACACTGGAGCTCACGATTCATAAGACGCTGCGGGATACCACGCCGATGACGGTTTGTGACAATGTGGTGATTAGTTCGGTCACCTATACCGAGAGCGGTTATTATGTGCTGGATACCGTGCCGCTGGCGTCCGGAGACCGTCAGGTCAATGTGCTTTTCTTAACCGTTAATCGCTCCACTATCGGCGAGATAACGGCATCGGCATTCGACACCTACACGTCCCCGTCCGGTCAGACGTACACGCAGTCGGGCGAGTATACCGAGACGCTGACGAATGCGGCCGGATGTGATTCGACGCTTACACTCCACTTGACTATTCATGCCACCACCTATGACACCATTCGTGCCACCGTTTGTGAGCGGTATGAGTATAACAACCGGGCCTACACCACCAGCGGCAGTTATAACGATACGACCCTCTTGGCGAATGGTGATCGTCTGGTGACGACACTGGAGCTGGTAATCAACCAAGCCTCCTCTTCGGTGCAGTATATCACTCGCTGTGATTCATATACTTCTCCGCAGGGACATATATACACCCTGTCCGGAGATTACTTTGAGACGCTGACCAATGCCATCGGATGCGATTCGGTCATCACTTTGCATATCACTATCTCGCATGCTTCGTCGCAAGAGATAACAGCATCGGTGTTCGATAGCTTTACTTCCCCGTCCGGTCAGACCTACACCGAGTCGGGCGATTATACCGAGACGCTGAGTAATGCAGTCGGATGTGATTCGGTGGTTACGTACCACTTGACCATTCACTCCACGACCTACGATACGATTCGTGCTGCGGCTTGCGAGCAGTATGAGTATAACAACCGCACCTACACCGCCAGTGGCAATTACAACGACACCACGTTCTTGGCGAACGGCGACCGTCAGGTGACAACGCTCATGCTGACCATCCATCATGCTTCCTCGTCGGAGCAGTATATCGCCGGTTGCGATTCCTACACTTCTCCGTCCGGTCAGATATACACACAGTCCGGTGATTACACCGAGACGCTGACCAATGCGGCCGGATGTGATTCGACAGTCACCTTGCACCTCACCATCGCGCATGCTTCGTTTGGTGCACTGAGTGCGAACGCTTGTGTGTCCTTCCGCGCTCCGTCCGGTACGATCTACACCGAGTCGGGCATTTATGCCGACACCACGACCAATGTGGCCGGATGTGATTCGATCATCACGCTCACTCTGACTATCGAACCCGATTGTTTTGAGTACGACACCGTTTATTTCTGCCGCGGACTCAATACCCAACACGAGGAGCTGGTGAGCGAAGGACTCGTTCGTCGCTACGAACCCTATACCTTCGAATCGCCCGCTGCATGGGATTACGCCGAGGGCCTTATCGTGCTCTCCGAGAGTGATCGTACGCTCGTGGATATGCATCACGCTGAGGCTAATCTGCACGAGCATTATGTCGGAGGACTGGAACCGATCATTGAGATCAACTGGGGACTGCGTGCAACCGGTTCCGCGGATTATCAGACGCTCACCGCCGGTACCGAACCGCAATGGATCGAATCCGGTATGCTCACCATGCAGGTGATCTTCCTTTGCGGACATACCTACCGCAGCGATTTCCGAATGGGCACCGATGGAGTGGAGCAGACGGAGACTTCCGCTACGCCGGTGAAGATGATTAAAGACGGCCGCGTAATCATCATCCGCGGCAACGCGGTATATACGCCGCTTGGACAGAAAATACAATAACAAAACAAATTATTTACAGATATGCGAAAATTTCTATTGGGCATAGGTCTGCTGATCACTACTTTCAGCTTGTCGGCGCAATCGGATCCGGGCGATGTGATTGATTGGCCGTGCGATGTGCTGCGAGACTCATTGGACCTGCCTTATTTCTACTGCGATTGTCGTGAGACTTCGTCCGTGTTCGCATTCCCGCTGGAGACCGAGATAACGGATACCGTTTGGTACACCGCTACGCTCGATGATCTTCGTCAAGGTATATCTGCTTATTGGTTCGCAGACTGCTCCGTGACGATGGAGGTGTTCGCTTTCTGCGCAAGTAAGAAACCGACCTTCACCCTTACGGTCGGACCGAACCAGATGCGCGATATAGATAACACCAAGATCAATCAGAAACTGGACGAAATGGGTGAGACGGCACGTTTGCAAGCCCAGACCCTCACACCGCATATACGTGTCTATCCGCGCGGCGGATCGGGACGCGTGTATTGTTATCCGTACGACCAGGGACCGCATTCGACCTGCGAAGATCCCCTTCCGCTCCGCATCGGTATGACCTATGTGTGCGACAAAGAGGAGAACGTCTATCGAATGGACTGGAAATCGATTCCTGCCTCCGGCAAGTCTTTCGTACATTGGAAACAGAAACAGAACAAAGCTTGCGAGATCTGGTTGACGCTGGATAGTTGCAACGGTCAGGAAGTGGGACGAACCTATCTGTCGGACTCCCTTCATCTGTACCAACCCGATTCGGCTATGCTCGTCAATGCCCGCGCGGCACACCGCTCGCTCTGGCTGCATGTACAGCACGCGTCGAACATAACGGGACGAATTTATTTCTATTCCAATCCCAAGTACGCTGAGACAGCCTTGGCGGCTGTGACCAAGAAGACTTGCTACGGCAAGACCATCGACGTGAACCTGCGTACTTACAGCACCGATACCACGTTTGTGGATACGATCTGGGTAGCACGCGACACGCTTAACACGCAGTCCGTCAAGCTGACCTTCACCCAACCGAACATGGAGTACGACACCGTGCAAGTCGATTCGGCTACTCTCCAACGCGGGTACCGTTATCAACCTTCCGGCACGATTCTCTACCAGTTCGGCGACACGGTGGTGGAGGTGGTTAAACCGAAGACATGCACCCGACGCATTCAAGTGACGGTGGAGCCCAAGATAACGGAACAACCGCCTGTGGTGGACCCGCCTGTAGTAGATCCTCCAGTGGTGGACCCTCCGGTTGATCCGAACGAAGCACTGGACGACGTGACAAGCGCCACGCGCAAAGCGTACAAAAACATCGAGAACGGACAACTCATCATCTATATTGATGACCAACGATACAATGTCTTAGGACAGCCAATAAACTAAAACAAAAATAACAATTATTATTAACCAATCAACAAACAAATGAAGAAGTTTTTCTTACTGACCCTATTGTCCATGGTGACCGTCTCGATGATGGCCATCGGTAACAATAGCGGTAGTACCAAAGCCAATGCAATTGACTTTGATTGGAGTACGGGAGTTGAGCACCAAGGCGGTACCAAGTGGTATCGCGTGGATTTGGCACCTCTCTACGAAGAGGAGAATCCCTCCCTTACCCTGTATCTGACCAACCCGAGCAACGAGGTGGGTACTTCTGTAGATGTTAGTATGAAGGCAACGGTAGCCGGCGAGACGGAGTCGAAAGACTACTCGATCGCAGCGCGTCAGTACAAGACCTACACGGCCAATGCCTCTCTGCTCGTTCGTCTCAAACAGACGGAGATCTACTTGACACTCACTTCTAACGGACGTCTCAAACTAAGCGCGAAAGTGTTTGAAG
Organism: Paludibacteraceae bacterium; assembly: GCA_017401985.1. GTDB lineage: Bacteria > Bacteroidota > Bacteroidia > Bacteroidales > Paludibacteraceae > Colicola. The sequence goes on along the minus strand of JAFPNK010000037.1, from coordinate 12,941 downwards.
CCGCAGACTTGGATGAGACCTGTAAGGATGCTCGTACCCTCAACTGGAACACGCTCGCTACCCAGGCACCGAGTTATTCGGCATGGTGGAAAGTGAGCCTGAATCCGATTAAGAATGTGACCGGCAAGGATGCTAAGATTACCCTCCGCAACACCGGTACCGCTACCGTTACCCTGAAGGTAGGTCAGTCTATGGACTGCCCGTCCTCCGGTTTGACCAAGCGTACCTATGTACTGGCTCCGGGAGAGTCTGTTTCCGACACCGTTCCGCGTAGCATGATCATGAACGTGCAGCCGGATGAGATCTATTTCGGTATCGAGAACGTTGAGTCGCCTATCAGCATTCTGGTAGAACCGATTGACCAACCTGCTGTGCCTGTTATCTTCGGCCCGGCTGTTGAACCGGCTATTAACCTCCATGTGACGGACACGATTGTCATTCCTGCCGGCCGTACGCTGTACAAAGTGAGCGTGGCTGACATGGACTCGATGATGAAGTACGAGCCGGAGTTCACCTATCGCAACGAGCAGGCAGACCCGGCTAACATGACCATCAAGATGGCGTTCGAGCGTCCGGCTTACGGTACCAGCAACACCGATTATGAACTGGCTCCGGGCGAGGAGGAGATCGTAGTGTACAAGAAGAACATGTTGGCCGGCTTGGCAGATGTGGATTCGATCTTCCTGCTCACTATCACCGACCAGCCGATTAACTTCTACGGCCGTTACAAACACGTACGTGAAGGTAAGGCTTGTAAGACCAACATCGACTTTAACTGGGAGACCGGTCATGTTCAGGAAGCGCGTACCACACAGTGGTATGCAGTGGATGTGACAGCTGCTCGTAACGACCTCAAGGACATCATGGTGTATGCCATGAACCTCAGCGGTGAGCCGGCTAAGGTGAAGACATCGTTCGCATTCTCCTGCCCGTATATCGACTTGCAGGAGATGGAGCGCACTCTCGCTGTAGGCAACGACACCGTTTCGCGTCGCGTCGTTTATTCGACCTATGCCCTGCTGTCGGATGTCGTATGGTTCGGTTTGGAGACCGACCAGGAGGTACGTTTCTGGGCAGACACAGTGGCTGCTCAGACCAAAGATGATCCGGATCCTGCTTGTTTGTCGGCTACTGACTTCAACTGGGAGCAAGGTGTACATCAGAATGCCAACGACACCACCTGGTATCGTATCGACATGACTATGGTTCGCGAGTCTGCCGCTAAGTTCCCGACGCTGAGCATCCAGAACTTCAGCACGACCGACACCCTGACGCTCGTTACTGAGCAGTCGCTCGAGTGTCCGGATCAGATCGAGAACGAAGTGCGTACGATCAAGATCGAGCCGAGCGGTTCGTATGAGAGCAAGATCTCGCGTAACTTGTTCGAGCATATCTCGCAAAACGAGTTGTGGGTTCGCCTGACCGGTAACTGCGAGTTCGCGCTCCAGGTTCGTCTGACCGAAGAGTCCGCAGGTGCCAGCTGTATGTCCGCTGTGCCGTTCAACTGGGTTTCCGGTAACGTACAGGATGCGAATGCCAATGTATGGTACTCGGTTGACCTGCGCGAGGTAATGAAGAGCGGAAACGATATCAAACTGCATATCAAGAACAACGATAATGAGCCCTGTAAGGGTTATGCGCAACTCATCTACTCGTGCCCGAGCGATGAGGAGCCGTCTCTGCAGAACTTCAACCTCGCTAAGTCCGAGGAGCGTAAGATCACCGTTCAGGCAAGCGCATTCGAAATGGTGGACGACAGTACGATCTATGTGAACGTACAAGGTTCGACTTCGATTCGTTTCTGGGTTGAGGTACTGCCTCCGGAGGACTTCGATACCATCTACGCAGACGGTCTGACGCTCATCCCGCTCCAGTGGGATAGCCTTTATACCCAAACGGAAGATACCGTATGGTACATCATTCCGCAGTCGGAGATCGAGAAAGTACGTAATCTGGACGAGAAACAGAAACCGGTAGCGCATGTCATCAACCTTGGTAGCGAGGAGATCTCGATCAAGGGTGAGGCTGCTTTTGCGTTCCCGATCACGAAGAAGATGATGACCAAGACCAAGGACCTCAAGGCCGGCGCACACTTCACGGATACGATCCCTGCAGGTACGTTTGACCAGTTCCTCAAGAAAGACTCGATCATCATTCGCGTGACCCGTCCGAAGGGTACGGCTGCATTCCAGTTCCGTGCGGAACTCGTGAAGGCGTTCTCCGGTAACGACCGTAAGGATGCTATTCCGTTCCCGATCGGTAAGATCATTGAGCAGTCGGCTAACTCGGCTATTTGGTATAAGATGAGAACAGCGGATTGGAAGAAGAACCCGAACATGTACAACAAGAGCCTCCAGGCATTCACCAAGAATGTAGGTACCACTACGGCGGATATCACAGTAGAGGCTTATGACGGATACGATTCGGATGTGAACCTGTTGGAAGGACGCGGTTCGATTCGTTCGCCGCAAGGCGAGATCCGTCAGCGTACGATCCCGGCACAAGTCATCTATGGCTTGGGCGATGTAGAGGTTTACTTCCGAGTAACTACTACCGATACGCTTATCTTCGAGACCTTCCTTGATAGCGAATACGCTCCGGCACCGGTTGATCCGATGCAAGACTCGGCTAAACTGCTGGTTCCGAACGTAGACTACACTATTCCGGGTGACAACGAGGCACACTGGTACCGCGTTTGTGTACCGTATCTGCGTAATAACTATCGTTACGTACATGCCGGTACGCTCACCTATGAGCTGTTTGGTAAGACGACCATTGAGGCGACGGCTACGTTGTCCGACAACCTGGATTTCGCAATGCCTGTTCGTACACGTACGATCAATACAGCCGGTGGTCATCGATTTGGTGAGAAAGCGCTGCCTGACCTGGTAGCTGAGGCTGCCAGCAGAGGTGCACACCGTAACCTGGATATCTCTTCGTTCCACGAGGACTATGTAGATAGCATGTTGCACCGTTACATCACCGACGACTCGATCAGCGTTTATGTACGTATCAAGTCCGATAAGGATATCAAGGCACGTCTGAACTTGCCGCAGATCACCGGTGACGCTTGTGTTAACTTCATGGAGTTCGACTGGGAGCACGGTAACGTCAATGCAGCCGGTAAGACCAACTGGATCCGCGTTCAACTGGACGAGAGCCGTGTACCGGAAGGTAAGGACCTCATGCTCCACTTGGACAACTGGGCTAGCGGTTCGACCGATGTGGATGTAGAGATCTATCCGGGTGACTGCTCGGCAGCACTCGAGGGCTCGCTCCACCGTACGCTGGTAACCGATACGACCAAGGTACTTGAGCGCCAGTTGCTGGCTACTTGGGGATGGACTAACCTCATGTTCAAGTACACCTCTGACTCGGCAACCCATATCTGGGCTGAGATCGTGGATCATATCGACCGTGATACGATTGAGAAAGAGCTCGATTCGCTCTATGTATGTCCGAATACCCAGTTCGAGGACGAGTACGATCACGTACTCCATACTATCGATCCGAGCGATCCGACCTCTTGGACTTGGACCACTCCGTATGACTCGATCGATAAGTCGGAGGCTAAGATCACAACGTATATGTACACCTATCACGTGCTTCCGCTCCAAGAGCCGGATGCAGCGCTCTATCCGATCACTTCGATGCTGGATAAGATCGTGATCACCCGCGGTAAGGTGCTCGACATGACCGCCGCTTCGGCTGCCCTCTTTGCACAAATCACGGCGGATCATCAGGATTCGATCATGTATGTGGACGATGTGGATAGCATCCGCTGGGAGTACAGTCTGGATAATGTCACCTTCTATCCGATTCCGGCAACTCCGATCGCTTCGGAGGCAGTGGTACTCCGTTACCTCTTGCTCACCGAGTGTACCGAGGATACCGTATTCAGCGCTCCTTATTATAATAGCACGCGCGATACGCTCGACGTACCGGATGCATGTAAATCCTATACATGGGAAGGTAACACCTACACCGAGTCCAAACTGGATTCTGTCACCTATCCGCTCGCTAACGGATGCGACAGTATCGCTTATCTCAACCTCACTATCCTTCCGCCGGTAACCGGCAACGATAGCGCGTTGAACAACTGCTATTTCTTCACCTGGGACAAGGGTGACGGCAAGACCTATTACAACGACACCATCGTTACCTTCACCTACGACGGTGGCGCAGCCAACGGTTGCGACAGTATCGTCACCATGAAGATCAAGGTCAACAGCCCGTATCAGTTCGACCTCTCGCTCGTAGCTAAGTACGGCGATCGTCTGTTGATGATCAACCGCAACGAGATCAACGCGAAGGACGGATGGAATCTGGATCTGGAGAACGACACCATGCTCGTTAAGTGGTACAAAGAGGCTACTCCGGCTGATGAGTTCCTCGGATACGGTTACTACTACACCAAGTCCAACGGTGATGTGCTCGATCCGGGTGTTTACTACGCCGTAGTAGAGATCCCGGCTGTCGAAGGAGAAGCTTGTGGTGCGAAGGGTGAGACCACTCACTACACCGTTGCAGGCGCAGCTCCCGCTCCGGCTCTCGTTCCGTCGCTCGCTCGTCCGGGCGAAGATGTGATGATCATCAATCTCGATCCGGAGAAAGAGACGGTTATCCGCGTCTTTACGACTGAAGGATTGCTGCATGGTGCTTATACCGTTCGCGGTGAGACTTCCTTCACTATCAAGGCTGCTAACGAAGCAGGATTCTACATCGTTGAGCTCAATGGTGAAGATATGAAATCAACCTTACGTTACATTGTTAAATAAGAATAGGAGGTAGCACAATGAAGACAATCAAATCAATTCTAGTTGCAGCCACTCTGATAGTTGCCTCTGCCGTATCGACCATGTCGGCACAGCAGGCTAACCAACCGGCCTACCAGTTCCACGTGGCTATTGGCGACTCCGTTATGATTAAGCCTGAGTGTACCAAGTACCTCACCGGAGAAAGACCATCCTCATGGGTTTGGGATAAAGTGCACACCGTGCGCCAGTTGGGAACCAAGCGGGACCCGAACAAGTATCCGAACGGTGTCCTGTTGATGAATATCTACTCTTGGGTCTGCGATACCTGTTTGTACGTAGTGAACGGCCATGCAGCGCAAGCTGCAGCTGAGGCTACTGAAGAGCAAGCGGACGACCGCGCTGCTTATGAAGCGAAGACGGCCGAAGAGAGAGCCGCTCTGGAGGCTGAGCGCGCAGCGCGCGAGGCGGAGCGTGCAGCTCGTGAAGCGGCTGAGATAGAAGCACGCCGTGAGGCTATGCGCGCAGCGGAAGAAGCAGAGGCGGCAAGACTCGCTGCTGAGCAAGCTCGTCAGGACTCTATCGAGGCTGAAAGAGCTAAACATGACTCGATTGCATCGGAGCAGAAGCATAAGAACGGTTACGACCGCTTCACCATTGGTGTGCGCGGCGGTGCTGCCGGTCTGCTTCATACCGTCAAAGCCGGTAACTGGACCTGCGGTGGGGACGCTATCCTCGACCTGCAGTATGCCCACTACTGGACCAAAGACGGTCGCCCTGTTGATCTGGGTATCATCGTGGGACTCGGTATCGGTTACTCGCAGAGCGGTATGCGCGCTGCAGTAGATACCAGTTACACTGTTTCGACTACGGATGGAAACATTGATTACACATTGAAGGCAGACGAAGTGCGTGAGCACGACGGCCAGATCCAATTAGAGGTTCCGGTGATGTTCTCGCTCATTCATCAGAACGGTCTGTTCCTCAATGTGGGACCGAAATTCATGCTTCCGGTTTATACGCCGTACAAGCAGAACATCACCAACCCGCAGATCAATGCGTACTTCCCGACCGAAGGTGTCAACGTATCCAATGAGGTCATCACCGGTTATCTCAAAGACAACCAACTGACCAACTCCGGTACCGATAACGGTAACCAGTTCTCCATCAACGTGATGATGACTGCAGAGCTCGGTTACGAGTGGACACTCAAGAGCGGTAACTCGTTCGGCCTCGGTGCTTACGCTAACTACTGCGTGTATAACAGCTTTAAGAATAACGGTACTGCCAAATCGCTGATGGACGTAACCGCACCGAACGGATCCTCTGTGGCTACCGTTGACGTGCTGTCGGCTACGAAGACCTACGCTACCGGACTCGGTTATTTCGATGCCGGTATCAAACTGGGTTACCACTTCAATTTCCCGAAGAAACAGTATCAGAAATATTCCAATTCCAAACTGTTCTAATCGCATGACGATACTATGTATCGAAACTAGTACATCGGTTTGTTCGGCCGCCATCTGCAAGGATGGCGAGCCGATCAGCCAGTGTATATGCCGCGAAGGTAGCAATCACGCTCGGTTGCTACCTCGTTATATTCAACAACTGTTAGACGAGGCCCGTCAAAAAGGACTCGCTATCCAAGCCGTTGCCCTTTCCGAAGGACCCGGCAGTTATACCGGTCTGCGTATCGGTACTTCCACAGCCAAAGGGCTGTGCTATGGCCTGAACATCCCCCTCATTCCTGTTCCAACCCTTCAAGTCCTCTGCGAAGCAGCCAAAAGGGAACTCTCACCTCTCACCACTCACCTCTCACCTTTATTGATTCCTATGATCGACGCCCGTCGTATGGAGGTCTATACGATGATTAACGGCGAGACAAAAGCAGTGGTCGTGGAGAATGAGGAATCGTTCAACCTTCAACCTTCAACCTTCAGCGTTTATTACTTCGGTGACGGCGCCGCTAAGTGCCAAGCCGTATTCTCTCGACCGAACTGGCATTTTATACCTAACATCGTGCCCGAAGCACAATACGTGGGTGTCCTGGCGGAACAAATCATCAATAACCAATCACCAATAGCCAATCACCAATTGGCTTATTACGAACCTTACTATCTCAAAGAGTTTGTCGCAGCGCAGAGTCATGTCAAAGGTCTCAAATAACATCGTGTTCCTTTTGCTTGCTGCACTGACGTTTGCAAGTTGTTCCACGCAAAAAAATACGTGGGCTACTCGCTCATTCCATCAAACGAAAGTAAAATATAATATTCTCTATAACGGTAACGTGGCATACGAAGAGGGCTTGAAAGCCATTCGCGATGCCAATACCGACGATTACGGCAGTGTGCTCTATCTCTATCCGGTATCGAACCACACTGCAGCCTCTGCGGCATCTACGCAGATGGATAAGACCATCGAGAAATGTCGTAAGTGCATCAAACTGCACTCCATCAAAGCCAAACCCAAGCGCGACCCCAAGAAAGCCAACGATCCGCAATATAAACTGTGGTTGCAGTCGGAGGAGTTCAATGCCAACATGAGCATGGCGTGGATTCGTCTGGGCGAAGCCGAGTTCCATAAAGCCGATTTTCTGGGTGCTGTCAGCACGTTCAATTATATCATCCGTCATTATGAGAACGACCCCGATATGGTCGCTCGCTGTCAATTATGGATCGCACGCGCCTATGCCGAGATGGGGTGGCAGTACGAAGCGGAAGATATGCTTAATCGCGTGCAGATAGATGCCCTGAGTCGCAAGCACGCTAAGTTATATGCGGCCGTCAAAGCCGACGTGCTACTCAAAGGACAGCATTATCATGAGGCTATACCCTTTGTCAAACTCGCTATTCCGCATGAGAATAGGAAGATCTACCGGCCGCGGTTCGCGTATGTGCTGGGCCAGTTGTATGAACTGGAAGGCAACAAACCGGAAGCACTCCAGGCCTATAAATCCGTCATCCGAATGGCGCCGACCAACGAGATGGAATTCAATGCACGCTTGCGTATGGCCGAACTGGATGGCAAAAACGCCTTGCGCCAATTGCGCACCATGACCCGACAAGCCAAATACAAAGACCGATTGGATCAGATCTACGGCGCAATGGGTAATATCTACCTGGCATCCAAAGATACGGTGCAAGCGCTCGAGATGTACGAAACGGCCATTGAGAAATCAACCCAAGCCGGTACCGCCAAAGCGGCCGTACTCGTGCGCGCGGGTGATATATATTATGAACAACGCGCGTACGTGAAGGCGCAACCCTGTTACCGCGAAGCGGTCACTATCCTTACGTCGGATAACGAACACTATGCGCGAATCCAACAGCGCTCCGAGGTGCTGGATGAACTGATTGTATCCTACAACCAGGCGCAACTGCAGGACTCGCTTCAGCGCTTGGGACACATGACCGAAGAGGAACAGCGGGCAATCGTCGATCGCATCATTGCCGATCTGATTAAGGCGGAGAAAGAGGATTCGATCCGCCAAGCGGAAGAAGCACGCGCCCTCGCACATGGCGACGGACCGCTTAGCGTCAATACAACCAATATGTTAGGCGGTGGCGGCACACAAGCCGGAGAGTGGTATTTCTATAACCCGCAACTCATCAAGCAAGGCCAGCAGGAATGGCGCCGCAGATGGGGAAACAGACCGCTGGAGGATAACTGGAGAAGGCAGAACAAACAAGTGTCCGCTTCCTTCACGGACGAGATGACCGATCAAACCGATGCATCGGCCACAACCGCTGACTCTACCAGTACCCGTGTTTCTCAAGAGACCGATACCCATAAACCGGAGTATTATCTGCAGCAGATTCCGCGTACCGAACAGGATTATATCGTCAGCGACAGCCTGTGGCGCGAAGCCATGGTGGCGCTCTATTATATCTATAGGGATCGATTGAAAGATGAAGACCTGGCCGAAGAGACACTTCGGGCACTCGATGAGCGCTTCGCGCAACACCCGTCCGTGCTGGCTATTCATGAGGAGGAACAACTGCGCGCCTTGCGGCACGATGAGGCCTACATAGCCCGAATGCAACGTATGCTCGCGGAGCAGGATTCGCTCTACGCCGCTACCTATCAGGCGTACTCCCAAGGACAATACGCACTCGTCAAAACCAATACGCAGTACGCCCAGCAGCAGTACCCGCAAAGCCAATTGATGCCGCGGTTCCTGTTCCTCAATGCCGTGGCGGTAGCGCGTACCGAAGGACAAGACGCTTTCGTGGCACAACTGCAGAACCTCGTGGATAACTACGGCAGTTCCGAACTGGGGGCCATGGCAAAAGATATGCTCGCTATGATGGGGCAGGGAAGACAGAGCCAGACCGGCGGAGGAACATCCTCATTGGCGGAACTGCGCGGACAGGTGGAGCAGACTACTCAAGACTCCACGCAGACCGCTGCACAACAGTGGAGCGAGGATCGCAAACAACCCTCCGTCGCACTCCTCATCCTGCCGACAGCGGACGAGCAGGCACTCAATGAACTGCAGTTCGAAGTGGCATTGTTCAACTTCAGCCAGTTCCTGATACGCGATTTTGAATTGCAGAAAATGCCGGTCTACGGTGAAGGATGCGCCCTGCGCGTCAGCGGATTCGCTGATCTGGATGAAGCCGAGTGGTGGGTGAACCTCATCCGGCAAAATACGGATATGCAACCCATCCTGCAGAATATACAAATAAAGGCAGTCACCGAAGTAAACCTGCCTTTATTAAACACCCTTTAGGTGTACCTTTTTGTCGGGGAGACGTGATTCGAACACGCGACCTCCGGTCCCCCAGACCGTTGCGCTACCGGGCTGCGCCACTCCCCGAAGACCCTCTCTAACGAGAAAGCGGGTGCAAAGGTACTACAAAAAATTGACATACGCAAGAAAAATGGCAAAAAAATTTTATATTGAGACATACGGATGCCAAATGAACGTCGCGGACAGCGAGGTGGTGGCCGCTATTATGCAGACTACCGATGCCGAGATGACCGAGCAATGGGAAGATGCGGATATCATTCTCCTTAACACCTGCTCCATCCGTGATAACGCCGAACAGAAAGTCGGTGCCCGCCTCCGTGAACTGAAAAGTCTTTCAGCGAAGCGGTCTTTGCTCTTACAGCGAAGCGGTCTTACAGCGAAGCGGTCTATCGTCGGAGTGATTGGTTGCATGGCCGAACGAATGGGCCAGGAACTGATTGATACCTACGGCGTCGATTTTGTGGCAGGACCGGATGCATACCTGGATATACCCAACCTCTTGGCGCAATGCGAACAGGGGCACAAGGCGATGAATGTGCAACTCAGCACTACGGAGACCTACCGCCAGATCATTCCGGCGCGTATCGGCCGCTCCATCAGCGGATTCGTGTCCATCATGCGCGGATGTAATAATTTCTGCTCCTACTGCGTAGTGCCCTACACCCGCGGACGCGAACGCAGCCGCGATGTGGAATCGATCCTCAATGAGGTGCGCGACCTGCATAGCAAGGGATATAAAGAAGTGACGCTCCTTGGACAAAACGTCAATTCATACAAATACATCCCTTCAAACAATCTCAAACAAGGTCAAACGACTTCAAACAACGAAGTCATTGACTTCGCCGACCTGCTGGAGATAGTGGCGGACGCGGTACCCGATATGCGAATTCGCTTCACGACTTCGCACCCCAAGGATATGTCGGACAAAACGCTGGAGGCCATCAGCCGACACGATAACCTGTGCAAATTCATCCACCTGGCTGTGCAGTCGGGATCGAACCATATTCTCAAACTCATGAACCGCAAATATACGCGGGAGTGGTATCTTGATCGAATAGCCGCTATTCGGCGAATCCTGCCCGATGCCGCCATCAGTACGGATATCTTCTGCGGATTCCACGACGAGACACTCGAAGATCATGCACAGACGCTCAGCCTCATGCGCGAAGTGGGATTCGACTCCGCTTTCATGTTCAAATACTCCGAGCGACCCGGCACCTACGCGCATAAGCATCTGCCCGATAACATCCCGGAGGAAGAGAAAGTGCGGCGCCTGAACGAGATCATCGCACTCCAGACACAACTGTCGCTCGAATCCAATCAGCGCGAGATAGGCAAGACGGTCGAAGTGCTGGTCGAAGGCTTCTCCAAACGTAGCCACGATGATATGTACGGACGAACCGGACAATACAAGACAGTGGTCTTCCCGCGTACCAATCAGAAGATAGGCGATTTGGTCCATGTGCGCGTTTTGGAGGCCTCTGCAGCCACATTACGAGGCGAAATCGTGTAAAAAGAAAGAAAAAAAGCATTTTTCTTTGGAAAAATTTGTCTATATCAAAAAAAAGCAGTACTTTTGCAACGAAAACAAAATTTTCATAGTTAAGGTTTAGGTTTAATGGCGAAAGGAGGCTGTGAAGTTTCCTTTCGTTTTTAAACAAAAAGAGGCATACGCCTTATTTTTTTATGATAGACGAAACAACAAATACCAACACTCCGATGCCGGACTTGACGGACATGGAGGAGGTTCGCAAAGCAGTTATTGCGAACGAGATACTGAATCGTAAATATTAATAGAGTATATATATGGCAGTAACGTACATGACCGAAGACGGTCTGAGAAAATTGAAAGAAGAGCTCCATGAGCTGGAGACGGTGGAGCGCCCGCGTATCATTGCCGCTATTGCGGAGGCACGCGAGAAAGGAGATCTGAGCGAGAATGCGGAATATGATGCCGCCAAAGAAGCGCAAGGCGCGCTGGAAACCAAAATAGCCCATATGAAGGCTAAATTGGCAGATGCACGCGTGCTGGATGCATCGGATATCAAAACGGATGAGGTGCAGATCCTGACCAAAGTGCGTGTGCGCTTGTCGAATGGAATGGAGAAGACCTACCAACTCGTTACCGAAGGTGAAGCGAATGCGCTGGCCGGTAAGATCTCTGTCACTACCCCTATCGCCAAAGGACTGATGGGTAAGAAAGTGGGAGAGATTGCCGAGGTGCAGGTTCCTGCAGGTATCATGAAGTTTGAGATCCTCGAGATCACCCTCTAACCATTCACCATTCACCATTAACCGTTAACATCATGACTATTTTCACTAAAATCATCAAAGGGGAAATCCCGAGCTATAAAGTAGCGGAGGATGACAAGAACTACGCCTTCCTCGATATCAACCCGCTCGTGAAGGGCCACACCCTTGTGGTGCCTAAGTTGGCTGAACCTGAAGCCGATTATATCTTCGATCTGAACGACGAGCAGTTGCAGAGCTTGATGACCTTTGCCGCTAAGGTGGCACGTGGAATCAAAGCCGCTACCGGTTGCAAACGCGTAGGAGTGGCGGTGCTGGGCATGGAGGTGAATCATGTGCACGTGCATTTAGTGCCGATGAAATCGGAGAAAGACATGCTCTTCTCCAATCCCAAACTGTCCCTGCCGGCAGAGGAGATGGCATTCATCGCCAACTCGATTGCCGAAGCAATTGATAAACAATAAAAAATGGAGCGCTTGGCTCCATTTTTTATTTCTCTAAACTCTAAACTCTAAACTTTCAATTACCAGATGCTTACACGAGCATCTGGCGCGATGTACATCGGACTCTCTTCCGTCACGTTCCATGCCTCGTACCATGCGTTGATATGCGGCAGCGCGCCGTTCACACGCCAGCGACCTAACGAGTGAGGATCGCTCTTGGTGCGGTTCAGTATCTCCTCCGGACGGATGTTACCTGCCCATACATTGGCGTATGCCAAGAAGAAACGCTGTGCCGGGGTGAAACCGTCACGAGTCTGCAAGCGGTCTTTCTCCGCTTTCGCTTCTTCGTTCAGACAGAAGGCCGTGTACGCAATCTGCAAACCGCCGTGGTCGGCGATGTTCTCACCTAAAGTGAACGCACCGTTGGCATGTACACCCGGAGCTACTTCGATACCGTTGAAATACTCTTCCATCACTTTGGTGCGGGCATCAAAAGCAGCTTTGTCTTCCGCTGTCCACCAGTTAACCATGTTACCGTCCTTGTCGAATTGGCAACCCTGGTCGTCGAATCCGTGGGTCATCTCATGACCAATCACCACACCGATGGCACCGTAGTTGAACGCATCGTCGGCACTCATGTCAAAGAACGGATACTGCAGAATACCCGCAGGGAAACAGATCTCATTGCTCGACGGGTTGTAATATGCATTCACCGTCTGCGGCGTCATGTACCATTTGGTC
>JAFPNK010000036.1 GCA_017401985.1 Paludibacteraceae bacterium | reverse complement strand
GTTCTGCTTTGAGTGCCTCTGCAAAGACGATAGAGAAGATATTGGAGTTGCCGAAGCCAACGAGCGCGATACCAGTATAGAGTACTGCCTGACTTTGACCAATGCCCATCAGCACCATCGCAGCCACGATCATCAACGCGCTGATGGCGAAGAAGATTTTCGAGGGCACGTAACGGAGAATGAACGAACCGCTGAAACAACCGATGGTACGAAAGATGAAATAGAGTGAAGTAGCAAACGCCGCATGGTGCAAGGTCCAACCGAGACGTTCCATGAGTAGTTTCGGCGCGGTGGTGTTGGTGCCGACATCAATTCCTACGTGGCACATGATACCGAGGAAGCAGAGGAGGACAAACGGATGTCCCAACAACTTGAAACAATCCACAAAGCCCGATGCTTTGCCGGTCAGCGGTTGCTCTTCGATCTTTGTCAAGTACAGAAAAACGGTCGCCAATACGCCAATGATACCATAGATAACAAAGATAATTCGCCAGTCGAGACCGAACGACGGAATTGTGGCTACGGCACCCCATGTCATGATGATTGGTGCCATAAAAGAGGCGATGGCCTTGACGAACTGACCAAAAGTAAGCGTAGCTGCAAGTTTGTCACCGCTGATGAGGTTCGTTACAAGTGGATTGAGACTGGTCTGCATGATGGCATTGCCGATACCAAGAAGGGAGAAAGCAATCAGCATAAGGTAATAACCATTACCGAAGAGAGGCAAAACCAATGAGAGTAGTGTCACGCCTAACGAGACGAGCACGGTGTTCTTACGACCGATACGATTCATCAGTGCCGAAGTCGGAACGGAGAAAATGAGGAACCAGAAAAAGACCAAACTTGGGATGAAATAGGTCTGTGATTCGGTCAAACCGAGGTCGGCTTGTACATGGTTGGATGCTGCACCTACGAGATCAACAAAACCCATCGTGAAGAAAGTCAGCATCACCGGCAAGAATGCCAAAAAGGAAGTTTTCTTTTCCATAGATATAGTGTGTATTACAAATTACAATTATAGACAGTTGCTTTGCCACATTGTACCTTGATTTGGTTATATGGCTGGGTAGGGAATACGAGGTTGGTCATTGCCCAATAACCATTGGCATCGAAGGCTTCAATGGAGCAGTGGTCAATAAAGAGGATGAGGCGATAGGAGTCTTGTTTGACGAAGAGCGGCGTGGTTGTAGCACCCGTGAAATCAGCGGAGAACGAGCAATCTCCGGACTCGGTGCGATCCATCGTAAAGGTATGTTTATACACGTTGAGCGTCATAACCACATTCTCACCTTTGTCGTTGGAGAGGGTGATGACTCCGGTCTCCTTGCTGCTCATCTCCAGTTCGATGATAGCTACATCACCGAGTTTTTTCGTTGGTTCGCCTTTAATAGCCATGCTTTCAGGAGAAGGAGTTACGCGTACGCGGTATTCGCCTGCGTCATCTATAAATAAGGATAAGTCGCGCGCGATGGTATTCTGCGAACGGAAAGCGACGGTAGGCACATTGTTAGCGTACTGCCAGTTGGACATCCAGCCGATAGCGACCACGCGGTTGTTCGGGGCATTGTGCCATGTGACGGTTGCATAGTGATCTTTACCGTAGTCAAGCCACTTGGTCTCTTCCGGCATGTCAATGCAGGTGAAGGTCTTGCCATTCCAGTTGCCAACAAAATACTGAGTTGCCGAACCGCCAAACGGTCCACCCGGGTTGATATTGAGCAGCAATACCCAATGGTCGCCTAATCGGATCAGGTCGGGGCACTCCCAAACTCCGCTATGTTCTCCGTAGTTAGCTCCGAACGAACTCTCATAAGTCCAATCGCGCAGATTGATGGAGGAGTAGAAACGTACTTCCTGTTGGCAGGCAAGTATCATCATCCAGCGATTGGTTTGCTCATCCCAAAACACTTTCGGATCGCGGAAATCTGCGATATCACCTTTCAACACCGGGTTGCCTTCATATTTAGTGAAGGTCATACCACCATCGAGGCTATAGGCGATAGACTGATGCTGACCGCATATTTCGGATTGGGTATAGATGGCCACGATTGCGTTCTCTCCGAAGCCTGCGGTATTATTGCGATCAATGACGATTGAACCGGAGAAGATTGTACCTAACGAATCCGGTGCAAGAGCAATCGGGTGTTGCTCCCAATGAATAAGATCCGTAGATGTAGCGTGCGCCCAATGCATGGGACCCCATGTGGTACCGAACGGATTATGCTGATAATAGAGATGCCAAAGTTGCGTGGCATCATCATAGAACATGCCGTTAGGGTCATTCATCCAGTTCTGAGCCGGAGAATGATGATAGACAGAGCGGAACGGTTCATCAGTGAGATGGTGAGCCGGTTGGTTCACACAAGCAGTTAGTACGATGACCAAGATTCCGAAGACAAAAAGTGTTGAATTTTTCATTGTATTACTCGTTGTTTTGTTTTTGACGGTGCAAAATTACTGCTTTTTATGCATATATGCAAAAAAACATGTTGCAAAATATGCCACGTATGTTTCACTGCAACAAATCGCTCATATTTTGCAACATTTTTAGTAGGGATTATTCATTTTATCTCGTACTTGGAAGATGTCCGAAGTACTCTTTGTAACACTTGGTGAAATACCCCGGACTGGAGAAGCAGAGTTCCAACGACACCTGTTGGACGGTCATATCGGTGGTACGTAATAACTCGTCTGCGCGTATTAACCGCCGTTCGCGTATATAATCAAGCGGACCCTTTCCGGTTATTGTTTTGACACGTCGGAAAATTTGTGTACGACTTAGAGCCAACTTGCCACCCAGGAACTCCACATTCAAATCGGGATCGGTCAAATGGTCATCGACAATCTGTTTCAATCGTTCTCCAAACGCCATATCGCGACGGCTGAGTTGGATAGCTTCTTGAACCTCTTCCAGTTGAGGTAGAATGTCGCGTTTGATTTCTTTTTTTAGAGTGCGCTGGGAATAGAGTAAAAAACCAAGTGCAAGGAAGAAAAAGATTCCCACCAAGACCGTGGATACAATAAAAATGGTTTTAACGTTTTTTATCTGCTGCCAACGAGACTCAGATTGCAACTGGACAATATGCAAGGTTTCCAAATCGTGCATACGTGCATGGTATTGCACCAACATAGGATTAGCTATACTGGCATCAATCAGCATTGTTTCCAATACGGTATCGCGCACAAAAGGTTCTTTCGATAGAATATGCGCTGCCGTTTCAATAATCATGTCGCCGCGAGATGGATAGGTTGCAGAACACTCAATGGTTCCATCCACAATTGCTTGCAATCCGAGCATGATTCCATCCACTCCCATGATACGTACACTACCCTTTCCGTATCCTTTGCTGTCACGTACGGCTTCTGCTGCACCAAGTGCCATCAGGTCGTTATGAGCCACGATAGCTTCTACGTGCTTGTGTGTGCGCAAGTATTCGAGAACCACCTTGTATGCATCTTCTTTGTACCAAGATCCCATGACAGACTCTATCTGCGGCTGTACTGCATCAAATTGAGACAAAGATTCCATCATGCCTTGATGACGGAGGGTTGCAGGTGTCGAACCGGGAAGACCTGACACTTCCAACACATGAATGGGTTGCTTCTCATTGACCTGAATGGATAAAAGCCAATCAGCCATCAGTTGTCCCACACGATAATTATCCCCTCCAATAAATGCCGTCCATTCATCGCCTGGCACACGACGATCGGCTACGATAACAGGAATACCAGCACGATAAGCACGTGTAACTGCCGGCTGCACAGCCGCTGCTTCGTTGGGACTAACGATAAGCAGATCAACACGCTCGCGGATAAAACTATCTATCTGCGCACACTGCATTTCATTACTGCCATACGCAATACGGTGAGAAAGTGTCATCTCGGGATGCAGAAGCAATTCGCGATCCATCTCATCGTTCATCTTCTGTCGCCATGCATCATCCAGACACTGGCTCACACCGATACGATACTGCTCCTGACGCGTACTACAACTCATCAGAATGAATGATAAAATTACAATAGTAATAATTATGTTTCTCATGGTGCAACATTTTTCACGTTGCAAAGATACAACATTTTTAGCAAATATACAAATATTTTTTCAATAAAATATAAAATATTTGCGTTTTTATGATTTTAGTGGATTTTCTTGGAAATAATGACATTTTTTCCAAGGTTCTTTGTCGCAAATATTTGTGAAGTTTGTGACGAATCAGTGACGTAGAT
>JAFPNK010000035.1 GCA_017401985.1 Paludibacteraceae bacterium | reverse complement strand
GTCTTTGAGCAATTGATACAACCATTCCTTAACTACCGTTTTTCCGTTTGAACCGGTGATACCAATTACTGTGCCATTGAACTGAGAACGGACATACGCAGCAAGGTCCTGCAAGGCTAGCAAGGCATCCCCGACAACGAAGGCTTTGACACCCTTTGCTTTCAATTCCGGAATATAGTTTGCTCCGTCGTTCTTGTCGGTCTTGATGGCAAAAAACAGGGTTTGATCTGCGTGCTTTTCATCCAGTTGTCTACTATCCGTCAGCAGATAGCGGATATCTAAATCGTCATTCACTGCTCCTTGTAACTGCTCACCGATTACTTGTCTGATTTCTGATATTTTCATTGCTCAAAACTTTTGCGTCTGCAAAAGTACAGAATTTTTTCGATATATGCAAGTATTTCAGGAAAATCTGGCATGATATTTGTGTTTTTTCTATCAAACTATGTTGAATTCATAAAATTCATTGCCTTATGAAACGAAATGTACTGACTTTGGTTGTGGCCTTGATGGCGAGTTTGACGATGAATGCGCAATATGTGTACAATAGTAACTACGATGTGTGGTTTGAAGGAACGAGTACTGAGACATACACGCGCAAGATCATGTGGGCAGAGGAGGATTATCAGGACCTCTGGAATGGTTGTTATGTGCGCTTGACCAATGGGACAGTGTATGTGAAAAACGGAAGTAGTACTGTTTTGTACGGTGATCAGGTAGGGCTACTTTATAACGGATGTTACAAAGTAAAGCAAGGCAGTACGTGGTATTTATTTGATGAAAACGGACAAAAAGTAGGCGGGGTTTATGGAGAAGAGATACTCTATTATCCGTTTAACTACGTAGCATGCAAGAAAGGCAGTAAGCTTTGGTATGTCTATCGTTGCAACGGAGAAAAGATGTCTTTCTATTCGGATGTCAGTCCGTGGATATGTTCCAACGAATACTGGATTGTACAACAGGGTAGCAAGCAGTACGGCGTGGACCGCAGCGGCTATAAATGCAGCGGCGTATACGGCGATGATGTTAGTATGACCAACGGCAAATGGAAATGCGTGAACGGTAGTAGTGTGCGCTACATAGACGTTGAATAAACACGCTCTGCGTACAGAAGAGTAGGCTTGCCTGCAACTCGACAACCTATCACAAAAGCTGTGCCTCCATCACGGAGGTGCAGTTTTTTCTTGAGTTGTTCAGGTGTCAACGGATAGTTGCGCGTTAACACATTGGCTTGCTTGAGGTTTTGCTTTTCCGTAATGCGCCAAACACGGCCGGGGAAGTTTTCTATGAATTGACGGGATGTGTATAAATGGGTGTTCACGTCGAGTTTGTGAAGTCCGAAACGTTGAGCGACTAACTTATACGCACCTGCTTTGAGAATCGCAGCGTTAGGCTCGTAGAGATAATTCGCCAATTTCCCATCTCTAATCTCCAAGCCACAATGCTGTTCTTCTTCGCGAGTGAAGACGAAAGCTTGGTCCTTTTGAGCGAGATCAATTGTGGTTATTTGGCCTGTGCCTCCGCTTAGTAACAATACTTCCTTGACCTCGTTTTTTATGGCGACAATATGAATGTCCCAATTTACTTGCGAGAGACTCGTAACGGCTTGTGTCAAATCCAACATGGGGGATAACTTGATCAGCAAGCGTTTACTGTGCGCAAGCAGGGTAGGTAATAATTCTACCACATTGGGTGTGCAGTCTTCGATGCGAAAGACCTTTGAACCATGCGAATCGCGACGTGCGGGGTCGAGGAAAATAAGGTCGTACTGACCGGCTGAGGCTAAGAAATCTTCGGCTGTGGAATGATGAATGGCGATGGGCTTATTGGCGAAGTTGTGCGCGGCGATACGACATAACTCTTCGTTCTGCTCAACGTAGTCAGTATGGGTGAATTGTTCACTTAGGAAATAGGTGTCCACACCATAGCCGCCGGTCAAATCAACCATAGAGAGCCTACCCCCATCCCCTCTCTGTAGGGAAGGGAATAATGATGCTTTGTATTTGGCTGTAAGTTCGGACGAACATTGTTCGCAGCTGAGGCGAACGGGATACCACCAATCGGGGATAGAAGCAAAAGTGGGCAGTTTGTCCGCTGTCCGTTCTCTCCCTTCGATTTGTTGGAGAAACCAATGCCATTCGGCGTCGGAGAGGTGTTTGTATTTATTTCGCTGGAGCGCTAAGTCGGCTACCGACATAGTAATAACTGAGTATTTCTTCGTATGGATGTCCTTCGCTCGCCATGACCGCTGCACCAATCTGACACAGTCCTGCGCCATGTCCCCAACCATGTCCGGAGAGTGTCCAAACACCATTTTCGTGGGCTACTTCGAACCACGAACTATAGAGACAGGAGCGGCTTAACCAATAGCGGATTTTGAGTTCTTTACCGATGACTTCGGTGTGCTTGGTGCCTACGATTCTTAATTGATCAATACGACCGGAGGCTCCGCGATGAAGAGGAATGAGGTCGATGATTTCTCCGAAGTCAATACCGGACTTGGTGCGAATGATTTCGTTGAGTTCTTCATCTTTGTACGCCACTTTCCAATCGCGAAAATCTTTTGTTTCCTGGTCATAGTCATTGAGCACGAGTCGTAGGATTTTCGGCGACGGGGACTTGCAGTAGTCGCATTGGACGGATTGGATATAGGGTACGTCAATATCTTCCCAACAGGTACGCCAGATCTCTGTTTTGCCTCCGCAACACTTATAATAGCGGCAGTCGCATATCTCATCGTTGTATAGAAGCACTTGACCTGCAGTAGCACGCACGGCTTCAACGGCACGTTCGCTCATTCGGCGAAGTCCTTCGTAGCGCTGACAATGGTCGTCAGCACAGACGTCGAAGCCTTCGTGGTTGGGTTTTTGCATGGCTCGAATAGCCCATGAACGACTGATAACCGCGTGAGCTTTGAGCAGTTCCATCGGACTATTGGCGTTCATTTCTGAAGAAATGACAGAGCAGAGATAGTCCTCCAGATCGATGGTGTTGATGGCCGTTTGGGTGCCATCGGCATTGTTGCGGATTGTCAATGTGCCGGCAAATTCTTGGTCTTCATAGCGATCCCAATGAAAACCAATACCAATGCGCACGTTCTTCAGAATGAACGTGTTGGCGCGCTGCTCGAACTCAATATGCGGGGCAGTGAGGATTCCTACTTTAATCTGGCGAGTAACTCCCATGTACGCAGTCGATCTTTGTACCAGTTATTGCGGTTCATGGCGACGATGTCGCAGTTGGCGTCGGAGTTGTCTTCCCATCTACGGCAGTTATACAGGACGTCGTAAATACGTCCGATCGGGTAGTCGCGGCTGATGCGTAAACCGACGGC
>JAFPNK010000034.1 GCA_017401985.1 Paludibacteraceae bacterium | reverse complement strand
GGTATCATCGGAACCGTCTTCTCAGGATGGCTATCGGATGTCGCTTTCAAAGGCAATCGTTATATCCCTGCCGTGGCAGCCGGTGTCCTTGAAGTGCTTGCGCTCATACTCTTCGCCTTTGGCGGTGATGCCGGATGGGTGAACATACTTGCCATGGTACTCTTCGGTATCGCCATCGGTGTGCTCATCTGTTTCCTTGGAGGACTCATGGCGGTCGATATAGTACCGCGCGAAGCGTCAGGTGCAGCCCTCGGTGTCGTCGGCATCGCATCCTATGCTGCTGCCGGACTACAAGACATAGCCTCCGGGCTTCTCATTGATACCCATAAAACGGTCACTTCCGTGGTGGATGGAGTGGAGCAATATACTTATGACTTTACACCCGCTCTTATCTTCTGGATAACCGCAGCTTCCCTCTCTGTCTTCCTTGTCTGCGTTGTATGGCATAAAGCCCGTAGTAAAAAATAAAAAAAATAATATGAGACTTTTTATCTGCTTTACATCCTTGTTGCTCTCCTTGAGCATGTACGCGCTCACGCCGGCGCAAACGGTATGGCTATATCCTGATGGAGCTCCTGATTCAAATGGCTATACAGCCGCGGATGAGTATGTTAAAAACGAGACTAAGATATATCAGATAGCCGAACCTCGGCTGGATATCTATCAACCCGATAGCACACCCAAAGGCATCCTCCTCTCAATCCCTGGAGGTGGATACTCCTTTGTCTCATCCGGGAATGAGGGAGTCAAGGTCGCGGAATATTTCGTGCCGCAAGGATACATCGTGGCGGTGCTCAAGTATCGCTTACCCAATAACCATGAGTATATCCCACTTCATGATGCCCTGCAATCCATACGCATTCTAAGGGATAGTGCAGAGGTATGGAAAACACCGGATGCTACCATCGGTGTCATAGGCTTCTCGGCTGGAGGACATCTGGCGGCGTCGCTCTTGACCCATTATACCGATTCGGTCACTCGACCCGACTTCGGCATTCTCGTCTATCCGGTCATCTCCATGGATAGTACCATCACCCATGCCGGTTCATGCAAACAACTCTTAGGTCCGCAACCTACCGAGGAACAACGACTTCTTTGGTCGGCTGAAAAGCAGGTGACACCGCAGACTCCTCCTTGTCTCATCGTTGCCTGTCAGGATGACCCTACTGTCAAAATAGAGAATAGTATCCGTTTTTATCAGGCACTGACAGCGAACAATGTGCCATCATCCTTGCTCATCGTACCATTGGGTAAGCATGGATGGGGATTCTCGCGTCAGTTCCAGGATCGTGACCATATAGACAAACTGATTTCTGCCTTTATCGCCACCTCTTGCAAAGAAGATTACCAATCTATGCACATTCGCAAAGAGACACTCTTCGATCGAAACAAACGAACACGCGATTGGGCTAAATTCAGGAGGTACGCAGACTCCAATGCCGAACTTGTAACCAATAAAACCAAAGTGAATGCGGTCTTCTATGGCAACAGTATCACTTATAATTGGGCGAAGATGCGGCCTGAGTTTTTCCATTCCCACGGCTTTGTCGGACGTGGTATCAGCGGACAGACATCTTCGGAAATGTTGGTACGATTCCGGCAGGATGTAATCGAACTGCATCCTAAAAACGTAGTCATCCTATGCGGCACCAATGATATCGCGCAGAACAACGGCACGATCTCGCTGGAGAACACGATGGGGAATATCATCTCGATGTGCGAACTGGCGAAGGCGAATAAGATTCGTCCTGTTCTCTGCTCTGTCCTGCCTGCACGGTCTTTCCGTTGGAATCCGTTCGTCGTGGACGCTCCGCAGCAGATTCAGGCGCTCAATGAGATGATTAAAGCCTATGCGGCGAAAAACAAAATCCTGTATGTGGATTATTATAGCGCCATGGTGGATACAGACGGAGGTCTGAAGAAAGGGCTGAGCAAGGATGAGGTGCATCCTCTGGAGGCCGGTTATGCCATCATGGAGCCTATCATTCTAAAAACGCTCAAAATTCAGAATAAATAATAGTTAAACAAATTAATCTTAGTGTTATGTTAGGTACGTGGGAAATTATTCTTATTGCGTTGGTAATCTTACTCATCTTCGGTGGAAAGAAAATTCCTGAATTGATGCGCGGCTTGGGCAAAGGATTGCGCTCATTTAAAGATGGGATGAACGGTAAAGACGAGGCCGATAAGACCGAAGAGCAAAAACAAGAAGCATCCAAAGGCGAAACCGATGCCTGAACCAAACCTTAGTTTTTGGGAACATTTGGATGAATTACGGAGCGTTATATTGAAGTCACTCTCTGCGTGGCTCATTGCTTCGTTAGGCGCCTTTTTCTTTAAGGAGCAGTTATTTGCTTGTATCTTCGCCCCGGCGCAATCCGATTTTGTCCTTTATCGTGCACTCTGCTGCTTGGCGAAAACTATAGGGTGGAGTGCCTTGTGCCCGGAGCAGGTAGAGGTGAGTTTCTTGAATACCGAACTAACGGCTCAATTCATGACGCATATTCAAGTTTCTCTCTTTGCTGGCATAGTAATCGCCATGCCGCTGATAGTGTATTGGTTGTATGGATTTATCTCTCCGGCAATGGAAAAGCAGACAAAACGCGTCAGCACAACGCTTATTATGGGCTCTGTCTTGCTCTTTGCTGCAGGCGTGTGCCTCAATTATTTTCTAATATTTCCGTTGTCTTTTCGGTTCTTGGTAACCTATCAGGTCACATCACTTGTGGTTAATCAAATAAGTCTCTCGTCTTATATCTCTCTGATCTTAATCTTATCCTCGCTAATGGGGTTGCTCTTTGAGCTTCCGCTTCTGACATGGCTCCTTTCCCGAATGGGTATCCTTCGTAGAGAGTATCTGATACGCTATCGTAAGCATGTGTTTGTCGCTATTCTCATCCTTGCGGCCCTCATTACTCCCACTGGCGACCCCTTTACCCTCTTGCTTGTCACGATTCCTATTTATCTGCTCTATGAACTGAGCATCTTTATAATCAAATAACTATTTCATATGATGAAAAAATACGCTATCGGCATCGATTTAGGTGGCACAGGCACCAAGTTCGGTTTGGTAAACGAGGACGGACAGGTTCTTCGCAGTGGCTCTATTCCCACGCAGCAGTATTCCGATATAATGGATTTCTGCAATACATTATGCCTTCAACTGAAGCAGTTAATGGCGGATGAAGGCATTTCCATTGAGAACATAGTTGGCATCGGTTGCGGAGCTCCAGACGCTAATTATTATTCTGGCTCTATCGAATACGCAACCAATCTGCCGTGGAAGGGCGTAGTACCTCTGGCTAAACTTATCAGCGAGCGTATGGGCGTGAAGTGCACCGTGACGAACGATGCGAACGCTGCGGCGCAGGGTGAGATGATTTACGGTAGCGCACGCGGTATGAAGAACTTCATCGTTATCACACTCGGTACGGGTGTCGGTTCGGGTATCGTGATTGACGGTAAGTTGCTGTACGGTCATGACGGTTTTGCCGGCGAACTCGGTCACTGCAAGATCGACCATTCGGGCAACGGACGTCTCTGCGGCTGCGGCCAGAAGGGTTGTATCGAGGCTTATGCGTCGGCAACCGGCGTGGCACGCACGGCGAAGGAGATCGTGACGGCTACGACGCAACCGACCTTGCTGCGTGAGGTGGCAGACATCAATAATATCACTTCGAAGGACGTGTTCGACGCGGCCGAGAAGGGTGACTTGGTTGCCAAAGAGATCTTCGATTATACGGGTCATCTGCTCGGTGAGAAACTGGCGGACTACGTACATTTCTCGAGTCCTGAGGCCATCATCCTGTTCGGCGGTCTGACCAAGTCCGGTCACTGGATCATGGAT
>JAFPNK010000033.1 GCA_017401985.1 Paludibacteraceae bacterium | reverse complement strand
TTCGAATCTCCGATGGACCACTACACTGGGCTATCAAGTACAAGGATTAGGTGACGCGCATCGTCTGTCTTTCCTTGCGGGTAATGAATTGATTTCCGGCCAATCTTCTACCAGCCATATCTATGGATCCGGTTACCCGAAACAATACGATTTGGATTTAGCCATGGCGCGTCTGTCGCTCACTGACCCTTCTTTGGGTAAAGATGAGTTTGGTAATGTGGTGGGTGTCCCCACACGCACGCTCTCTTGGTTCGGGCGCATCAATTATGATTTATTGGACCGATACCTCTTCTCCGTCACTTTCCGTGCGGACGGTAGTTCCAAGTTCGCTCCGAAACATCACTGGGGTTATTTTCCCGCAGCCGCAGCAGCTTGGCGGATCAACGAAGAGCCTTTCATGAGCGGTGCTTCCGGATGGTTGGACAACCTTAAACTGCGTTTGTCATGGGGTATGTCCGGTTCGGATAATATCGATCCCTCTTTATGGCAGAGCGGTCTATGGACGACCGCTGTAGTCACGATAGACGGTGTCCCGACGAACATCTACAAGCCCACCGAACTGATGGGTAACAGCGATCTCAAATGGGAAAAAACGATCAGCCGTAATATAGGTTTGGATTTCGGCTTTTGGAATGGTCGTTTACGGGGAACGATTGAGGGGTATTGTAATACAACCAAGGATATCCTGATGCGTGTGCCGGTTGATGCTACTACGGGGTATAGTTACCAATACCAGAATATCGGCAAGACCTCCAACAGAGGCGTGGAGATATCCCTGCATGCTGATCTGTATCGTTCTAAAGACCTGAAGATAGGTGTTAATATTACCTATAACTATAACAAGAATAATATTGACCAACTCTCTCCGGATGTCATAGCCGACACGCATACCAACTGGGGTTCAACCATGCGTAAACCATATTACGACTACGTCATTCGAAGTGGTCAACCCGTGGGGTCGATATATGGATTCATGAGTGACGGTTTCTATACGGTGGATGATTTCGACATGGATATCTATAACGCCACCGGTACATGGCAGTTGCGCCCTGGTGTTCCCGATTTGGTGGATGTGACCAACTATGCTACCGGCGGGCAATTCAAGAACAAAGCGCAGAATGCTTTCCCAGGAATGGTGAAGTTCAAAGACACCAATAATGATGGGGTAGTCAATAATGACGACGCGACGATTATCGGTCACGCTATGCCCGAACATACCGGTGGTTTCAATCTCTACTTGACATGGAAAGGTTTGGATTTTACAGCAGGTTTTGTATATCAGATTGGAGGATGTGTGTATAACGCCAATGCCATGTTTTCTATGATGGGTAACAAAGATAACTCGCTGGGTGCCAACCGTCTGTCATTCGTGGCTGATGCATGGAAGATGTACGATGTGAACGCAGCCGGAGACCTCGTTCCGGTGACGGATCCGGAAGGCCTTCGGGCTCTTAATGCCAACGCGCGTTATGGGCTTCCTTATTCGGAATATGGTATCGTCTCCTCGGATTTTATTGAGGACGCCTCGTATCTGCGTCTGAACACACTCACCTTAGGTTATACCTTCCCGGATAAATGGATGCAGAAAGCCAAAATCAGCAAACTGCGCGTTTATTTCACAGGAGGAAACTTGTTCTGCATCGCCGGATATAAAGGACTCGACCCTGATGTGAACACCACTCCTGTTACCGGAGGTTTCCCAACGCCCGCGTACGACTACCTGTCTTATCCGAAAGCACGTACATTCACTTTTGGTCTTAACCTTTCATTCTTCTAAGTCCTATGAAAAGAACTATCTATACTACATTGATATGTATGCTCGTCGGGATCTTTCCTGCCTGCCATGATTTTTTAGAAACCCACTCGGCATCTACGATGGACGGAGATTTTGTGACGTCATCCGAAGCGAATATACGCTTGGCAATGAGTGGTTTGTATGAGACTTGGCGTGATTGCGCGCAAAACAAAGTGTTCGGGGACGGACTATGGTACGGAGCCGATGTACCCGGTTCGGACATCACACGACATCCCGAAGCATTCACTAACCAACCCGGGCGACATTGGCCCGAATGTCTCTATCAGAACGGGAACTATGCCTCACAGTATGGCTTGCTGTCTTATCTAAAAGAGGACGATATCTTCGCCAGCCTCTATAAGATCATCGCCGTCTCCAACGCAATCACGGAGGCTGTCGAGGCAAGAGATGACTTCGAGTCCATGATTATCGGGAAACCTTCCGAGTTGGGGCAGTTATATGGAGAAGCGGTGGCTATGCGTGCCACTGCCTATCGCGAGTTGATCAAGAACTTCGGAGATGTACCCTTCAACAACAAGATTGGCGAGGTGGCGCAAGGATTGGTAGGACGAGACTGGATCTATGAGAAATGTCTGGAGGACTTGCAGAAAGTGGAACCCGTCATGTATCCGGTGAATAACAAAAGCCGCTTCTCGCAGACCTATGTGGACGGTCTGATCGGGCGCATGGCTCTCGAAGCTGGAGGCTACCAGACACGACGCAACGATCTCGAACGCAAGGATCTGAAAGGAAACGCCATTACCTTTGAGCAGTTAGGAACAGTCAATAATGATGCTACATATGCCCGCAGGGCGGATTGGCAGCGGTTTTATTCCCTCGCGAAAACATATTTCCAAAAAGCCTTTTCAGAGCATTTGGGAACGGCTATTTTTCATGATACAGACCCGCGTGTAGATGAGGCGAACGGACGAATATACAACAACCCTTACCAGTATTTCTTCCAGCAGATGATGGATGCTGATGGAATGTACGCAGACGAGTCGATATACGAATATCCCATGCAGCAAGGCATCGTCAATGATGCACGCCCGTACTCGTTCGGACGGCCTTCCAACGGCGGATCCAAGAACGCTTACCCCTGCAAAGCCTACGGGCAGGGACGCGTCAATCCCGCTTTCTATTACGGCGTCTTTGACCCGCAGGATAAACGACGAGACGTAGCCGTAACCGTCACAGGGTCAGATGGAGCAGGTAACGAGAAACTGATCCCCTTTGTGCCCAACTCCAAAGCCAACGGTGGTGGACTCTCCTTCAATAAATGGGACGAGAACAGACAAACGAACCCTTGGGTGAAAGCACAGCGTATGTCAGGCATCAACGGACCATACATGCGACTCTCGGAGATGTATCTCGGTTACGCAGAGGCTTGTGCCGCTTTGGGCGACAACGGAGAAGCGCGTACCTATCTGGACTTGATTCGTAACCGCGCTTTCGGAGATGCCATAAAAGCCAAAACAGATGCTTTCATCGCTCAGGAAGGCTCACTCCTCAATGCTATCATTCAGGAACGCGGATTTGAGTTCGCTGCCGAAGGGGACAGACGATTCACCCTCATCCGTACAGGACTTCTGCCGGTGAAAATCAAATATATCAAGGATCTGACGCGCGCGATGATTGACGGACTCAAGACGAACGGCTATTACACCTTTGAGAACGGCAACACCATCAGCAACACCGTCTATACCAAGATGGTAAACGCCAAAAAAGAGAAAGGTTACCGACTTACCGCCCAATGCCCCGAAGGACAAGAGGATGATCCGCTGCTCTACCCCGGATGGCGAGGACAGAAGGATAACTGGGATGAATTAGGCTGCGCGTACAAAGGAGACACCTTGACCAATCTGGCTATAAAAGGACTCTTCAAATCGCTCAGTTCCAGTGAGATAAGTGCTTTGAAAGCCGAGGGATACGAAGCACAGGCATGGGGAGCCGATATTGTCCAATATGAAGATGAGTATTACAAATACCTCTTCTACGATTACGACTACACGCATGCACCAATATACCTCTGGCCATTCACTCCGCAGATCCTCTCTGTCGGCGGTTTCCAAAACGGATACGGCTT
>JAFPNK010000032.1 GCA_017401985.1 Paludibacteraceae bacterium | reverse complement strand
GTTCCAGGTGACAACCAAGAACCTGTATAACCTCAAGTACGACGAGAACGGTCAGATTGATTACTCCGATGATTTCTTCGGCAAGCAGGCTGCGTTGACCGTCAGCGGACAACTCGAAGGCGAGTTAGGAGCTATGGCGCTGGGTAAGATATACACCTTCGGTCCGACCTTCCGTGCGGAGAACAGTAACACCCCGCGCCACTTGGCGGAGTTCTGGATGATTGAACCCGAAGTGGCGTTCATTCAAAAGGACGAACTGATGGATCTGGAGGAAGACTTCATCAAGTATTGCGTACGCTGGGCACTCGACCACTGTATGGACGACCTGGAGTTCCTCAACCAGTTTGTGGACAAGGGTCTGATTGAGCGTCTGAAATCCGTAGTGGATACCGAGTTCGTTCGTCTGCCTTATACCGAAGGTATAAACATCCTGCAGGAGGCGATTAAGAACGGTAAGAAGTTTGAGTTCCCCTGCAACTGGGGTGACGACCTGGCCAGCGAGCACGAGCGTTATCTGGTAGAAGAGCACTTCAAAAAACCGGTTATCATGACCGATTATCCGAAGGATATCAAGGCGTTCTACATGAAGATTAACGAGGACGGAAAGACCGTACAAGGTACCGACGTGCTGTTCCCGCAGATAGGCGAGATCATCGGCGGTAGCGTACGTGAAGAGAGTCTGGATCTGCTCAACGAAGAGATTGAGCGCCGTCATATTCCGATGAAGGACATGTGGTGGTATCTGGATACACGCCGTTTCGGTAGTGCTCCGCACGCCGGTTTCGGTCTCGGTTTTGAGCGATTGATGCTCTTTGTGACCGGTATGCAGAACATACGTGACGTGATCCCGTTCCCGAGAACACCGAAGACGGCTGAGTTCTAAGGAGTGAAAGAATGAAAGAATGAAGGAATGAAGGAATAAACAAATAATAATAATCCATAAAAACACTAACAAACAATCGTTATGAGAAACAAACTCTTTTCTTTGATGGCTGTGCTAATGGTGGCGGTATGCGCTGTGGCACAAACATCACTCAAGGGTCGCGTAATCGATGAGTCCTCGCAGGAACCTGTGGTGGGCGCAAAGGTTACCTTAGCGAACCAGAACATCTCCACGACTACCAACGCGGCAGGTGAGTTCACCCTGCTTTACTTGGAGGCGACGGACGAAGAGGTGATTATCGAAGCGGAAGGCTACATGGCCGGCCTGGAGTTGATCAACCTCAAGGAAAATCAGTTGAATCAGATGGACGCTATCCGTCTGCAACAGAACATCGTGACGCAGGCACAAGACGAGATCTTGCTGAACCTGACGGAGGAAGAGATGAGCGATGATGAAGGTCGTTCGCAGCAGCAGGCTTCGTCCTCTTCTGCATCGACGGATGTGTTCAACGCGAACACTTCTTTCGCTTGGTCCACCGCGCGTTATCGTAACCGTGGTTACCAATCCTACGCAGAGAGCTACTACATCGAAGGTCTGAACTTCACTTCGCAGGAACGCGGTCAGTTCAACTACTCCGCTATGGGTGGTCTGAACGACGCCAGCCGTTACAAAGAGGTGCTCAACCCCTTGGAGGCAACGAACTTCTCCTTCGGCGGTCTGGGTCAATCGACGAACTACCTGATGGGTGCCAGCCGTTATGCACAGGGTTGGAAAGTAGGTGCAGCCGGTACGAACCGTAACTACAAAGCGCGTATCAACGCTACCTATGCCAGCGGTGTACTGCCGAACGGATGGGCTTTCATCGGCCAATTGGCGTACCGCTTCTCCCCGTACGTAGACAACAAGGGTATCATCGGTGAGGGTATCAAGTACTATTCGCTCGGTTATTTTTTCTCGGCTGAGAAGATCTGGGACAACGCCCGCCTGAAACTCATCACGTTCGGCGCTCCTACGGAGCGTGGCCAGAACGCAGCGGTAACGCAAGAAGTGTATGACTTGACGGGTAGCAACAACTACAACCCGTACTGGGGCTACCAGAACGGAAAAGTACGTAACAGCCGTATCGTTAAGTCCTATGACCCGTCGTTGATTGCTGCGTATGAGCATAAGTTCAACGAGAAACACTGGTTGAAGGTCGCTGCCGGATACCACTACTCGATGTATTCGAACTCCGCCCTCACGTTCTACAACGCACCGGATCCGCGTCCGGATTACTACCGCAACCTGCCTTCGTTCCTGTGGGACGGTCAGATCGCTAACCCGAACAACGAGAACTCCGCCGGACAACTGTTCGACGACAACGGTAACCACTATCCGTGGGGTCTGTTCATCGGCGAAGACATGAAGGGTACCAACCTCGGTTCCGGTTTCATCGGAGCTGACGGTAACCTCGTAGGTCCGTCGGTTGACCAAACGCAATACGACGCGCTGGTACAATTGTGGCAGAGTCGCGACAACAAGACCACGCAGATCGACTGGGATAACATCTACGCAGCCAACCTGGCTAACAACTACACCGATCCGAACGGTTCGGCACGTTACATGCTGGAGCGCCGCCACAACGATCTGCAAGAACTGATGGCTTCGGTTAATTATGTGAACACCGCCTTCGATCACCTGAAGATGACGGTTGGTGCGGAACTGAAGTACTCACAAGGTATTCACTACAAGACCATCGATGACCTGCTGGGCGGTAACCAGTGGATCGATATCGATGCGTTCGCAGACCGTGATATCAAGGAGTTGGCTACCAACAGCGGTTTCACGCAGGAAGATATTTCCAACGTACGTAAGAACGAGATCGCTGATGACTATAACAACGTTATCAAAGCCGACGGTCGTCACTTCGGTTATGACTACCGCATCAATATGCAAAAGGCTAATATCTGGTTCCAGAACGAGTGGACGTTCAACGAGGTCGATCTGTACTACGCTATTGCGTTCAACTATTCCTCGATGCAACGTACGACCAACATGCTGAACGGTCGTGCATGGTATCTGACCAAAGTGGCAGAGGAGCGCACCGGTGCGGACGCTTGGAAATACTACGGTCACACGGCTTACAATCAGATCAAGGCGCTGGAAGCAGCCGGTAAACTGAAAGCCGGTTCGACCTATGTGGGTGACATCCATACTTTCCTTGACCCGGCCTTCAAGTTGGGTGCTAACTACAAGATCAACGGACGTAACCACTTGAAACTGAATGCATTGGCAGAGACACGTGCTCCGTTCGCACGCGACGCATATATCTCGCAGCGTGTACACGACCGCGTAGTCGATAATATCTACACGCACGATAAGGCTAAGAGCCTGGTTGATTTCTACGCAGCCAGTGAGAGAGTCGTATCGGCTGACCTGACCTATGAGTTCAACTACCCGATCGTTCGCGGTCGTGTAACCGGTTTCTTCACCCAGAGCTGGAACGGAACCGAGCTCAACGGTTACTATGATGACGAGGCTCGTACGTTCGTCAACCAAGCCATGACCGGCATTGACAAACGTTACATGGGTATCGAGGCTGCGTTGGCTGTTAAGATGGGTACCTACTTCACCTTGACCGGTGTTACTTCTATCGGTGACTACCGCTACACAAGCGACGCTACCGCTATCCAGTCCGCTGAGAACGGTATGCCGATGACGCAGAACCTGGCTACTCAGGAACTGGTATTCGAGACCATGGATAAGGTGCTGTTGAAGGGTCTCAAACTGTCGACGGGTCCGCAACTGAACGCCAGCTTGAAGCTCTCGTTCTTCCACCCGAAGATGTGGTTTGCTGATGTAACGGTTAGCTACCATGACTGGAACTACCTGTCCGTTGCTCCGAGCCGTCGTATGCAAGGTCTGTACACAGGCCGTCGCCTGGACGGAACGTCTGTTAACGGTTGGTTCGGTGACAGTTATGCAAACGCCATCCAGACCACGGACAACACTCCGCTGGATGTAACGTTCGACGCAGACGGTAACCCGACGTACAACAACGCTGTTCTGGACGAGAACGGTGTGCCGGTACTCAAGTATCCGTATAACATCATGACGATGCAAGAGAGCCTGGCTGCTACCAACCCGCTCAACCGCTTCCTCATTGACGCATCGGTAGGTAAACTGATTTATCTGCCTAACCGTCAGTCCGTTTCCATCAACCTCAGTGTAACCAACCTTACCAACAACACGCATTTCAAGACCGGCGGTTACCAACAAGCCCGTCTGCCGCGTGCCGTACGTCAGGGTGAGAAAGATTATCGTAACTCGGTTATCACTGCTAACGCATGGAAATATCCGTCCAAGTACTACTACGCTTGGGGAGCTAACTTCTTCTTAACAGTAACCTATAAATTCTAAGCAAATATGAAGACAAGCAAATATTTATCGTACATTGTACTGAGTACCTTCGTACTTGCATTGGTATCCTGCGAGCCGGATCCCCTCAAATCGGAGGATGTGTTCATCACCGAAGCACAAGTGGCAGAGATTACGGCGGATGGCAAGGTATACGATCTCAATGAGTTTCTGGATACGTTCATGACGGAGGAAGGTACGTATCATAATGATACGACCCCTTATCGTGAGCGTTCGTACGATGCTACCCACGGTCTGTATCTCTATTCGGTAGATACGTTGCCGCAAGCGGGTCCAGGTATCTATATCCGCGGTCGTATCTGCACCGATGACTATGCCGGTAACTTCTACAAAGCAATGGTTATCCAGCAGATCGTTAACGGCGAGCAGCAGACCCTTCGTATCTCGGTTGATCTGGGTTCGAGTGGAGGTATGTACCACATGGGCCAAGAGATTCTTGTTCGTTGTAACGGACTGGCAGTAGGTCGCTACGCCAACCAGCCGCAGTTATGCGTGCCGTCCTATAACAATAACATCTATGCGATGAACGCATCGCAGAAAGTAGGCTGGTGTCCGGGTCGTATCAATTCGTCCGAATTCCGTCGTGCTACCCGTATGATCGGCACTCCGGATCCGGATAAGTTACAATATGACGAGTTGACGCTGGCTGAACTGTATGCACAGGTGCCGCAGAAACCGACTACCGACGCAGCAGGAATGGACAAGGTACGTAAAGCAGACGGCCGTTTGGTTCGCATCAAAGGTGTTCACTTCACCGGCGAGTTCGACAACAACGGTACGCTGGCTAAATGCGATACACTCCATCCGGACAGCTCGTCCAATGCCAATGTGTTTGCACCGACCACCAGTAACATCGGTTATCCGCAGAGCCGTTTGATCTCTGACGGATCGAAATCAATCATGTGCTCCAGCTCGGAGTATGCTAAGTTCGCTTACTATTACCTCCCGGGTGCTGACCGTCACGGTGTGACCGAGTGCGCTAACTGGGAAGGTACCGTAACGGGTATCCTCGGTTGGTATCTGGACAAGGCATCCGACCTGGCCAGCAACAAACTGGACGGCTACGAGTGGTCTGTTACCCCGCGTGGTATCCCCGGAATCGGTATTGAGGACGTGAAGATGTATTACCAAGGTGATACAGATCGTCCTTGGAAGCCTGAAGAGTTTAACCCGAACGATTATCAATAATCCATGAATTGGCTGGACGTATTATTGCTCTTGCCTCTTCTGGTCGGCCTCGTGAGAGGTCTGATGCGCGGATTCATCTCCGAGATCATCGCTGTTGCAGTGGTGATCTTCGGAGTGATCGGCGCACGGTTTATTGCCCCACCCTTCTCTCAGTGGTTGCTCACGCTCAATCCGGACTGGCCGCAAGGAGTATGTGATGTGGTGGCATATACCCTTATTTTCCTGCTGATTGCCGTACTGCTGACAGTGGCTGCGAAGAAGATGAACAAGGACATGAAAAAGATCCATTTAGGTTGGGTCAATCGTATCCTCGGCGGCCTGTTCGGTATGTGCAAATACGGTCTGATTGTACTGGTGGTGGTCTTTGTCATGGATCGCACCAACGATGCGTTCCACTGGCTGGACGAAGCCAAAGTGGTACAGACATCCAAAGTTTATCCTAAGATGGTACATATAACGGATGCGTTACTATCTTTCTCTCGGCAGTAACATCGGAGACCGCGAGCAAACAATTCGGCAGGCTATCCGATTGATGGAGCAGCAAATAGGGACTATCCCGTGCTGTTCCTCTTTTTATTACTCCGCACCGTGGGGATTTGACAGCGAGAACGGGTTCTGTAACGTCTGCTGCCTGTTGGAAACCACGATGCCTCCCTTAGAGGTCTTAGCCGCTACCCAGGCTATCGAGCGCGCACTCGGACGTACCCGCAAATCGGTGAACGGACAATATTCGGACCGTACGATCGACATCGACCTCATTCAAGCGTTTGACGAACAGGGGAAAGAGATTGTTCTACAAATCACCAATACCCTCATTCTCCCCCATCCGCTGTGGGAAAAACGCGATTTTGTAAGAATCCCTTTACAAGAATTACGAAATAAATAGTTTTTCGGCATAATATTTGCATATGTCGTAAAAAAGCAGTACCTTTGCAGCCGCAAAGGTTTTTTATACATTTAATTAGTTATGGGTATGAAAAAGAGTATTATCATTTGTCTGTTGGCATGTATCAGTCTCGGTTTTACCGGATGTATCATGAATAGTTCGTCTTCGGACGTGGACTGTAAGTTCCACAAGAAAACGATTGATTTGGTCTGCAACCAAAACGAATGGTTGTATAACAGCAATTCGAATTCGTACTACTGCCATTTTACCGTAGATCAGCTCACCAGAGACGTGTACAACTACGGAGAGGTCAGTGTAAGCCGCGAGTACAACAGCGGTTCGAGCAACGCGTATCAGGTAGCCCTGCCGGAGACAACGTATATGGTGGAGAACGACGGTACCAACACCTTCTACTACGCGCAACACGTGGACTACTTGTACGGCGTGGGATATATTGAGGTCTATTACACCGTTTCCGATTATTTCTATCCGGCCAACTTCACTCCCGGAGCTATGGTGTTCCGCGCACAATTGACGTACTAATCTGAGAGCTGAACGTTTTTATATTCTGGGACCTTGCGCGGCGGAGAGCCGTGAGCAAGTAATCCTCACCGCAAAGCAGTTAAAAGACGTTTGCGGTGAGGTGCCGTTTATTTTTCGCGCGGGCGTATGGAAGCCGCGCACGAGCCCGCATACGTTTCAAGGAGCCGGCGAACAAGCCTTGGCTTGGCTGCAGGAAGTACAGCGTACGTACGGCGTGCCGGTAGCCACTGAAGTGGCCACTCCCGAACACGTGGAGGCGGCGATGAAGGCACGCATCGATTATATCTGGATCGGTGCCCGCACATCCGCCAACCCGATTGCAGTACAAAACATCGCGGAGAGTTTGAGTTTTCAGGCCTTTAATCCGTATGGTATCTTTATCAAGAATCCCGTGAACGCGGACGCTCAGTTATGGCTTGGTAACATAGAGCGCTTGGAGAAGACAGGTGTGTCGGTGATCGCCATCCACCGCGGATGTAACCATCAGCCCTGTTGGCGTATAGCGCACGAAGTACGGCTCGCCCGACCGGATGTCCCGATGCTGCTGGACCCGAGTCACATGAGCGGCGATGCGGCACAAGTGCCGACGCTGATGACCAAGATAGACGAATTGGGACTGGACGGCGCGATG
The DNA here is from genome assembly GCA_017401985.1 of Paludibacteraceae bacterium. Classification (GTDB taxonomy): domain Bacteria; phylum Bacteroidota; class Bacteroidia; order Bacteroidales; family Paludibacteraceae; genus Colicola. The sequence goes on along the minus strand of JAFPNK010000032.1, from coordinate 15,747 downwards.
GTGGAGGTACATCATAAGCCTTCCGAGGCCTTATCGGATGCCAAGCAACAGATTACACCTGCGGCGATTTCAGATTTCTTATTTCGCTTCGCTCAAACGATTAATCGCGAGCGGTTTTTCAGATTTCAGATTTCAGATTTGAAGGACACCGAACTGAACTGGCTTCGGGCGGAGATAGATGAACTGGATGACGCCTTGTGGGAGACGATCTATCAGCGAATGGAGGTCAGTCAGCGTATCGGCAAGTGGAAAAAAGCGCATGGGGTCGCTCCACTGCAACCTCAGCGTTTTCAACAGATTCTCACACAACGAGAAGCGTGGGCAAAAGAGAAAGGATTGCCCGAACATTTTGTTAAACAGTTATTCGACATTATACACGAACAGAGTTTACGTGAGCAAGAGTAAATACATATTCATCATTCTAATGTCCCTGATCCTGCTTCCGATGCAGGCACAGGAGGTACGCACGAGTATCTCGGGCGTGGTGGTAGATGGCGACACAGGCGAGACCTTGCCGTTCGCGCAGATCTACTTCCTCAAATCGACCACCAGCCAAGGCATGGTACCGTCGGAAGTAGGAACAACCTCCGATCTGGACGGTAACTTCACCATTAGCAACACCGCCGGATACACTACGCTCAATATTCAGATGATCGGTTACAAGACCGAGATGCTGACACTGCGTAAGGGACAGAACCGTACCAATGTGAAGGTCAAACTGACGCCTGATGTGTACGGATTGCAAGACATAGTCGTAACGCCGAAGCACCGCAAACGTGAGTATAAGCGCAAAGGTAATCCGGCGGTAGAGTTGATCAAGAACGTGATCGCGCATAAAGATTCGTTCCAGGTCAAGACAGTGGATCAATACACCGCGAAGAGTTATTCGCGTATGTCCTTCGCGCTGGATAATATCCAAGTGAACTGGGAGAAACCCTTCTGGCGGGACTTCGCGTTTGTGGAGAAATACATCGATACCACCGGCGTTTATCCGAACGTGACCGTCAGTATTCGCGAGCACCTGAACACGGAGTATTATCAGCGCAAACCGCACCGAGAGAAGAAAGTGCTGGATAAGAAGCGCATCTTCGGTATCGAGAGCGTCATCGGTTCTGATGCATTCCAGGAGAACATGAACGCCATTTTTAAGGACGTGGACATCAACGACAACAACATGAACCTGCTGTTCAACCGTTTCGTATCCCCCTTGTCCTCTACCCTGGCCGTCACGTTCTATCAGTATTACATCATGGACACGATCATGGTGGACGGCTATCCGTGTATCGACCTGGCGTTCGTGCCGGTTAACTCGGAGAGTTACGGTTTCACGGGTCACTTGTACATCGTCAATGACTCCACGTACCGCCTCAAGAAATACGCCATCAACGTGCCGCCGGATATCAACCTCAATTTCGTAAGCAATTTCTCCATCGAGCACAGTTACAAGCAGTTGGAGAACGGCTTATGGGCACCGGATAGAACGAGCACCTATGCTAAGTTCTATATCCTGAACAACAAAAAGGGTATGTTGGCGCGACAGACGAAGATCTACACCGGTTGGGATTTGGAGACACCGATTGCCAGAGAGACCTTCTCCAGCCTGACGGCCGCCAATGAGGTGGAGACGAATGATACGACCGCTGAATTGGTCTTCGAGGGCTACTGGACGGATAGTATGCGTCCTGAACCGCTCACACCGTACGAGAGTTCGGTAGTGGACCTGGTGCGCGAGTTCACCAACACGCCTAAGTTTAACAGCCTTGCACTGTTCGCCAATGCGCTTACCACCGGATATATCCCGACACGTGAGGCGGAGTTCATGTATCTGAGTAAATTTGATTTCGGTCCGATCTTTAACTTCGTGAGCTGGAACATGCTGGAAGGTGTCCGTTTCCGCGTAGGTGGCGGTTCAACGGCTCGACTGCACGACCAGGTTTACTTCCGCGGCTATGTGGCCTATGGTATCAAAGACCTGCGACCCAAGTACAGCGGAACGGTCGTCTATACCTTCGGCAAGCATAAGAACCAACCGTACGACGGCATTAAACACCATTTGCAACTCACCGCACAGTACGATGTAGAGGAACCCGGACAGATAACCGATGTTGTTCGACGGGATAATATCCTGATGTCTATCCCGACCAGCAAACCGACTATGCCCTTCGCGCAGTACGTGTTCCACGCCAAAGTGGAGTACATGAAAGAGTGGCGGAACAACATGATTTTCTCCACCTATTTTGACTACACGAACAACGAAGCGGCCGGCGTGCTGCACTATAACCGCATTGATTATACACAGCACATCAACGGCTTGGACACCACCTACACCCACTCTTTCACCGACATACCGTCCTATCGCAACTACGAGTTGATGTTAGATTTCGAGTACTCGCCCGGATCCACCATCGGTATGGACCGTGAAGGAATCAAGAGTCCGTGGGTGATTGAGAAAGATGCTCCGACCATCAAGTTGACCCATTATCTGGGTTACCTCGACGACCGGCACAACGGAGGCAAAGGCTTCTTGTACAACAAGACGGAAGTGATGTTCGACAAGCGTTTCTGGTTCTCGGCCTTCGGTCACCTGGACTTGCGTATCCAGACCGGTATGATCTGGCAACAAGTACCGTTCACCAAGCTGCATATACCGCCTACCTCCACCAGTATTCTGTTGGGCCAGCGTGCCTTCAACCTGATGAAACCGATGGAGTTCATGATGGACGAGTATGTGTCGCTGTACACCACCTATTATTTCAAGGGATGGATACTCAACCGTATTCCGGGCATCAACAAAATGAAACTGCGCGGAGTAGTCAGTTTCGCAGGTATATACGGCGGTTTGACCAAGAAGAACAACCCGTACCTGGAGACCAACAGCGGTTTGTATGACTTCCCGCATTCGGAGTGGGAGAACGGAATCGTGGATAACGCCTTCGACCATAACGGCTACCTTCGTGACGGCTACAGCACCTCCTCGCCGATCGGCAAACTGCCGTATATGGAGATCACCGCAGGATTTGAGAACATCTTCAAATTCATTCGCATCGATTATATTCGTCGTCTGACGTACAACGACTACGAGTTGCCCTATATGATTCGTAAGATGGAACCGGTTGACCCGCTCAACCCGACGCTTGGCTTCCAACCGGCGGTCGATGAGAACGGAGAGCCGGTGATGATACACGGTCGTCGCCGAATAGGTGCATGGGGACGCAACGGCGTGAAAGTGACAGTCAGATTTGAGTTTTAGAAAGGAACGATAACATGAAAAAGACAATTTTTGTGCTTTCCTGGCTCTGTGCAGCGCTCTGCGTAGCGGCACAGACAACACCATCCTCGCTGGAAGAGACGAAAGCACGGTTGGTGGAGTTTAACACCGAGCGCCTGCTCGATTCGTTGGACCAGGAGAAACTGCCGCGAATGGTGTCCGGCGGTGTGTTTGCCGGCGCGAACGTCAGCAATTTTATCATCACCCGCAACCACCAGCCCATGAGTTCCTACATGCGTATCGGCGGGGAGTTGGGCGGATTCCTGGATTTTAGATTGAACCAGCATTTCTCCATCCAACCACAAGTGCTCATCACCGCGCAGCAGAACTATTTCGAAGCTACCAACACCACCAACCACCTCTGGTCGTTTGGCGCGGAGGTGCCTATCTATTTCTTAGGCCGATACGGGAATATGGAGAAGGGTTATATCCAGTTCGGCGGAGGTATATTCACGCATTTCACCTTCGCTTCGAACATCAAGAACAAGTTCATCAATCTGGACGAATCGCCTGCTGCTACAGCCATGCCTGCGTACAAGATCGTAGCCGAAGAATCGCCAGCGCCCTATGACTACAGCCGCTTGTACCAACTGCACAACAACCATTTCGGAGCCTGTCTGTTGGTCGGATACGAGTGTCCGTTCGGTATGATCATCAATGCGACATACAAGGTCAGTCTGTCCGATATAGCCGGTTTCTACAGCGAGAAAAAAGGCGACCCTGTAGCGGACGCCCTTATCTATCCTCAGTCGGTATCACTGGTTATCGGATACCGCTGGCGCTGATCAATGCCGATGGAAGAACCGGTAGAACGGCAGATACACTTTTAACCACTTTCGATACGAAGCCGGCAGTATAAACGGCTGGATGCCTGCATTGCGCAGCGAGCACCCTACCCAATAACGCCGGATTGCCATTCCTTCGGGATAACGCATCAAATACGCCCGCGCCTCGTCACGCGCGAGTTGGTTCTTATGCACATCACCTTTGGGATGTGTGATGGACAAACGGTCGTCTATCTCGCATTTCAATCCCCAGTACCGCGCATAGAAACAAGCCACCAGATCCAGTCCCCAACCGTGCGGATTGATATCCAGCGGTTCCAACTGCTTATACACGCGTTGGGAATACATGCCTAACATTCCTTCCGCGAATGCCACACTACGGCGTTTGCCGCTTTGGCGCGAATAGGACCAGGCCACCCATGTGTAGGAGTTGTCCGCGTGGGACGGACAATAGACGCCTACTCCGTCGAAGTTCTCCGTGAGCAGTATATGCTTCAGCTGCTCCAACGCCTCGTGTGACATCAGCACGTCCGAACAGATGAAGAACAGATACGGATAATGCCCCTGCTCCGCCATCGTGATGGCGTGATGCATCATGCCCGAATAGAACACATTCGGCAGATAGACCGTATCGCCGCCACACGGGTCGGGACGCTGACCGCTATCCGCATCGATTATATGGCACTCAAAAGCCGGCCGCAGTTCGCGATAAAGGAACTCGGCATTGGCGGCTTCATGATAATTGAAGATACAAAAGAGGATATCACTTGCTTGCATGGGAGCGGTTCTTGATGAGTTTGCTTCGGCCGAGCCACTGCGGAAGAATGATGACTCCGGCGATTAAGTAATAATAATAGGTGAACAGACGCCAGATGGACGTGATGACCACGGTGGACATCTTCTGCTGGATATACTCCGCGAGGAATCCGTCGAACATCACCTCTGCGAATCCGCTTCCGCCCGGCGTAGGCACGATCATCGTGACGATACCCAATATATACTGACGTGCAAAGCACATGACGTTCGCATCAACCGTCAGCGGATTGAAGATCATGATGGCCATGTTCGCTATCAGGAATCGGAATCCCCATATACCGATGGTAGCCAGGGCGAGACGCACCCAGTAACCGAACGACTCATGCCGTATCTCCTGCGCGCATTGACGTAACTCTACAGCCGTACGAAGCGCACGCGTGCGGAAACGGCGAAGGAACTTAATGCGGAAAATAAGACTGATGATGTTCACAAACACGGACGGTTTGCAGAAAATCCCGACGAACAGCAGCGACACCCAGATGAGCTTCATGCCATAACCGATCAGAAAAGCCCATAGATAACCGTACTGGAAATACCCATCGGCAGTGAACAGTTCGTTATACGGCACTAACAACAGCAGCACGGGGAAGAACACGATCATCAGCATCTCGTCCATAAAGAGCGCCAGGATCGTCATGGAGGTAGCCCGACTGACCTTAATGCCCTCGCGGTGAATGAACACCACCTCGAGCGACGAACCACCGGCAGCAGAAGGCGTGACGGCGGACGTGAACTCATAAAGCATACGCACGCGGAACAGCTGACGGAACTTAAGCGGCACACCGGACATAACGAGCAGACGATACATGCCCGCAAAATCCTTCAGCAGCGTGCAGACCACCACCAGGATCGCGAACACCCACCAATGCTGGTTGAGCGTAAGCGGTTCGGTCGGAATACCGTTCCGCATCTCGCGCCAGAGCATATACCCCACACCCATCAGACCGAACAAGATCGGCCAGATGACCATAGAGGGCTTGAAGCGGGACGCTACAGAGCGGTTCTCTTTCGATGTCTTGGCTGCTTCATCCATCGCGTTGTTACTCGTATGTTTGGATAAACTGAGCTATCTGCACGGCTCCGTTGCCGTCCTGACGCACTTTAGCGGCACCCATTTTATAGATATCCAAGATCTGCGGATCGGACACACACTCATTGATCCACTTCACGATACGCCACGACTGATTGAACGAACGACCGCAGTTAAGCACGTTGGTGAACAGATGACGAGAGATATACTCAATCGGTGATGCGCAGTAATAAATACCCATAGGTACACCCATCAGCGCGCTGTCTAACATAGCATTCGGGCCGCCTTTGGTCAGGAACACATCCGCCGCACGATTCAACTCATACACCTTGTCCACAAACTCATAAGGCCGCAAGTCAACCATAGGGAACTTACCTTTCTGCTGCTCCAACTTACGGTACAAGCGCTTGTTGGTTCCGCAGATAGCGATCAGCGTGATCGGGTGCTTCACGTGATGCAGCAACGCCTTCACCACCCTACTCATACCCGATTTGCCATAACCGCCCGCAGCAATCATCACCGTGAAACGATCTTCCGGCAATCCGTACTTGGCGCGATAGAACTCCTTACTCTCCGTCACCTCCATGATCTCCTTGCGCGTCACAAACGGAGTGATCATCAATTGCTTACGCGTGAAATCATGCTCCAGCGCGTCGTGGAAACCGATCAGACAGTTCACCACAAACTTATCCACCCTGATGTTCCACCAGTTGTGCACATTATTGTCCGGATTGTAGGTCACCACCTTCACATGCGGGTCAATCAGGTCACGGTACTCCGTAGCCAGGAACGAGGTAAGGTAATGCGTATCAATGATGATATCCGGCTTGATCTGCTCCAACATACGGAGGTAGATCTTGCGCTCCTTGCGATAGACCGTGTGCACTACAAACGGCAACGAGTTATGAATGCCACCTATGTGGGTAGCTGCCATTTGAATATAATTGTGCCACGGGAACGTGTTCGCCCACTTGACATCTTTCACAAACCTCAACTCCAGCTTGCGCAAAGTGGGGTCGTCTTTGAACGTATATTTCCGAATCAGCTCAATGTTCGGATCATGCAGGGCTTCAATGGCATCCGCAATCGAATTGGCGGTCGTAATATGGCCAAAACCGGCCTCTATATACGTCACCAGTACTCTTTTCTTTTTGCGCGGTTCAGTCATTCGAGTCGTAAATTTCTTATTGGGCTGCAAAGATACAAAAAAAATCCCACATACGCAAATGTACATGGGATTTTTTTTCAGTTTTTAATGTTTAAACTCAAATTTGCCGCCTTTCGCAATGCGTTTGGTCTTCGAATCGAAGAAAACATAGAAATATGTTTTTCCGACTTCCGGAGTGAAATAGATACCCTCCGCACCCGGGTCTGCTTGGTCCAAAATCTGGTTACCGCTCTCCGGATCAACGGTCACATACACATCAGCCGGGTCAGCCACCGGCAGTTCACCGATCTGGAGCAGGTGTCCGCCTGCATCATAGACAGCGAACTGAATACCGATGCCTATCGTCACGGCTTTGTACTGACCGTTGCCGACATAGAAGAACAGGTAGTCATCTTCATCCACAACACTGGACGCAATCCAGTTGGCATAGACGAACTCCAGCACATAGACCAACTGCGTACCGTCTTGCGCTTCGCTATACACTTCCACGCGTTTGCCGTTCTCCGTCTCGGTCTCCATACCCAACTCCCAGGTAGCGAGCGTATCCATCGTCTGAGCCGTTATCTCCGGCACTACCGAACCCGGTACCAGCGTGATAACGTAGGTCAGCGAATCGGATTGGAACGCACGTACCTCTTGTTCGCCCAGCCAGATCATACTCAGGCGCGCTTCGTCGGACAGCAGGATCGTCTGCTCAATCGTATAAACGCCTACCGTTCCGTCCGGCGCGGTGATGAAGATAGTGATCGTGTTATACTCGTCCTTCTCAATCGTCACTGTAGCCGTTCCCTCAGCGGTCACGACACGGATGTCTTCCGTTCCCATCAAAGCCGATTCCGGAGTACCTACCGGATACTCGATCTTATAGGCTACACTGTCCGATTGGAATCCGCTGATCGTAGTACCGTTCACCTGCAGGTCTGTCAGGTGCCAGTCAGACGACAGCACAAACTCGAACGTAAGCGTGTATTCGGCCGTAGCGATACCGTCTCCGGCGGTCACAGTGATCGTCAGTTGGGTCTCGCTGGTCCACACCGTATCCACCTTCTGCTGCTCATCGCCTACTACCCAGGTCACTTGCGGGATCGGCGAACCGAACGAAACGCCATTCGTATAGACATACTCATCCGGAGCGAAGCCGCTCTGCTGCACGCCGTTCAGGTCAATGGACTGCAGCAAGGCGTTGGTGGAAGGCGCATAGGTGAACGTCAGTATATACGTGCTCGTATGTACACCGTCTTCCGCAGTCACGGTAATCGTGTCGCCTTGTATCTGCACATCCGCCTTGCTGTCCGTCGGTACGGCGGTGATAACCGGTTTGGTAGCACCGTACGGCAATTGGACGGCGTACGCGAACTCATCCGTGAAGAAGCTCTCCAGCGCTTCGCCGTCCAGCGAGATGGACTGCAAGCCGGCATTGGTCGATTTAGCAATCGTGAAATGAATGGTATAAACAGTCTGGTGTACGCCGTCCTCGGCCGTTACAGTAACGGTCACATCCGTGCCGACCGTATCTACCTGCACCGTACTCGTGCGGTCTGCTTTGATATAATCGATCTCCGGCAACGAAGTCGTACCGCAGGGCAGTTCGATAGCATAATTCAATTGGTCGGATGCAAATCCTTCAACAGCATCGTCGCCTACATAGAGTCCGGTCAGCAAGCAGTTCTCCGACGGCAGCACATGTACGTTCACCGTGTAGGTGTGTTGCGTCAGTCCGTCTTCGGAGGTAACCGTGAAGCTCACCACAGCGGACGAACCGTTCATAACCGTCTGCAGATCCACCGTAGCGCCTTCGCAGGCTACCGAAGCCATCTGCGGAATAGCCGAACCGGCCGGCAGATTGATGGTATAGTCGTACTGGTTGGATGCGAATCCGCTCAGCATGGTCTCATTCGCCGTGATAGAAACAAGGTACGCCTCCGTTGCCAGCGCGTGCATACGTACGAGCACTGTGTAGCGACACTGAGTCACTCCGTCCGGTGCCGTCACTTGTACGAACACGGCCGTGTTTGCGTCATCAATAGGCACGAAGGTATATTGCACCTCCGCATCCGGATCTTGCGGCGTAGCCGAGAAATCATCCAGCGAAACCAAAGAGATCACGTAATCGAAGGTCTCCTCATAGAATCCCGGTACCGGCGCATTGTTCATATTCATCGATGCCAGCAAGGCATTGTTGGACGGATGGAGCGGTACGATGTACGTCGAGTCATGGGTCGTACCGTAAACCGTGATCATATGACAGCTGTCGGTCGTGATCATCGACACACTATCCAGCGCGTACTCACGTTTGAAATTAAGTACCGGCTCTTCCTCCAGATCCGACAAGCGACCGGTGGACTGACCGGGTATATGATCGGCCGGAACCACTGTTTGAACGGCTGTTCCGCCTACTACGGCCTCCTCCGGATGCCAAGCGGCATAATAAACCTTTTGTGCGCCGCTCTCAGCTGTCACCGTAACTACATACGCGGTGTCGTTCTTGGTGACGGCCACGGTCTGGTACGGCGAACCTTGAAGCACCGTCAGGTCATACCCATTCACCTTACAAACACAATTGGTATTCTTCGATTTCGGACGGGTTACTTTCAGTGTATAGTCGGTGTACGACTGCGTATCCTCGCCATAGATGCGAATAGAAGCCGTACGTACGTTGTTTACCTCTTCGGACCAGTTCATGATCACCGGCATCTGGTCGCTCACTTTATGCGTGAAGGTCAGTTCCGGAATACCTACCGTCTCGGCATCTGTCAGGGTGACCGTGAAGTTGTTTGCGCTCTTCAGTCCTTTGCGCCCATTCGCATAGAGAGCCGTCAACTCACTGTTGTAGTTCAGACGCAGGTTATCGAAATACATAGTGGACAGGTGTCGTTTGCTTTCATTAATCAAGTCTCCTATGTAATAGGTATTCAAGTCATCAGTCTGCGCCGCGCTGATACGAATATCCAGCGTGGACGGCATATATCCGGCTGCGTAGGTGATGTTCTGGCTGAAAGTATTCCACTGGTTCGCGGTGAACGCACTGAAATTCTGCGAATAATTGATTTGCTTGCCTCCGTTGGCGTCATAGAGGAATCGCCAACCGGTCACTTTCTGTGTGGATTCGAGGCGGTAATCCAATTGTACCTGATCCGGCGTGTTGCGGAATTGCCTCGGGTCACCGTAGGTTATCGTGGAGGAAATATGGCTAACTACCAGATAAGCACCCACACTGACCGTCGGCTCGGACAGCGACAGGAAGCCCGGGATGGCTTCTGTGGACGTATAAAGGAACGAGGTCTTCAGCTGCGCCGAGTTGTTACCGCTGGTCTTGTAGGCCGACGAAGCAGCCGAACAGGGACTCGGGTCATACGAACCTTTCGAACCGGAGGTGACGCCATTGATCGGTGCGTACCAGCCGTGAGGCACAGAACCGTCCTTGCCGGCATCGTCGTTATGCGCTGCGTCCCAGTTCTCAAAATCAAGATCGAACGACAGATCGTTAGCGTAGAAGAAAGTCACCAGATACGTATGGGCGAATGCGCCGTTCGTGCTGGTCAGACGGATGTACTTGTACGTAGAGTCCGTCAGCGCCACTGCGGCTCCTTCCTTCGCAGTCCAGCTTATTTCCGGCAGATCGTTGTCGTCAAGCGATACGACGTAACTATATACGTTCGGTTGGAAATACGGAATCGTCACACCGTCCAACTGGAGATCCGTCAGCATCGCCGAATCAACCTGCGACACACGCGAATGCAGCGTATACGTCTTGTCCGCATCCGCCGGATTGAGCGAATGGACGGTCACCGTGGTGGTACCGTGAGGACCGCCGTTCACAATCGTCAGGCGCTGCTCCGGATAATTCTTGATGATATCCGTGAACTTCAACGAATCCGTACCGAACGGCAGCTCGATGCTGAATTCCGTTCCTTGCGACAGATCCAATCCGCCCGCTCCTTCGATGATGATACTCAGCAGTTCATTCGGCAAAGTAGGCAGACCGCGTTCAAAGGAGAAGCTGTAGACAGCCTTGCTTCCGTCTTCGGCGGTCACCTCCACGGTGGAAGGCAGGCCGATCGGCGCCTCGGTGATAACGAGCGACTGCTCGGCTTCACTGCGCTCAACCGTAATGGTCGGCGAGACAGTCTGATCAAAAGGAACATGCAAGCCCGTGTACGTATGCGTAGCAGGGTCGAACTCGAACGAGATACCTTCTATCTCCACGCCGGCCAAGGTGGTGTTAGACGACTGCGGAGCGGTGAAGAGCACCGTATAGGTCTTGGTCGTCTGTTTGTCCGGTGCCAGCACGCGAATGACGGTCGGGCGGTTCACCGCGCCGTACTCTATCGTGATGGTCTGACCCGCCTTGCCGGCCACGGGCATCATTGCCGGCACTTGATACGTGTGTGCCGCTAAAGGATAAGTATAGTTATATGTCTCGGCATTGAACGCCTCGTATAACTGGCCATTGATATAAAGCGCAGCCAGACGAGCTTCGTTGGAGCGCGTGAACGAATCGGTCGGGAAAGCAGGCAGTGCCACCTCGTCCGGCGAATTCAAACGCACGGTGTAGGTGTTGGGCGAACCCTCTTCCGGTGTAACCACGATACGCACCAGACCGTACGAAGCGGGGCTCGAGATAGCCACCGATTGGCCTTCGTTACCCAATACGCTCACTTGCGGCATCGTAGCCTCAGTCCAAACGAGCGCGTAGTCCAGTTGTTCCGGTTGGAAACCGGCCAGCTCTTGACCGTTCAGATAAATCATCTGCAGCAATGCGTTCGCGGATTTCTCCACTTCGAACGCCAGCGTATAAACGCGTGTCGAGCCGTCTCCTGCCGTTACGGTCAGGCGCACGGTCATCAGCGTCTGGTTAACCGTCTGTGCCACCGTCTGATAGCTGTCACCGGTGGTGAAGCTGACCGTCGGAAGGGCGGTTGTACCGGCAGGAAGGGTGATCTGATAACTGAGCGTCTCGGGGTCAAAACCCTCCAGCGCTTCGCCGTCCAGCGCAATGCCGGCCAGCGCGTTATTAGACGACTTCTCGGTCTTGAAGGTCAGTCGATAGGTAGTCGTAGCACCGCTGGCTGCCGTCACCTCGATACGCGTGATACCTTCTACTCCACCCTCGGTCATCCGAACCGTCTGATACGGATCACCTTGGGTCCATGTGATAGCCGGCAGACTGGTCGCACCCATAGGTAAGGTGATGGTGTAAGCTGTCTTCTCCGGAGCAAAGCCCTCCAGCGCTTCGCCGTCTAAGGCGATGCCGGACAGCAGCGAATAGGACGATGCCTCAATCTTATAGGTGAGCTTATAGGTCTTCGAGAGCGTAGTGTTGGGAATCGTTACTTGTATCTGTGCGCCGTTCTCCAAGCTGTTACCTAACAGCGTGACGGTCTGCACGCCGTCCGCATAAGCCGACTGCCAGGTGATAGCCGGTGCAGCGGTCGTACCCAAAGGCAGAGAAACCGTGTAGTTCGATTTAGTCGGTACGTATCCGGGGAGCGGGTTGCCGTCCACAAAGATATTCTTCAGCGTCACATCCGTCATTGCAGCTACGGAGAACGAGAGTCGATAGGTCATCGTGGTGGTTCCGTCACTGGCATTAACCACAATAGTGGCGGTACCGGTGGTGGAGGTCGGTTGGGTAATCACCACCTGTGCCGTTGCGTCTTGCGCCGTAGCTTCCACCACCGGCACTTCGGTCGTACCGTACGGTAGCGCTACGTTGTAGTTCGTCAGGTAGGCATTGAATCCGCTGATCGTCTGACCGTTCACACGGATATCCGCCAAACGGGCGTTATTGCTGGTCTGCGAAACGAACTTGATGCGATAGACCGTTGTCGAACTGCCGTCCTCAGCGGTCACGGTGATCGTCGTCGGGTCACCATCCACTTGGCCATTCACAATGCGGCACTCCGTACTGTTCAAACGACGGCCCGGGAAATTGGTGGTAGCATTCTTGCTGTTCGTCAACTTACCGGCACCGCGCAGGGCCTCAATGGCAGGAATAGCGGTAGCTCCGGCACCTAAGGCATACACCTGAATTCCGGTGTTGTTCGGGTCGAAGCCTTTCCACTCCTTACCACCGATATAGAGCTTCTGAATCTTGCTGGAATAGACGAGCGATATATCGTCCACTACCAGCGAGCTGCCGGCGTTCTGACCGTTGTTCGCACGGAAATCTGGATAACGACCGGCAGACAGGATGACATTACATTTCTGCGGCGTATCATCGTTCAGATAAAAGATAGGCACGACCATGCGGGTCCAGTTCTGGTATTTCTTCGCCTCGTGATACCATCCCTCTGCAATCTGCTTGGCCTGCACTTTCGGTGTACCGCACTCGTTTCCGTTAGTAGCCAGACGAATATCCGACTCCTCATCCACACAATAATCCGGTGCGGCAGAGGACAGATTGGTACAAGACAAGTCTTTCGCTTTGTACGAGGTTCCTTGCGAGGTACCTGACCAGGCGTAATACAGCAGATGGAACTGCTCATCGCTGGTGTGATCACCGGCGGGATTGGTGACCGAACTGTCGTAGTAGCGCTTGATCCACACCACCATCGAGTCCGGACGGTGAGTAAACGAGATACCTCCGTACGTACCGGCAGTCGCATCGTCGAGAGCTGTTAAACTGGATACGTAGGCCCAAGGGTGACCTAATGACACATAACCCGGAGAGGTCGCTCCGACATTAGCGCCTAAGATATTCACCCCCACGAACTGGTCTTGAATCAGCAGCGCTTTGCCGCTACGACCGGTCGTCTCGTGTGCAAAATTGAATTTCTGACCCAACTGGTCCACATTGGAGAAGTTCCAGTACTTGGGTTGCGCAGCTCCGTTGAATTGCTTGCCTGACCAATCCTCAAAACCCGGGTCAGGCAGCTGTTGCGCGAGTACCGCAGATGTCATCATCGACATCAAAACGACTAATACACTTTGTACAAATTTTCTCATATCTTTTTTGTTCTTTTCGTTACAAAACAAAGGTTCCGAAAAACCCGATTTTTAATCGGGTGCAAAATTACTGCTTTTCCGGCAAGTACACAAGAGCAAAACTTACGAAAAAGTGCACAATTATTAATGCGCCTCTTTGTGGGAGACGCATTTTAGGGTTTGAATAATATACAATTTTTAAGATTTCTGCAAAAAAACTGTCGCTTATTGCTTATTGCACGAAATCCATCGGAGCAGGTATTCCGTACTTGGCGATGACGGGTCTGGGGCGCGGAGCAGGCACCGTATCCATGACGGTGGTGCTGTCGGGAAGGGCGGTGCTGTCAGCAGGCAGTGTCCACACATCCGCATCATAATCGGTCTGCACGCCGTAAAGCGCTACCACTTGCGCCGGAACACCGTATTTGAGCATCGGACGAGCCGAACCCTCTTCCTTCACTACGGTCTTCGTGCTGTGACAACCGGCCAGAAGCAGACTCGCTGCTCCAAGCACAATATTCATCTTATGCAAAAAACTCTTTTTCATAACGCATAATCTAAATCCGCTGCAAAGGTACGACAATTTTTTCAAATGTGCAAATTATTTTACATTTATTTGCGTATATCATATTTTTTGTGTACCTTTGCACCGCAATAAATGATTGATTTGACTACACATCAATTTAAGACCAACGGCAAAGGGCTCTTTGTACTGCTTTTGCTATCCGGTTGTCTGGTAGGTGCCGTGGCGGTGCTGGCGGTGGTGCTAATCCGCATGTGGTGGTTGGTACTCCTGCTGGCAGCAGGTTGCTTTGCGGAGTTGTACTACGCCTGGCGCAATTATCTGTATGCGCGTCGCACCACGCTCACCATTGACCTACGCACGTACACGCTCACCTATCGTCATAAGGAATCGGTCATCACGTTCAAACCCACGGATGTCGCACATTGGTACGGCGAAATGATGGGCACAGGTCGATACGCCATGAGCCACGCATATATTGTGCTGCACTCGGGCGAAACGCTGTATATACACGCATGGTTGTACGATGGCAATCACTATTTCCGCTACAACCACAGTGCCCCGTTCTTCATCGACGCTCACCACGAACTGCTCTTCCCCACTCCGGAACTCACCCCGCGTTTCCGTTTCCTCTTCCCCCCTCGCGACTGAGACTATGATTTATGTGTACAAATACATTAATATTATGAAAAAACTATTTTTATTATTCGCAGCGGTGATGTGCACCGTGAGTGCGGGGACGATTTTTGCGGCTCCCGCCAATTATGCCTCGGAGGCAGTAGAGGAAGACGAGGACGAGGTGGTCTTCATGGTTGTAGAAACGATGCCGGAGTTCCCGGGTGGACAGCAGGCGATGTTTAAATTCCTGAGCGAGAACATCAAGTATCCCGAGGACGCGAAGAAAGATGGCGCTGAGGGGCGTGTCATCTGCCAGTTCACTGTGAACAAAGACGGCTCCATTTCAGACGTTGAGGTGGTTCGTTCAAGCGGTAATGAATCGTTAGATCAGGAGGCTCGCCGCGTTGTCCAATCGATGCCAAAGTGGAAACCGGGATTACAACGGAGCAAACCGGTTCGCGTGAGGTACACGATTCCTATTACCTTCAAACTGTAATAACTATAACCGATACGGTAGAACTCAAAAATCGTCATCCAAAAGATGGCGGTTTTTTAGTATTTTTAACAAAAAAGAGGCAAGGGAATGTATATTATATATATAATATATAATAT
>JAFPNK010000031.1 GCA_017401985.1 Paludibacteraceae bacterium | reverse complement strand
CAGTCAGTGGACGAAGTGCTGGCACTACTGCCTCCTCCGTCCGGCAATCATGCCTTCGATCGCCATCAGTCTGCCGATAATCTGGTTATTCCTGCTGTGATAAGCGGTTACCTGCTGCGTATCATGCAGGGTGACGAGTACGGCAAGACATACGACCTGACCGCCATGGGCAGAAAAACAGGCGGCATCGTGACCATGGGACGAAGCGATATATCGGTGCGAAACACGATTCCGATCGTGGAAGAAGGCAGCAGTTATATCTCTCGCCGTCACTGCACGTTTGAGTGCGAACAGGCATCGAACCAGTGGTTCATACGTGACGGACAGTGGGACAAAAACGCAGCGAATGGCTGGAAAACATCGATGAATGGCACATTCGTCAATGCCAAAGAGGTGACACCAAGCGGTTATTTCGTCCAGCCGGGCGATATAATCTCCGTCGGAGATACCAAACTAAGAGTTGAAGCATATTAATAAACAACAAACAATACATTATGAATCAAATTACAATCGGTAGAAACGCTACCTCATCTATTGTGGTTCCGGGACAATTCACCACCGTTAGCGGTAACCACGCGACTATCACACGCGCGGGCGACACCTACACGCTCGAGGATCACAGTGTTAACGGTACGTACGTGAATGGCGTCAAGGTGCTGGGCACTTCCTGTTCAATCGCCATGAGCGACACCATCACGCTCGGTCGCAAATATGCGCTGGATATGAAGCTCGTGGAGAATCTGCTGAGCGACCAACCGGTCGTTGAACCCGAACCCGAGAACGAACCCGTAGTGGAACTGGAGGTAGAGGAAGTACCGAACCCGAATCAGCAACGCACTTATGCTAAACCAAAGCCGGAACCCAAACCGGAACCGAAGAATCTGAACAAATGGAGTTGGGGTGGTTTCGGACTCAGTTGGCTCTATGCTGCCTTCAATGGTGTCTATTGGCCGATTGCCGTTCCGTGTTTGATTATCTTCCCGCAAGCGCTGAATGTGATTCCTATCGTTGGATCGATCCTGGCACTGTTGGTGGAGATCTTCGCATGGCCCGCAGCGCTGATTGTACGTATCGTTCTCGGTGTCAGAGGACGTAAATGGACTTGGAAAAAGTTCAAAGGCTCTGTGGAAGAGTTCGAAGAGAAGCAGAGAGTATGGGATAAGGTCGGTCTGATCTTCTTTATTCTCGGTACCATCCTCTTTGTGGTCAATGTAATCATTATGCCGATTGTTCTCACTTCCCTCGGTATCTTCGTGGGTATCACGGATATACTCGATTGGATTGAATATATATATAATCACGTTAACTATTAAACTCACATAAATTATGGCACAAGCAACACAAGCGTACAAACGCTCATTAAGCGGTTCGGTAGGAGCCGGTTTAAGTTCCGTATTCAACGGTTCAGGTCGTACTTATTATATTCTCGAGCACAAAGTCTCGTCTAAGTATCACAAGGCAGGCGAAGCGCAAGAGATCATTGTGGACCAGATTGAACTCGGTCGCGATTCCAAGTGTCAGGTTCAGTTCGACGAGTCGTTCCAAACAGTCAGCCGTCGTCATGCAGCTATCGTGCGGGACGGAGAGAACTGGAAATTGATTCAGTTGTCCAAAACGAACACCACTTTCCTCAACGGCCACCCCGTGCAGAACGAGTGGTACCTGCAGAACGGTGATGAGATTCAACTGTCGGTGAACGGACCGAAATTAGGATTTATCATTCCTACCGGAAACAAAGCTAAAACAGGTAGTATCGGTTTGAGCCGTCGTTTGTCCTTGTTCCGCGAGCAGGCGCTGCGTCCGTACAAGGCAGCTATGGCTGTGATGGGCGCTGTGATCGTTCTCCTGATTGCAGGTGGCGTGACCTACGGCGTGCTGGATCATATGGGTGATGTGAAACGTGAGAAGATGACGGCCGCACAGATTCAACAGATGCAAGCGGATGCGGATTCGATTCAGGCTGCACACGAGGCTGAGAGCGCTGCGATGAAAGCAGAGATAGCGAACGTGAAGAAAGCTAACGAAGCACTCAAGAAACGTATTCAGAGCATTCAAGCACCGGCCAGTCCTGCTGCAGGTGGTTCGGATTCGACCGCTACTCCGCGTGTATCCGGTTCGTCCACTTCCAACAAAACGATTGCGGCTTGCGAACCGCAAGTCTATTTCGTGAAGATCAGCAAGATCGTTCTTTCGTATGACGGCGATTCCCGTACGTACACCAATATTGGTACCGGTTCCGGTTTCCTGTTGGATGACGGTCGTTTCGTCACCGCGCGCCACGTGGTTGAGCCGTGGATGTTCCCAAGCAGCGAAGAGGATGAGTTCAGCCTCATCTGTAACGCCATTGTACACGGTGGCGGTGATGCGGTTTGTTACATCGATGCTTATTCGCCTACCGGTGAGCACATTGCTTTTACCTCCAAACAAGTGGTAGTGGATCGCTCGTCTGACAAGGCGTACAACTACGCAGGTGACGAGATTCGTATTCCGGAAGATGATGACCTCGATTGGGCATATTACCGTACCGGCAAGAGCGGCGGTCTGCCGTATAACAATGCTTTGTCCACCAAACTGCCTGTTCAAGCCAAACTGACCGTACTCGGTTATCCGTTCGGTCTGGGCGCTAACTCCGCTTCGGACATTCATCCGATCTATAGCGAGGCTGTCGTAGCTCGCGAAGGACTGGTGAACAAGTGCATCCTTACCACCGCTACTACCTTTGAACACGGTAACTCCGGTGGCCCTGTCTTTGCTACCGCTACCAACGATGACTTGATCGTAGTAGGTCTCGTTTCGGCCGGTCGTGGTCGCTCCACAGGTATCGTGGTTCCAATTGCAGCTGTTAAGTAATAAAAAGCTATCGTAATGAAAGAAGACTTGATTATTCGTTTGGCCGCTCGGTGCGAAGCCGCCGGGCGACCTAACAACGAGGATAATTATCAGATCAGTGAGGACCTGGCTGCAGACAGCTGGGGCTTCACTGCGGATAAGACATTACCCCTGGGAGACAAAGGCGCACTGCTGGTAGTCTGTGATGGAATGGGCGGAATGAACGCAGGAGAGGTGGCTTCAGCCATCGCTGTGGCTACTATCAAGAAAGCGTTCGCCAAAGAGTTCATTACCGACAAGGTGCTGGCTTCTTCGGCTGCCATCCAACATTTCATCTCGGACGCCATTCAAGCGGCAGACGCAGCTATCAAGGAAGAAGGACGCCTCAATCCCGAACATGAGGGAATGGGTAGTACCATCGCCTTGGCATGGCTCTTGGGAAACAAGGTCTATGTAGGGTGGTGCGGTGACAGCCGTGTG
>JAFPNK010000030.1 GCA_017401985.1 Paludibacteraceae bacterium | reverse complement strand
CCGATGGCACCGTAGTTGAACGCATCGTCGGCACTCATGTCAAAGAACGGATACTGCAGAATACCCGCAGGGAAACAGATCTCATTGCTCGACGGGTTGTAATATGCATTCACCGTCTGCGGCGTCATGTACCATTTGGTCTTGTCCACCGGTTTGCCGAGGAAGCTGAGGCTGTACGCCTGCTCGAACTTAGCCGCACGCTCCAGGTTGGTGTAATAGCTGTCCGCTGCGTTGATGTCCAGATCCGTATAATCGCGCCATGTGTCCGGGTAACCGATCTTAATGGTCATCGCGTTCAACTTCTCCAGCGCCTTCGCTTTCGTCTCGTCGCTCATCCATGCCAGGTTCTCAATGCGGATACCCAGCGCTTTCTGCAGGTTATGTACCAGCGCTAACATACGCTCTTTGTTCTCCTCCGGGAAATACTTGGCTACGTACATCTGTCCTACCGCTTCACCTAACGTACCGTTCACGATATGTACGGCGCGTTTCCATAACGGACTCGGCTCCTCACGACCGGACAACACCTTGCCGTAGAAATCGAAACTGGTCATGTAAATCTCCGTGGTCAGATAGGACGAAGCACCTTCTATCGCTTGCCATGCAAACAACGTCTTCAGATCCTCCAACGGCTCGTCTTCCAGCATGCGGCCTGCTTCCTGCAGGTGAGGAATCTGACCGATGGACAGGCTGTCTAACTCAACGCCTAACGCTGCGAAATACTCACTCCAGTTCACCTGCGGAACCAATTGTTGCAATTCCTCGAGAGACATCTTGTTGTAGTTCAACTGCGGGTCGCGTAACTCCACATTCGAGTATGCGGCTTTGGCCAAACGGGTCTCCAGACGAAGCACCGTCTGTGCCTTGCCTGCCGGATCATCGTAACCGAACAAACCGAACATCTTCTCTACGTACGCTACGTACGCCTCGCGAATGCTGCGCGTGTGCTCGTCGTTATCAATATAGTACTCCTTCTCGCCTAACGAGAAACCGGCCTGATACTCGTTCATGATGTTCATCGAACTGTTCATCGCGTCCGCATCGACATACATCGCCCACAACTGAAAATCCATCGCTTCACCTAACACACGCGATAACTGCTCGCGGGAACTGATTCCTTCGATTTCATCGAGTGTTTTGCGAACCGGTTCAATGCCCTCTTGGTCTCTGCGGGCGGTGTCCATCGCCAGGTTGTACAGGTCTCCGATCTTCTGCTCAACCGATCCTCTCTTAACTCTTGACTCTTGACTCTTAACTCGCTCTGCGATTTCCTGAATCAACCCGTTCACTTGCTCCAGATTGTTCAAGCCTAATTTGTCAAACGAACCGAAACGACTGTACTCCGGCGTCAATGGATTATTGGCCATCCATCCGCCACAGGCGTACTGGTAAAAATCATTTTGCGCAACGACCGTCGTGTCCAGATTGGCCAAATCGATACCCGTCGTCTGCTCTTGTTTGGTACTGCATGCTGTTGTCATAAGCGTAAACGCTGCCAGCGTAAAAATAAGTTTTTTCATATGGTTATATGTTTGTAAATACAAAAATCGACTGCAAAATTACAAAAATTCTTGCACATATGCAAATTTTTTCGTAACTTTGCGCCCAAATTTGTAAATCATAAATCATAAATCTGAAATAATTGTATATGATACTCGACAAATTAGAAAACGCCGATTGGTACTACGACAGCGTACCCGGATTGAAACAATTCATGCAATTCTACAACGACAACGACCTGGAGGAACTTCCTGCGTGCAAGATCTATCTGGATGGCAAGGATTTGTTCGTTAACATCGTGGATTTTAAGGGTAAAGAGGAGTCCAAATGCCGCATGGAGGCACACAAGGATTACCTGGATATCCAGATTCCGCTGGGGGATGATGAAGTGATGGGTTGGAAGGCTCAAGTCGATTGCCAGGACGTAACCCAAGAGTACGATGAAGGCAAAGATGTGGAGTTCTATGGCGACAAAGCTACGGCTAAATTCACCGTTCCTGCCGGACATTTTGCTGTCTTCTTCCCTTCCGATGCTCACCAACCGGGTATCGCGCCGGGCAAAGAGTACCGCAAACTCATTGTCAAAGCAAGAGTGAATCAATAATGGTCATGACCACGTGACCACGTGACCACGGAATTACGAAAAATCAATACTATTATGGCTACGAAAGAAAAACACTTAAAGCTCGTAGAGCGTGATCCTTATCTGCAACCGTACGAAGGTGCATTGCAGGGACGTTATGACTATGCAGTCAACAAAGAGAAAGAACTGACGGGCGGTCAGCCGCTTTCCGAGTGGGCTACCGGATACCTGTATTTTGGACTCCATCACGACCGCGCGCACAAACAGTGGGTGTTCCGCGAGTGGGCACCGAATGCTACCGCTATCTATATCAAGGGTGATATGAACAACTGGGCCAAAGACGAGGCCTATCGTCTGCAACCGGTTGGAAACGGTGTGTGGGAAGCCAAACTGCCGGAGAAAGCCATTAAGCATGAGCAGTTGTACAAGTTGTTAGTAGAGTGGAACGGCGGTTACGGAGAGCGTATACCGTCGTACGTACGCCGCGTCGTGCAGGACGAGCAGACCAAGATCTTCTCGGCTCAAGTTTGGGATGAGAAACCGTATGAATGGAAACATCGCAACTCGGCTAAAGCGAAGAAAGTGGGGAAGGACGGTCTGTTCATCTACGAGTGCCATGTGGGTATGTCTTCCGCAGAAGAGAAAGTGAACTCGTACGAGGAGTTCCGCCGCGATGTGCTGCCGCGTATCGCCGAACTCGGTTATAACTGCGTGCAGATCATGGCCATCCAGGAGCACCCGTATTACGGTTCGTTCGGATACCATGTGTCGAATTTCTTTGCGGCCAGCAGCCGTTTCGGTACGCCCAATGAACTCAAAGCGCTCATCGACGATGCACACGGACGCGGCATGAAGGTCATCATGGACCTCGTGCATAGCCATGCCGTCAAGAACGAACTGGAGGGACTCGGTAACTTCGATGGAACCGGCTATCAGTATTTCCATGACGGTCCGCGTCGTGAGCACCCGGCTTGGGATAGCCTCTGCTTCAACTACGGCAAGAACGAAGTGCTCCATTTCCTGCTGTCGAACTGTAAGTTCTGGCTCGATGAATACGATTTCGACGGATTCCGCTTTGACGGTGTGACCTCGATGATCTACCGCAGTCACGGTCTGGGAGAGGACTTCAACGGGTATCCTTCTTATTTCAACGGCAACGAGGACGGCGATGCGCTCATGTACCTCACGCTGGCCAACAAAGTTATCCATGAAGTCAAACCAGATGCTATCACCATCGCCGAAGAGATGTCCGGTATGCCGGGCCTCGCGTGCCCGATCAAAGACGGCGGCGTAGGATTCGATTATCGTCTGGCTATGGGTATTCCGGATTTCTGGATCAAGTATATCAAAGAGGTCAAAGACGAAGACTGGAAAGCCGGTCACATCCTGTTCGAGATGACCAACCGCCGCGAGGATGAGAAGACCATCTCCTATGCCGAGAGTCACGACCAGGCTTTGGTGGGCGACAAGACCATCATCTTCCGTCTCGTCGATGCCGACATGTACTGGCATTTTGAGCACGGTCATTCTACCTATATGGCGGACCGCGGTATAGCGCTGCATAAGATGATCCGCCTCGTGACGGCATCCACCATTAATGGTGGATACCTCACCTTCATGGGCAACGAATTCGGTCACCCGGAGTGGATCGACTTCCCGCGCGAGGGGAACGGTTGGAGCTGCAAGTACGCCCGTCGTCAGTGGGATCTGGTGGATAACCCCAATTATTTCTTCGCCGACCTCAACCGCTTCGACGAGGAGATGATTCACCTGCTCAAGAAGCACCTGCTGACCGTTAACCCGACGGCGGAGGAGAAGAAATACAATGTCGGCAAACACCTGCCGTGGGTAATGAAATGGTGGGACAACGAAGGCGACCAAGTAGTGGCTTACTCGCGTGGCGACCTGCTGTTCATCTTCAACTGGAACGGACAAAAATCCTTCTCCGACTACGGACTGCTCGTTCCGTCCGGCAAGTACCAAGTGGTGCTGAACACGGACGATAAGAAGTTCGCAGGATTCGGTCTGGCGGATGACAGCGTGGAGCACTTCACCCAATATGACCCGCTCTATGATAAGGACGGTAAGGGATGGCTCAAGATGTACCTGCCTGCTCGTAGCGCAGTCGTCTTGAAACGCTCCTGATCCTATGACCACATGACCACGTGACCACGAAAATTTAAAAATAAAACAATGAAAAAATATCTGTTTCTCTTGCTGGCGGTTGTACTGACCGCAACAAGTTTTGCGCAGTCGCTGGATGCGCAGTATGATTTCAAAGCCACCACTCCGGACGGACGTGAGTTGTATCTGCACGAACTGATGGGCAAAACGGACTATGTGCTCGTGGATTTCTGGGCATCGTGGTGCGGCCCCTGCCGACGCGCTATTCAGGAACTCAAGCAGTTATATGCCTCTCTGCCTGCCGGACGACTGGAGATACTCAGTTGCTCCGTGGACCAGGACGAAACCAAATGGCGTAAGGCCTTGGCGGAAGATAATATGCCGTGGCCGCAGGTGTTCGAGGGCGATAACTATTGCTCCGGTAAGTACAATGTGCAGTACATCCCTCATCTGGTGCTCTTTGACAAGAACGGCAACCTGCTGGGTGCACGTCTGAGTCTTGATGAAGTGAAAGCGAAGGTGTCTAAATCGCAAAAGAAATTCACCTTCCCTGACCAACCGTAAATCATAAATCAAAAATCAAAAATTTGCAATCAAAAATTTTGAAATAAAATGCGAGTTATTATTGAACCTTCGTATGATTTGCTCAGCCAGTGGGCAGCAAACTACGTAGCTAAACGAATCAACGAGTTTGATCCGAAAGAGAGTAAACCTTTTGTATTAGGTCTTCCGACCGGTTCTTCACCGCTCGGTATGTATAAAGCCCTGATTGAACTGAACAAGGCAGGCAAAGTGTCGTTCCGCAATGTTGTAACGTTCAACATGGACGAGTACGTGAATCTGCCGGAAGATCACCCGGAGAGCTATCACAGCTTCATGTGGACGAATTTCTTCAGCCATATTGATATCCGTAAGGAGAATGTGAACATCCTCAACGGTAATGCTGCTGACCTCGCAGCCGAGTGCGCACGTTACGAGCAGAAAATCAAAGACATCGGCGGTATTCATCTCTTCCTTGGCGGTATCGGCCCGGACGGACACATCGCGTTCAACGAACCGGGTTCGTCGCTCTCCAGCCGCACCCGTAAGAAAGAGTTGACAACCGACACTATCATCGCCAACAGCCGTTTCTTTGAGAACGACGTGAACAAAGTGCCTAAGACTGCCCTCACCGTAGGTGTAGGTACCGTCATGGACGCCAAAGAAGTGCTCATCGTGGTCAACGGACACAACAAAGCACGTGCGCTTCAACACGCTATCGAGGAACCGATCAGCCATATGTGGACTGTTTCTGCCCTCCAGATGCACCAGCACGGAATCATCGTATGCGACGAAGCCGCTTGCGAAGAACTCAAAGTAGGTACCTTCAATTACTTCAAAGACATCGAGCGTAATAACCTCGACCCGAAAACATTGCTTTAATGTTGGAAATCTATAATTCGCTGTCTCGCTACAAAGAGACTTTCAAACCCCTGCACGAAGGACACGTAGGCATGTATGTCTGCGGTCCTACCGTGTATGGTGACGCCCATCTGGGACACGCTCGTCCTGCTATCACCTTCGATGTGCTCTATCGTTACTTGCAGCACCTTGGTTACAAAGTGCGCTATGTGCGGAATATCACCGATGTGGGACACCTCGAGCACGATGCCGATTCGGGTGAAGATAAGATCGCTAAGAAAGCCCGTTTGGAGCAACTCGAACCGATGGAAGTGGTGCAGTACTACACCAATCGCTACCATCGTGACATGGCTGCCCTCAACGTGCTTCCGCCGTCTATCGAACCCCACGCGTCGGGACACATCATCGAGCAGATAGCCTTCGTGCAGAAGATACTCGACCGCGGTTACGCCTACGTATCCAACGGCTCCGTCTATATGGACGTGGAGAAATACGCCAAGGATTATCCGTACGGCAAACTGTCCGGACGTAACCTCAACGATATCGTCACCGAGACTCGCGAACTGGATGGTCAGGAGGAGAAGAAGCACTCTTACGATTTCGCCCTCTGGAAGAAAGCGGCGCCGGAGCATATCATGCACTGGCCTTCACCCTGGTCGGAAGGCTTCCCCGGATGGCACATGGAGTGCTCCACCATGGGCACCAAATACCTCGGCGAACAGTTCGATATCCACGGCGGCGGACTCGACCTCATCTTCCCGCACCACGAGGCGGAGATCGCGCAGTCCTGCGCTGCGCTCGGCAAAGAGTCCGTGCACTACTGGATGCACAATAACATGATCACCATCGCCGGAAAGAAAATGGGTAAGAGTTACAACAACTTCATCACCCTCGAGCAGTTCTTCAGCGGTAACCATCCGCTGCTCTCCAAACCCTTCGGCCCGATGGTTATCCGTTTCTTCATCCTCCAGGCACACTACCGCTCTACGGTGGACTTCTCCTCCGAAGCCCTCGAGGCTGCCGAGAAAGGACTCCAACGCCTCCAGGAAGCCTACGCCCGCCTGATGAAGTTACAACCATCTCAAACAACTTCAAACGATCTTCAAACCATTTCAAACCTTCGGAACCGTTGTTCCGAAGCCATGGACGACGATCTCAACACACCGTTCGTCATCGCTGCGCTCTTCGACTCCGTGCGCGCGATTAATACGGTGTGGGACGGAAAGGGCACTATCTCTGAAGCGGATCTCAACGAACTGCGTGACGTGTGGAAGACCTACGCCATCGACATCCTCGGTCTGCGTCTCGAAGAAGAAGGCTCTTCCCTTCAGGGAGGAGACGGAGGTAGGCTGAAAGCTTTCAACGGTGCCATCGACTTGTTGTTAGGTATCCGCTTACAAGCTAAGCAGAACAAAGACTGGGCCACTTCCGATAAGATCCGTAACGAACTCACCGCCCTCGGCTTCCAAATCAAAGACACCAAAGACGGTTTCGAGTGGTCGATCTAATGAAACGACTGTTAGACGACTATATTTTCGATGACCAATTGCGCTACGAAGCGCATACACTCATCTACCGCCCCTTCGATGCGAACGAGATTCAACTCACAGGCATCATGGGGGCGGCTGTGCTGTGTGCCCTGTTGGCTGATACCGATGAAGGAGACGAGCGGGCTATTATGCTGGACGACGAAGAGCAACGTAATACTTTCTTTATTCGCTATGAACGGGAGGTTAGACGTGACAACGGAGGACTCTTCTCAACCGAAGTGAATGCTCTCAGTCAAGCCTATATTGAAATCGCCAACACGGAGGTGCTAATGCATATTTGTCGCAATGATCGACTCTATGACCTCGCGATCGGACTGGTTATGGACTACATGCATCGTCTGGTTCGCGAACAGGTGTACGATCATATCTACGAATCCGTTGAGTGGCGCATGCCCTTTGCACGATGGCTCTTTGATGCGGCATTCGATGAGACACGTCGTCAGTACCTGCTGTCTATCAACTGGTTGGATGTCGCAGCTGTCTATACCTTATCAGAGCAACTGTCCAAAGCCCCATCACCCCTTCCGCCTACGTTCTATTTTCAAGGAGAGGATGCGGAACAACTCATGGAGAAGTATTTCTATTGGTTGTGGCAACAAGTGCAAGCACAGACAGCAATGATGCCGGATGCTAAAGTGCAGCTGGCGGAACTTAAACCTGACTTATTGGAGGGGGAAACGAACTGGGATTTTCTTCAAACGGAACTCAAACAACTGGAACCTGAAGATCTTAACCTCTTCCGCAAATGGATGAACCAGTGGACGGAATTCATCACCCGCAAACTGGAGACACCGGAAAAAGAGGCTTTCCCGAAACCGGTCAAAACTCCAAAGTTCAAACAAGAACTCTTCGCGGATACTGTCCTTCCTTGTCCGTCGGAGAATAACTATGTGGAGGTCTGCGATTATATAGCAGAGCGTTGCCGCTACGATCACCCCTTCGCTGCTTATTATCATTCCCGTACGCGTGTGCAACTCTGCGAACAACTCACCGCTATTTTTGGCTGGTATGTGGATCCAAACCATCTCGGCAAGCGAATCAACAGCCACAAAAGAACGAAAAATCGGTAATACGTTTGTATATATCAAAATATTTTCGTACCTTTGCACCCGATTTTAATGGCATCGAAATCGATGCATTTAATTATGGCGATTTCGACATATTTAAAAATCTAGCAAGATGGCAAAGCAAAAAGAAATAATTGTTAAGGACACTACTATCTGAAAACGCAGGACAGCGTAATGTGCTAAAGGCATAGACATCTCGTCCCGACCATGAGGTTAAACCGGTAACGTATTCCATGCAGACAAGGTACGTCATATTATTTCTTCTGCTTAGCTTGCGTGTATCCTTCGTACAGGCGGAATCACCAGACCTCTGCAAGGACGGCATACTCCTCTTCCGCGAAGATTTCGGAGGCAATGACCCGTCTGACCCTGCAATAAGCCGAACACCCGTTTCGGGAATGAGTAGCGGATATACGCAGATTTACAAACTCCAGACAAGCGACCCGGGACGTGATATGGGAGCAGGATCTTATCTTGTCGCTAAAAGGGGCTATCGAAACTCTTCCATTCCCACCTATTCAGTGTGGCATGTTATGGATGACCACACGTATTTTGGCGACACCACGCGAGGATACTTGTTGGAAATTGATGGTAAGGGCAGTGGTAATGATGTTTTTTATAGCACGGTGATAGATGGTCTATGTGCCGGCTCAAGACTAACTTTCTCTGCGTATGTGGCGAACCTGACTACAGCCGGACAATATAACGCATGGCGTGATAGGAACTATGTGCACCCTAGATTATCATTTGTCCTCACGCATCCGCAAACCGACGCAGAATTAGCCCGATATAATACGGATACTATCTCGCACGATTGGAGCAACTATCCCAAGTCATGGCGAGAGACGGCCGAATGGCAGTTGATTGGTATGAACTTCACCGTGCCGGAAGGTATTGATGCCGTGCGACTGAGTATACGTAATAACGCTAGCGGTTCTTCTACCGGCAACGATTTTGCGTTGGATGATATCGAAATCAGACTTTGTCTGCCGCCGGTGACGGTCAGCGGAGACGACGAAGTGTGCCAGGGAGCAGCCACCACCCTTACTGCCGGTTTCGTCAATGACGGCACCCTCGCCGAACCATTGGAATATAAATGGTGGCACTCGGAAGACAGCCTTACATGGACAGAATTGTCCAATCCCTCTGCCTCCCTCACGTTGGCTTCGGTGCAGAAAACCGACTCCGGTTGGTACAAGGTAGCCGTTGCCGGTGCAGGAAACATCGAAAACATCAACTGTCGTGCCCTCAGTGAACCATTCAGACTAACCATCAAAGAATGCGAGCCGCCCGTGCCCGAACTCTGCATAGATGGTACACTCCTCTTCCGCGAAGACTTTGGAGGAAATGATGTGAATGATCCGCGGGTGAGTTCAACACCTGTGCCTGGAATGAGTTATAGGCAGTCTACGCATGGGATGGGATCCGGCATGTACATGGTAACCAAATCCGGTTACTGCAACGGAGATACAACCGGTTGGACCATACCCGGCGCAGACTTGTCCACTAAACGCTCGCAGTGGTATATTCAAGACGATCACACGTACCCAAATGATTATACGCGCGGCTATTTCTTGGAAATAGACGGAAGCGGCGGAACCCAACAATTCTATCAAACGGAAATAAGCGGTCTGTGCGAAGGCATAGAACTGACTTTTAGTGCTTATGTGGCGAATGTGTTCACGTGGTTCCAATATGATTGGTACACGCGCAATCGTGGACCGGTTATTTCTCCTTGTTTGAAGTTTGTTCTAACGAATCCGCAAACAGGTGCGACCTTAGCGGAAAAGAACACCAAAGAGATTCCTTTTGACGAGAACCTACCAGCCAAAACCGATTGGCAGTATTCTTCTCAATGGCACCTCGTCGGTATGAACTTCACAGTGCCTGTAGGTGTGGACGCAATCCGTCTTACTATTTACAACAATGTTACCAATGGCAATGGTAACGATTTCGCCATCGATGATATAGAGATACACCTCTGCATGACGCCGGACACAATCCGTACCGACACCATCGTCTGTGATACCCTACCGCAAATCACATGGCGCGGAAAAACATTCGCTATAACCGATACCTTACGCGACACTCTTCGTAGCTCTTGTGGTTTTGACAGCATATACTACCTGATGCGCGTGGAAACGGAACATTGTGAATCGCCTTGCCCCGAAATGCACTACGCGACGCGCGACACCACCGTCTGCGACACCCTTATGCCTTTCACGTGGCACGGACTGCTGTTCAACGAACCCGGCTCACAGACTACCACGTTGCAAGATGTCCGTGGATGCGACACGTTACAAACAACTTGGACGCTGGATACCATACATTGTGAGCGACAAGTAATTCCAGAACCAATAACTGATACATTGTATCCCATCATCGTCAACAAGTACAACTGGCAACTCCTTTGCCATAACGTGCGTGTCCGTGAATTGTTCCCTGAACTAACGGTAAACGGCTACCAGTGGTACAAAGACGGCACTGCCATTCCAAATGCCACTGAAGATGACTACTCCGAACAGAATGAATTACAAGGTGCGTTCCAATTGCGCCTGCTCATGAGCGACGGACGTTATGTATGGTCAGAGATACTTACTATCCAACCGGCGCAAACACAGGTACCAAGCCATATCCGAATATATAACCATAACGGTTACCTCTTCTATCAATCAGAAAAGGAGACCACCATTCCATCCCTGCCCAGAGGTCTATATATCATTCAAATAGAACAGAACGGCGAACAACGCATTGAAAAGAAACTTATTCCGTGAAACGTAGTCTATTGCTCATAGGAATTCTAATGATAGCTGTCTGCGCACAGGCACAGCATACATTCGAACTCGGATTGCACGGAGGACTTGCTGGTTACAATAGTCAGCACAACTACGTATCAATGCAGCCCGGAGCAAACGTAGGCTTTCATGCTGCATATGGCTATTATTCGCAACACGTAATCGGTTTTCGCATCGGTGTGACAGCAGACATGCATCGTGCAGGGTGGAGCAAAACGGATTACACGGACACGTACACCACGATAGATGTGGAAAATGAGACGATGCAAATAGATTATACCATCGGCTCGTTGCGCGAAATGTACACCACTTGGTCTGTCGGAATTCCTGCACAAATAGCACTCAAATGGAAGAATGTCGGGTTCTATTTAGGCCCGAAAGTAGTTTTTCCTCTCTCCTGCTCATGGACTGAAAAAGCACAGAATGCCTCTCTCTCAGTCTATTATCCGGACTACGACAACCGTGTCTATGAGTCTTACCCATTAGCCGCCTCGCGTTCGTTCGCCATGGACAACAACGGAAAGTCCTCTCTACCTAAAATGCAATGGTGGCTGGCTGGAGAAATCAGCTACGACATTCCCTTCCGAACCTATAGCAAGACCAAATCCGGTCTAACTGTCGGCATATATGCCGATTATTGTCTTTCGCGCACAAATAACACTTCTACCGACTTACAACCGTCTTTGATCATGCTCACCGACACCCGTGACGGTTTCCCGCTTTCCCGTATCCTCAGTCCGGTCTTGTCTTCTCAACGGCAAGGTCAACCTCTGGTGTCCCGATATAACCTCTTTGATGTCGGCATCAAACTGTCGTATACCATTTCTCCCTATAATCCTCGTGCTGCTCGCCGTAACTATCCTTGCCGTTGTTATCGTTATTAGTTTTTTTTGCAAAAAAAGCGTCATTTTTGTCACTTTTTTGTCACGTGACGTTTTTGTCACTTAAAAAGGATAGTTTTTGTAATATCTTTGCAGCGGATTTTAAAAAAGTCCGCTTTTTTATTATCCATTAAACTTTAATTCATTAACTCATTAAACTTTAAAAACTATGATTGCCTCTTTACCAATTCAAGAAACGGAGACGGATCTCCACATCTGTTCACACATCGAACCGCAAACCTTACCTGCTATGATTCAGCCGCTCATGTCGCTTGCGCAGAGCGATGCGGAACGCGACATGCTGCTGCTCTCCTTATTAACCGCCGCGGGCGCGTGTATGCCGAACCTCTACTGCAAGTACGGCATCGCCGCCAAGCGTTATTACCCGAACCTGCAGCTCTTTATCGTGGGCTCGGCAGCCTGCGGAAAAGGCATCGCGAACCTTGCCCTCGATCTCGTCAAACCTATCCATGAAGTTGCACCGCTTATCATTCCCGGCGATGCTACCTATCCGGCTTTCTACCAGACGCTCGCCAAACAGCACGGCCGCGGGTACATCCACGAGTCCGAAGGAAGCGTTATCACGGACATCTGGCGTTCGTCCACCGCGAACTACAACACCGCCCTTCGTAAAGCAGCCGAACATGAGACCATCTCTCGCGCGCGGTGTAAGGAGTACTCGTCTATTGAGCACCCGCAACTGTCCATGGTCCTCACAGGCACGTTCAGCCAGTACCACGCCCTTGTGCCATCTATCGAGAACGGTTATTTCTCGCGTTTGCTCACCCTTATTGTTGATGATGTCCAACCCTTCTCCGAACGCTATGTGCAACCTGCTGAGGCTTCGCAAGAGCTTATCAAGGTAGCAGCGGAGCAACTCTACCACCTGTGCGAACGGCTCTATGCGTCCAAACCGATTGAGTTCCAACTGACAGCCGAACAGCGTGAGCGCCTTGGCAACCACCTCAAGACAGCGTACCCAACCCTCATCCGCATGCTTGGCGAAGACTTCCACTCCGTCATCCTCCGTATGGCCGTACACATCGAACGCATCGCCATGATCCTCAGCGCTATGCGGATGACTTTTTCTATTGCGTCCGAATTGAATACGGACAAACCTTCGTCTGTTAGCCCGGAATTTTATTCCGGTCAATTAGTCTGCTCCGACACTGACTACGCTACCGCCGAACTTATAGGCAACAAACTCATCCTCCACATGGCTCAAGCCTACCAGATGATCAAAGGTACCCAGAAAATTGCCCAGCCTACCGTCAAACCCCTTGACCAAAAACAAATCCTCCTCTCTCTCCTCCCGGAAGAGTTCGAATCCAAAACCCTCGTTTCGGAGGCGCAATCACAAGGTATATCGCGTGCAACGGCCATCCGCTGGAATGATGAGTGGCAACTTTCCGGATGTATTCAAAAGATCCGGCACGGAGTGTATAAAAAAATAGCATGAGATAATTGAGACTTTTGAGACTTTTGCTACCGATTGTCTCAATTGTCTCAAAAGTCTCAGTGCAAATTTTTCATTGTCCCCTTTTGCGGCATATTTGCCGCAACTCGCTGCACGGCCACCCAAAACGTTATACATTAGTTAACCATCCGTTGACCATTGCCCTGACTATCACCTATCCGCAAGCAGGGCTTCCCCTAACCTTTTAACGTTTTAACAATTTAACCTTTTAACATTTTTAATTCATTAAAAATAAACATTAT
>JAFPNK010000029.1 GCA_017401985.1 Paludibacteraceae bacterium | reverse complement strand
TTTTTATATCGGTTATCAAATCTCGTACAGCGAGTTGTTATCCATGCGGATATATCGGCCTGTGGCAATCAGCGAGGCCAACAGGGTAATGAGCAAACCCGAACACAGCACAACAGCGGATACAAACGCGATGTTCTGCCACGACAGTGGGAACAGCAACACACCCAAATTGAAGTCCACATAATAAACCACGCCGCTCAGCACAGCCAAAGCCACTACGGATGACGCCAATCCCATCAGCATATTCTTCAGCACAAACGGTCTGCGGATCACCCACGGCGTAGCGCCGACCAAAGTCATAGTGTTGATGATAAAGCGCTTCGAATAAATCTGCAAACGAATGGTGTTCACAATCAGCACCATCGACACAATCAGCAGCACCAACGCAACTACCAGCAGCGCCAAAGAAAAATCATGCACATTGCTGCTCATCAAGTCAGCCAGATCACGGGGATAAATCACCTCGCTGATATACGGCATCGTTTTCAACTGCTCCGCGAACTGAGCCAAACTGTCCGGATGACTGTACGCGTCTGTCGGATGAATCTCATAGCAGGCTGACAGCGGGTTATACCCCAAGAACACACTGGGATCTTCACCCAAATACGTAATGTGCTCTTCCAGCGCCTGCTCTTTGGATACATACGAATAACGGCTGCAATGCCCACCTGCCTCCAGCACTGCCTCAAAACGTGCGCACTGCGCGCTGTCTGCGTCTTGAGTAAGCACCGCCGTGATGGTCATGTTCTCGCGCATGCGCGTAACAAGCGCTCCTGCCGACAGCAGGAGCACACATTCCAAGCCTATTAGGCACAGCACCAGTGACACACTCACCGAAGCTGTCAAATAGGAATTACGAAATCGATGTTTGCGCATTTAATATTCCCAGAGATCTTGTTCGAAATTCAGCAATTCGGTCGCTATACGCTCCTGCTCTTGCTTAATCTTTTCAGGATCAGTTGTGTAGTTCGGAATCCAACGATTGTACATGTTACCCTCTCCTACGATATAAGAAGAGAACAAACGTTTCTGGAAGAACTCGTCATACGTAACATGCTTTGTCTCGTTGCGGTTCGGAATAGCATACTGCATTGCCAAATACGGACGCAGTGCATCGAACGGAATCCAGAACATAATCGACTGGTTCAGCGAAGCCATGATGTCCGAACTGTCACGAAGACCAATCTTATCTGCATGCAGCGGAGCAATAGCCATAATCTTCGTGTGCATACGAGACGTGTGCTTGTCGAAGAAGGTAACCTCCTGAATCAAATATTTGAGTTGGTTACGAATAGTCGGCTCAAAACGATAGTAGTGAGGAGACAGCACGTCATTCACACTGTCGTAGTGAATCAGCATGTAGTCTGACGACGATACATCATAGTGCGTCGGATCGTCCGAATAGTCACCCAGCGGGTCGTCCACCATGAACATGTTCGGAATCAGATTACGAGCAATCGGAGGAATAGGATTCTTGTTAGCATCTCTAAACTCCGGTTTGATGGTCTCACCGTTCTTCTCGTAAATAGGCAGACCGTCTACTACCGCATCCGTAATCACTTGGAACAGGTTACGATAATCCGGATCATCCGCCTTAGTCGGGAAATAAAGCTGGTAATTCTGCTTGTAACGCATATCGATGATACGATATACGAAGCGCGACCAGATTACATCGTCAATGCGGTGGTCAATCATCACTATCGTATCATGCGCCTGAGAGAACTCCTCCGTGCGGATACGAGCCGAACCCATCTCATCAAAGAATGAGATAACCTGATGTTGCGCTTGGGCTGTCAATACAAACAGCACCGTACAAGCGATAATACTAAGTTTCTTCATCATATTCTTTTGCTATTAATTCAGCGTTAAAGCAATCGGCGACAAGATCATGTCTTTTCCATCCGGACCCTTAACACGGATATCCGTCAGAACGACCTGGTTACCCGGTTTCAGTTTGCTGATACGATCCATCTGATCGCGTGTAAACTTATTACCGGTTGCCGAAGTAATCATACCGTTGATGTTCGCCTTAAAGCTGGTAACCGTAAACTTCAAGTTCAAAGTAGCATCTTTACCGTAGGATGCGTGAACAACCGAGTTAGCACTCATCAGAGCACTACGCGGAATAGCCTTCTCGCCGTTGTACTCATTATCACCTACCTTCAACGATGCACCCG
Source organism: Paludibacteraceae bacterium (assembly GCA_017401985.1). Lineage (GTDB taxonomy): Bacteria > Bacteroidota > Bacteroidia > Bacteroidales > Paludibacteraceae > Colicola. Next base: position 17,041 of record JAFPNK010000029.1, on the reverse strand, counting down.
GTTTAGGCATCGGCTTAACGGCGTAAACCTGCGAACCCATGGATTGCATTTTGCCGTCAATCTCAGCCGATACGGTAATGGTAACTTGATTAGCGTCACCCGGTTTGATGAGCCACAAGCCGCCTTGCTGATGTGCAGAAGCACCGCTTACCGATACGCGTACCTTATCATTCGATACACCCGGTACGGAGATAGAGAACTTGTTATCGTATCCACGATACATAATGGTCATTTCCGTATTCGAAATCGTTACAGCCGGCTCGCCGACACTATACTCGCTCTCGAACGGCAGACGCTCCATTTGGTTCGAAGCCGGGTTCAGATACGAAATCCAACCGCTGTACTTCTTGGTTCCTATTCCGGCTGCGGTTACCTCATAGATACCATTATCGTTGATTCGCTGACCCTCAATATAGTACTCAGGCGTTTGCGTTGAGTCGATAGCTGCCAGAATAATCTGTGCCGAATACTTACTACCACGAATCACATAACGTGAGTTCGGGATAACGTATGCATTCAGTTTGTTTACACGCAAGTCACCGGCATCCGTCTGACGACGAAGGTGCTGAATCATAATGTTCTCTGCGTTACGAATATCGTTCTGCAACTTGGTCAGCAATACCAACGATGCACCCGCAGGCATATCATGGAACATCGACTCCTCCCAAGTGATCTTATCACCATCTTCGAGAGTAACCGTATCGGTGTTGAACATCAATGTGAATTCTTGTGCTCTGGTTGTATCCAGACCAATCAAATACTCACGATACGCTTCAATTCTGTGTTTCAGTTCCAAACCCGGCTTCTTATCGCCATCCGGCAATGCATAGTGGCTCGGAACGTCACGGTTATCACTACCTTTCAAACTACGAATATCCTTCGGATTCGTTATAATGGCGCTATCGCTTTTGATTTGCGCGTCAACAGTCTTTTGACCATCGGTAGCAACCGCAATATCATACTTGAAATCCTGGATATAATAGTACAGGCTATCCGTAGCTGCTCTCAGTTCAAGAGTCTTGATGTACCATGGACCGTTTTTCTCGGGGTTATCGATACTATCCAGACGGAAGTCGTGCATCATAATAGCGCTACGAGCCTCCGTTGTTTCCATAGTCGTGTGCAAACTCTTATCCACCTGCTTGAAGGCATTCAAGATATCCGTACTGACGTTCAACGCCAACATGGCGGTGAGCACCAGGTACATCATACCTATCATTCGTTGTCTCGGGGTTTCCGGACAGTTTTTTGCTCCACCCATTTCTGAAGTGTTTTATAGTTTTTTACTTAATTACTTATTTATCAGCTACTTATGCCAGTGCATTAAGCATGTTACCATAGATGCCGTTCAAGTCAGCTACCTGTTTTTGGAGTTGCTTAGCACCATTTGCGAATGCTACTTGAGCCTCTACTGCCTCTTTCGTTGCAGCAGCTACGCTCTTCTGTGCCTCAACCTGAGCGTTAACAGCCTGCAATTGAAGTTCGTAAACAGAATTGAGAGAAGCCAGTTTCTGACCAACCTCGTTTACGTTCTCTTTGTATGCGCGAGTCTGCTCAGCCACATTAGCTACATCGTTGCTGATCTGAGCATAACTCTGTGCCAAATTAGCGGTAGCGGCTGCATACGAATCAGTAGCAACACCGGCTGCTGCCAACTTTGTGGAATAAGCCTCAGCTGCTTGCTCAGCAACTGCCAGTTTCTCACCCAGTTTAACACCCTTGTCAGCCACTTTGCCCAACTCAGCAAATTGAGTAGCAGTCTTAGCCAACTCTGCGATGCCATCCTTCAATGCCTTCACATCGTCCTCTTTGAGGCTCGGTACTTTAGCAGAAGCATCAGCAGCAGCGGCAGGAGCAGCTGCAGGAGCAGCAATACCTGTAACAGGGCTACCATTAGCTACACCGGCACCTAACAGGGTCGGACGAGGTTGATGAGATTTCTCCTCGAGTAACTCCGGCGCAGTACCAAACTCCAACAATTGCGGGAAGACGTTCTCCCAGTGGAACTCGGGATGCGGGTGATCCAATGCACCGATGATGAACAAGAATGCCTCGGTAAACATACCGATCATAAGCACTGTACTTGCTCCCGGCCAGTGAAGAATCTTAAACAACGCACCGATAATAACGACGGATGCACCGACCGAATAGATGATGTTCACGATGTTCTTACCATTGTAAGACCCGTACCAATGCATAAATTTTGCCCAAGGGCCTTTAGCAGCTTTTTCTGTAGCCATAGTTTTAAAAACTTTATTATTGTTGTATATTGTTTGTTATCTTATTATATAATATATAAGGTATATATTAATCGCCTATGTACGCGCGAACGCAGCGGAATCCGATGTACGGACGGCTCTCGTACTGATACTCATAGGTACGAACACCGCACTGCATGAAGTAACTGATATCCTTCCAGCTACCACCGCGAACGACCTTACGTTTCAAGATATCCGGGTCAGCCTTACGAGCCATGTAGTTATAATCCGGATTGAGGTCGTGTACGTGCGTGTTAGATGCACTTTGATAAGCGGAGTTGGTCCACTCTGCTACGTTTCCGGCCATATCGAACAGACCGAAATCGTTCGGGCGGAACTGAGCCACCTTCATTGTGGTTGTTCCCGTATCATCGTTGTAAGCACCACGGTACGGCTTGAAGTTAGCAAAGAAACAACCCTTGCCGTCACGAGCGTAGTTACCACCCCACGGATACATCGCCATCTTACGGCCACCACGGGCAGCGTACTCCCACTGTGCCTCTGTCGGCAGACGATACTCGTTTGCCTCGATAGTAGCATAGCGGTTGAAGTAATGGGTACGCCAGTTACAGAACGCATGAGCCTGCTCCCATGTTACACCGACTACAGGATAATCTCCGTAAGCCGGGTGCTTGAAATACATATGCAGCAGCGGGTCATTGTACGAGAACTGGAAGTCACGCGCCCAAACCAATGTATCCGGATAGATACAAATGATCTTCGTGGTCAGCAGATCCTTCGGCTCCTTCAACGGACGAATAATCGTCGAGTCTTTGATCTCGCCGTTCTCGTTTACCCAGAAGGTATCTACACGTGCTGTTGCTCCGGGAGGATAGGTAGAGGTCGCAACGTCGAACTTGTTGCGTTGCGGAAGCGCCTCATCCATGTTCACCCAGCAGTAGCGGTAGTGCAACTGGTTGGTGTTGAAAGTACCGTCCGAGTAGAACATCGATGACAATGCATCAACAACCTCTTCCTCTTTGCTCTTCCAAGGCACTTTCTTATTCCAGTTCAACGCAAAATTCTCCTCGTCGAAGTCTTCATCCTTCGGTTGGATAGCGAAATCCGTCAAACCGGCTGCAACCAAATTGGTCATAGCAATCGAGTCACGAACCCAGTCCACAAACTGATGGTACTCACTGTTGGTAATCTCGGTCTCGTCCATCCAGAACGCATCTACCGTTACCATCAGCACGTTATCCGGCTGCTCGAAAACAGCGGACTGTGTGTTGGCACCCATCATGAAGGAACCTTTTTTGATAAACAACATACCGTAAGGATTGGCTTCCCTAAAATTCGTTGCTCTGTAAGATCCCACGAGCTCTCCGGCCGGCTTGTTGCAACTGGCTACCATGATCGTCAACGCGATTAATGGCAAAAGTTTTGTTACTTTCATACTACAAGTATCGTATTGATTTATATTTATTCGTTCTTTTAGGCTTCAGGATATCAAATCCGTACGCCAAATATACTTCGTGGCTTCCATAACTCTCCAGCATCAGTTTGTTGGTCGGCAGTTCGCACGTATAACCTAACTGCAAACCGGAGATTATGTCAATTCCTAACAATATATTCACACTTCCTGCGATGCGGTAACCTACTCCCCAACGGTATCGGTCCCGATAATCGCACATCAGCGTCATGTTCACATCCCAACTGGTAAAATCACTCATCACCATAACGCTCGGTGTCAGCACCCAATCGCGGTAGTTTTTCAATCGGAAGTGGTAACCTCCGACCACGTACATCGTTCCTACCAGCGTCATCTCTTTCTTCGTTCCGTCCGTACCGTCGCTCCAATCCATCACGGGACGAGTCAAGTGACTGTAACTGGCGCCTACCCACCAGACCGGGGTGCTGTAATACAATCCCACCCCAATATCAAACTTCATATCCGACTTACTGCCACTCGGAATAGCATCGTCGTTTGCTTCGTGGTAATCGTCTCCCATTTTACTGAGATTGACTGAGTCCCCTTTGAACCCCACGTTCACAAACCCCAGATCCACTCCTGCGCTCAGGTACCCCTTTCCTAATTTGTGCCTGTACGCGTACTGCGCGTGAAAGGCTTGATTAGTGAACAAACCGTATCGGTCGTTCAGGAAGCGAACACCTGCGCCGTGACTGGTCTTGCCTATCACGAAAGGGGAACTGAAACTGAACCATGTGCTCATCGGCGCGTTGGTAATATCCACGAACTGCATTCGGTGAATACCCGCTACCTTCATCATTCCTCCTTCTCCCACCGCCGCGGGATTGTAGGCTGTCGGCAAATACATATATTGTCCCATTTGCGGGTCGAACTGCGCGCTCGCAGTCACCGCGACAAACAGCAATAATAGCAGACTAATACTCTTCTTCATCAAAGAAAAAGTCCTCGTCTTGAGTAGGATAATCCGGCCATATATCCAAAATGCTCTCATACTGTTCTTCGTCATCGCCCTCCAGCTCACAGAGGTTTTCTATCACCTCCGCCGGGGCACCGATTCGATTGGCATAATCCAGCAATTCATCCTTGGTTGCCGGCCACGGAGCATCCTCTAATTTTGAAGCTAATTCTAATGTCCAATACATAACTTTATTCCACCACAAATAGACCCATTACGGGCATAGTGTTTCAAAATATCGTGCAAAAGTAGTAAAAACTTTCGATTTATGCAAATATTTTTTGCAATATTTTACATTTTTCGCCATTTTTTACACAAAAAGACGCATTTTTTGCTTCTTTTGCATGATTTTACTGTCTCCACACTGCTTCTTTTTCTCCGTTTTTATATCCCAAATAGCGCGCCAAAACGAACAGATAATCGCTCAATCGATTGACCCATTTTAGTGCTGTTTCGGCACTCTTGGATTCGATCATTTTTCGCTCCGCGCGGCGACAAATTGTGCGGCAAACATGACACCTGCAAACGGTCTCCGAACCCGTTGGAAGAACGAAAGCTCGTTGAGGAGGTACGACGGCTTGCATGGCATCAATCCACTGCTCCAATTGCGTCACATCTTCCTCTTTGATCCACTCTCCGGGCGCCTCACTGAGCGCTGCTCCAAGGTTGAACAATCTGTTCTGAATCCACTCCAGCTGCTCGTCTACCGGTTGATGGTCGAAGGCCAATAACGAACAGCTTGCTTGCAGCAATCCGATCCAACTATTGAGTTCATCCACCGTACCGTACGCTTCGATGCGCAGGTCCGTTTTGGGCACCCTTTGTCCATTCGCCAACGAGGTGGTTCCCTTGTCTCCTGTCTTGGTATATATCATATTCTGATTTTATAGTGTCTCTTCAAATAATGCGGATCCACAAATACGAGACCGCAGTGATACAAGTCCATCGTGGTCGTCACGCGCGAATCGTTTTTAATCTCCTGCCACGCCTGCTCCATCTCGCTCGAATAATGAATATCATCGAGCACCAGAATTCCTTTCTCGTCCAATCGCGGAAGCAGATAATCGACGTACCGCTTGGTGGCTTCGTACGTATGATTCGCATCGACGTACACAAAATCCAGTTTCTCGCGCGCGTATTTATATAAGGTGTCGTCGATGTTTCCCTCGTGCCACTCTATATTCTCCAACCGAAGCGTTTTCCATATGCCCTGCGCCACGCGCAACACTTGTTCGCTTCCCTCCAGCGTCACCACGCGGTTCCTGCTATTCACGGCAGCCAGATACGAGGTCGTGATGCCCAGAGATGTGCCCAATTCGAGTATCTCAAGCGGACGCGAACTGTCTTGCGTCATAAAATTGACCAACCGGAACAACGTTTGCGCCACTTTTGCGCTCTCCAGCTGCCTATTCGTCACATCGCACACACGCCGCTGTACGTGCATGCCCTCTTTCGAACCGCACGAACCGTAATCCACCACCTCCAGCACATCTTCACAACGCTGCAACTGCTCGCGGCGACGCTCTATATCAGCAAAACAGTAGAAGCTATTCTCATCGCGCAGCACAAAACGCACGATCTGAAACAGATACGGCGAATGAATGCCCTCACCGGTCGTATTCCAGGCCGTCAGAACATGACGGACATACGTCCACACTCTATGAATTGCACTACTTTTTGCCATTTATGCTGCAAAATTACTATTTTTTTTGCATATATGCAAGATTTTTTGTAATTTTGCGGCATGATTTTGAATTATATTTGGATTGCGCTCATTATTTTAGCCGTTATAATGGGTATTGTGCAAGCCGTCTGTTTCGGCAACGTGAATATCTTCTCGGATATTCTCAATTCTTCTTTCGATAGTGCCAAAACGGGTTTTGAACTCTCGTTGGGTTTGACAGGAGTGTTGTCATTATGGATGGGTATCATGAAGATTGGAGAGAAAGCGGGTGCTGTCAATTCGTTAGGCAAGGCCATCAATCCGTTCTTCAGTCGTATTTTCCCGGAGATACCGAAAGGGCATCCTGTTTTCGGCACAATGCTGATGAACATCTCCGCGAACATGTTAGGTTTGGATAACGCAGCGACGCCGATGGGTCTGAAAGCGATGGGTGAGTTGCAGGAGTTGAATAAGGATAAGAGTAAAGCGAGCAACGCGATGATCATGTTCGTGGTGTTAGGTGCGAGCGGTTTGACGCTTATTCCTACCACCATCATGGCGTATCGGGCTCAGTTGGGAGCAGCCAATCCTGCGGATGTATTCCTGCCCATTCTGATTGCTACGTATGTAGCCACGTTAGTGGGACTACTCTGCGTCTGCGTGGCGCAGAAGATCCGGTTGTCCGATCCGGTGGTACTGGGTACAATTATTGGTCTGACGGCGCTGGTGGGATTGATGGTTTGGGGCGCTACGTTATTGAAACCGGAGACCTTGTCCATCGTTTCCGCAGCTGCGGCAGCTATTATTCTGCTCAGCATCATCTGCTGGTTCATCATTCAAGCGATGTGCAAACAGATCAACGTCTATGATGCCTTCATTGACGGTGCGAAAGACGGATTTAAGACGGCGATCGGGATTATTCCGTACTTGATTGCTATCTTAGTGGCAGTAGGTATGTTCCGCGCTTCGGGTGCAATGGACTTGCTGGAAAGCGGTATCGCTTGGTGTTTCGCCGCATGCGGCATCAATCCTGACTTAGCGGGAGCTGTTCCGACGGCTTTGATGAAACCGCTGAGCGGCGGAGGCGCACGCGGACTGATGCTGGAAGCGATGACGACGCACGGAGCGGACAGTCTCGTAGGACGGCTGTGCTGTATTCTGCAGGGCACAACGGACACTACGTTCTACGTACTGGCAGTCTATTTCGGCAGCGTGAACATCAAAGACACGCGTCACGCGGTAGCTTGCTGCCTACTCGCCGATCTGGCGGGAGCCATTGCTGCCTTTGCGATTGCTCCTATCTTCTTCGGATAATCACAAGGGAAAACCCTGACGGCATCGAGACAATCACGTATCCCACCCAACCCTATAATATATATTCATATATATTATCCCGTGATTTTAGCAAATTACCACTAAAATGATAAATTTTACTACTGATAGTATAGCAATGCCTGCGCTGGATGAGCGCAAGGTGACGCGTTGGATTAAGTCGGTTGCAGCCGACTATGGGTTCAGTGTGGGTCAGATCAATTACATCTTCTGTTCCGACGAGAGGGAGTTGGCGGTGAACCGAGAGTTTTTGGGGCACGATTATTATACGGATGTCATCACGTTCGACTACTCCACTCCGTCGGTTCTAAACGGCGATATTTTCATTTCGCTGGACACCGTCCGTTCGAACGCAGAAATGGTAGGCTGCACCTTCGATGCCGAACTGCTGCGAATCCTCATTCACGGCGTGCTCCACCTCACCGGTCAAGGCGACAAGACACCTGAAACAAAGGCGCAGATGACGGAGAAAGAGGAGAAGGCGCTTGCCAAATGGGGATAAGATAAAAATTAAAAATCAAGGATTATGCGAAATACGTTAGACAGGATTTTGCAGCTGGGCATCAAGTTGTGCATGCTGACCGGAGTGGCTTTTGTTTTTGCCGCTTGTTACGGTCCTGCGCCCGACCGATGGATGTATGAAGATCCGGAGTGGCAGCAAGACCAGCAGCAGCTTGAGCAACAAGTGAGCGCTATGAATCCGCAAGAAGAGGAGAAAGACGTGCAATAATTGGCGGATTATGTGCTTAAGAAGAAATAGATGCCTATTCGGAAGATACATATTCTTGTTTTTCTGCTGATTGCAACGACGGTGTTAGCGCAGCGGGGATTTACCGTGAGCGGATACGTGACGGACGCAGAGTCGGGAGAGCGGCTGATTGGCGCAGCGGTATACGACACTGTGTCGCGTCAAGGCACGGTGACGAACACAGCGGGATTTTATACATTGACGTTGCCGAACGGCAAGGCGGGTGTGTTAGTGGCCAGTTATGTAGGTTACGCGCCGAGTGTGCCTTTTGCTGCTGACAGCGCACAGACGCACCATTTTGTACTAAAGAGCGCTATGCAGTTACAGGAAGTGACGGTGACAGGCCATCAGTCGGTTTCCGCACCGGACAATGTGCAGATGAGTGCGATTGAGGTGCCGGTGTCGCAGATCCTTGCCATTCCTGCGATAGGCGGAGAAGTGGATGTGCTGAAAGCGATTCAGCTCTTGCCGGGCGTGCAAGCGGCAGGCGAAGGGAATGCCGGTATTTACGTGCGAGGCGGCGGACCGGATGAGAACCTAATCATGCTGGACGGTGCTCCGCTATATAATATCAATCATGCGATGGGTATGTTCTCCGTGTTCAACGCAGACGCGATTAAAAACGTGACGCTGTACAAAGGCAATTTCCCTGCACATTTCGGTTCGCGTCTCAGTTCGGTGATTGATGTACGACAGAAAGAAGGTAATAACACGTTCTGGCACGGCGGTTTGTCAATCGGGTTGATTGCGTCCAAGTTGAACTTGGAGGGGCCTATCTTCAGCAAAGCGCAGTTAGACAGTCTGAAAGCGGGTTATTCACCTCGCGCGAAGACAACGTTTAACATCTCCCTGAGACGAACATATTTCGATTTGATGACAGCACCTATTATCGCAGCAATGACGTCTGAAGGAGGTGAAGGCGGTCGGTTGTTCGCCGGGTATTATTTCTATGACGTCAATGCCAAGCTGTGCCACACGTTCTCGGACAAGGACCGCTTAAGTATAGGCGTGTACAACGGCGCGGATGTCGAGTATATGCGCATGCGCGAGAAATATGATGACGGGCAGTTCAACATGCATCTGAACTATTCCTGGGGCAACACCATGGCTGCAATAGATTGGCAGCACACGATTAACCATCAGTTGTTTTTGAATACGCAGGTACATTACAGCGGTTATTACTGCCGTCTGGACCAGGGATTGAGTACACACGACCAGACGGAGAATTTTGACCAGAAGATGGGGTATAACAGCATGATCAACGATGTAGCGGTTCGATCGCAGTTGGAGTACACGCCTAATCAGCAGCATCAAGTGCAGGCCGGTCTGGAATACACGTACCATTATTTCCGTCCGTCGGTGCAGAACCATTTTCTGTATTCCGGAGAGGATGCGACGCTGAACATGGACACCACGATGGGCGGTGAGGTGCTACATGGTCATGAGGTGGCGGCATATATTGAAGACACCTGGACGCCGTGCCGCTGGTTCCGTCTCAATTACGGAGCGCGGTTCAGCATGTACGGCATTAAGGGCAAGGTCTATCCGTCCGCCGAGCCGCGCATAGGCATGCGTTTTCTGCCGCATAGGGATGTAGCGATTAAGATGAGTTATTCGTATATGTCGCAGTACGTACACCTGCTGAGTAACAGCCAGGTGTCGCTGCCGAGTGATCTGTGGGTGCCGGTAACAACCGATATTCCTCCTATGCGCTCGATGCAGGTAGCTGCGGGTATCAGTTACAATGTTTGTGGGCAGGTCGAGTTGAGCGTGGAAGGTTATTATAAACGGAGTCTTAATCTGTTGGAGTACAAAGACGGGGCATCGTTCATGAGTTATACCGATGACTGGCAGAAACAGGTGGAGGTGGGTAACGGATGGAGTTACGGCGTAGAGTTTTTGGCACAGCGTAAAGTAGGACCGGTAACAGGCTGGATTGGATATACATGGAGCCGTTCGATGCGACAGTTCGATAATATCAATAACGGCAAACCATTCCACTCCAAATACGACCGTGAGCACGATTTGAGCATCACGCTGCAGTACCAGATTACGCCGCGCTTCGATGTAGCCGCCACGTGGGTGTACGGAACCGGTACGCGCGGTACGTTGGCTACGCAAGTATATTATGACAACGGGCATATGGTTCAATATTTCAAGGAACGCAACGGTTACCAGTTGCCCGACTACCATCGCTTGGACTTGGCGCTTAATTTTCATTTCCCACACAAGCACGCAGCTAACGGCAAGAATGGCAAGGAGGACGGCTATTACGGTCGCAGCGGATGGTTAAAGAACGCAGAGCACATACTGAATATCAGTTGTTATAATGTGTATTGCCGAATGAACCCTATGTTTGTTGAACAGAGTGTCAGTGACGGCAAGTTGTATCAGGTTAGTATCTTCCCTATCCTACCGAGTATCAGTTATCATTTTAAGTTCTAAGCATGCAGAAGAAAACCACATATTGCTTTTTGCTCATCGCGCTGATGGTGATGACGGGTTGCGAAGATATGTTCTTCCGGGAGATTGATTTTGAGCGCGATACAGAGCCTGAGATGCTGGTATTGACCGGTAATTTCATGGTTAACCAAGTGCCACAGGTGCAGGTGTCTCATTCGTTCTTCTTCGACCGGACGGACAAGCGGGCGGACGACTGGGTGACAGATGCGGAGGTGAGCCTGAGTGTGAACGGGACGGCGTATACATTGAGTTATGACAGTGTTATTGAAGCGTATACCAACCCTACTCTGCCGCGTCTGCAAGCGCTGGATACGATTGAGGTGACGGCTATTCATCCGAGTTACGCGACAGCAATCGCACGACAGGTTATGCCGGCTCAAATCAACAGTACGGTAGTTTCGTATGAAATACGACCCAATCATTGCGTGGCTTTTCAATTGGATCTGGACACATACGAAGGGAACGCGGATGATGTGATTGCTATTCGGGCACAAGCCGAAGTGGAGATAAAGCAAACCCGATCGTATGGAAACGGTGAGACTTGGACTACCACACAGACGCTGCAATATAAGACTTTATTCTCGACGGATATCTTGTTTTCGGAAGCGGAGAACCTGTCCACGGAAGGATATTACGGCGTGAATGATTACAATTATCTGTATTTCCCGTCATCGGCATTAAACAAGCCCAGACGCGTGTCGTTGTTCCTGGATCATTACTGGTTCGGCATGGATGAGTATGACTCGATGACGTTGAAAGCGTTGGATATCGAAGTGTCCGTCTGCTCGTACAGCGCGTATCGTTTTGCGCAAACAACACGTGGCTACGCTTATCTGCCGGCGCCCAGTTTCTTGCCGGAACAGGAAGAGAATTTCATGGAGATTATGATGGAGAGCCTGCAAGAGATGTTAGGCAACCAGGAACCAGTACAAGTCTATACGAACGTGGACGGCGGTTTAGGGCATGTAGCCGCGTTCTGCACACAAGTTCATTCGTTTCATTTTTGATAAAGACGTGCAATAATTGGCGGATTATGTGCAAAAACACATAAAAATGGCATATGCGTTTGCGTATGTAATTTTTTTATAGTAATTTTGCGCCATCTAAAAATCACACGTCATGAAAAAGATTTTCCTTATTGCCCTTGCATTGTGCACATTGTCGTTGCACGCAGTCAATTACTGCGCCACGAGTTCATGGGGTTACGCCGGTACGAGTGTGACCGGTGGCGGTAATGCCACGCCGACCTTAGTCAAATCGGTAAGCGAACTCAAATCGGCGCTGGGCAGCAAAGCCAAAAATAAAGTGGTGATTATCACGAAGGACCTGACGTTCACATCGATGCTGACTATTCAGGACGCGCAGAACATCACCCTCATGGCCTTACCGGGAGTGAAGTTGATTAGCAATGAGCAGAACTCCACTTCATCGGGAATCTTGTTCGTAAAGCGCTCGTCGAACGTCATTATTCGTAACCTGACTTTTGTAGGCCCGGGGGCCTATGACTGCGACGGAAACGATAACCTGTGTTTCGAGAAAGTAACGAATGCATGGGTGGACCACTGTGATTTTCAAGACGGTTGTGACGGTAACTTCGACAACAAGAGCACCACGGACAACGTGACGGTTAGTTGGTGTCGTTTCCGCTATTTGAAGGCTCCGAAAGCAGGAGGTTCAGGCGGTGCGGACGATCACCGGTTCACCAACCTGCTTGGTTCTTCTTCGTCCGACAAGCCTTCGGATGGCACGTATAACTTCACCTGGGCATATTGTTGGTGGGACGAAGGATGCAAGGAGCGTATGGTGCGTTGCCGCAATGCGGAGTTGCATTTCTTAAATTGCTACTGGAACAGTTCGGTAGCCAATTATTATGTCGGTCCGGAGAACGCGAAGTGCTATTTTGAGGGCTGTACTTTTGCCGGCAAGGCGAATACGAATAAACTGATTTTCAAATCGTACGGAGGCACCAATGCCTGCAAGTTCGTTAACTGTGACGGTAAGTTGCCGTCTAATTCCGGTACGGTTGCTGCGCCTACATACGCCTATGACCAATTGAGTGCCGCAGACGCCAAGACTTATGTCACGAACAGTACCTGCGGTGCAGGCGCCACGTTGACGGTAACGACAGCAGGGGCAGTCAGCAGTTCATGCGACAGCGGCAGTACACCTGTCACACCTGACCCGGATCCGGAGGATCCTCCTACTCCCATAACAAGCGACCTGACTTGGAACTTCTCCACGAGCGAGTTCACGGCATTAACCGGCGACATTACTGCCACAACAAGCATCAACAACCTAACCATCACAGCCAGCAGTGATAAGAAAGTGACTATTGCTACCGGCGCGAAGACGATTGACGGCATTGCGTTCACCCATGTGCTCAAGACAGGAGGAACAGGTTCTGCCACCGCGCGTAGTCTGCAATTTGCAGTAACAGGTTCGTGTGCGATTGAGATCTATATGATCAGCGCCAACACCACTTCCGAGCGTACGCTGAATATTTACACCGGCAGTTACAGCGGCACACCTGCGACAACGATGACAGCCGGTTTAACAGCCTCCAAGCAGACCTATAACTACACCGGCGGAGCAACCACTATTTATTTGGGAAGTGCCAACAGCGGCATCAATTTCTACGCGATTAACTTGGTTTATTCCGGCACACCGGTGCAGACTTACACGCTGACATATGATGAGAACGGAGGAGAAGGTGAGATGGCCGAGCAGACGGTGAACGAAGGAGCTTCGGTAACCGTCTTAGCCAATACATTCACGGCACCAGAAGGCTATTCATTCAAGGAGTGGAACACGAATGCGAAGGGTTCGGGCACAAAGTATAATGTAGGCCAGAGCGTGACGATGAACGCAGACCTGACGCTCTATGCCGTTTGGCAACCGAACACCTACACCGTCACACTGAATGCCGCCGGAGGTACGGGAGGCACCGCGAGCGTGACAGCTACGTTCGACGCTCCGATGCCGAATATCACCCTTCCTACCCGCAACGGCTACACTTTCCTGGGTTATTTCGACGCGCAAGACAAGCAGTACTACGATGCGAACGGCAGCAGTACGAACAGCTGGATCACACCGTCGAATGCGACCCTGACGGCACGATGGGAAGAGAACAGTGTGGTTACACCGGTGACGACAGGTGACTTGCATTTCTGGTTCTTCTACGAAGCCGATGCCACCGCTAACGGCGTAACGAATGATGCGAACGTGTTCTCCAATATGGTCGCTTCGGGCAGCCAGAAAGCGGGAACAATCACGATTGACGGTACGAGTTATAACATCACCCGCCGCACGGGAGACAACCAAGTGTTCGGTTCCTTCACCGTTCCGGAAGGAAAGAAAGCGGTGTTCTATGCACTGGCAATCTCGTCCGGAGGTGCAGACCGACAGATCAACCTGGTTTGCGGAGAAGAGAAAGCGGCTGAACTGACGGTATTAGGCGGTTCAGATTCGTACAAGCGCATCGAGAGCGATGAGTTGCCGGCAGGCACCTACTCCATCGAACGCGAAGGAACGGCGAATGTACGCTTGGGTGTTATTGTGCTTAAGTTCATCAACGTAGGCGGACAAACGGCTATAGAAAGCCTGCCTTCAGAAGTCAACATTCAGAAAATAATTCGCGAAGGACAATTGCTCATCCTTCGCGATAACAAGACCTATACTATAACGGGTGCGCGTATCGATTAATATACGCGCGTACCTGTGATCGTATATTCTACTCCGCTGCGGATAATAATGAGTTGTCCGTTGCGGAGTATTTTTTGTGCCGGTTCGTCAACCGTAATCACCTCTACGCCTTGCGGTTCTACCTCTTCGCCCAAACGGAGTCCGACCATCACGGCGTCGTGATCCGAATAGCGATAAGAAGTGGCCATTGAGGTATTGGTATGCCAAACGGCAGCACCGGTGATCTGTTGTGCCATTAAGGAGTTAGCAAACGCGTGATCGATGAACTCGCGCGCACCTCTATACACATACGAATAGGCGTTCTCATCGAATCGCAATAATTGCTCCTCGTAGCCTGCGGCCAAGATCATAGTGATACAGCCTTCATCCATCTGTGCATTGAAATCACCCATGATGAGAATGTCCGGATCCATAATTTTCGAGGAAGTGGCTAAACCACTCAACAGTTGTTTGGCATTCGTAACTCGTTTATCCGGATCAGAGGCCGTTTGTCCTGCTTTGAAATGGTTCATGGACAAGGTAAAACTCTCGCCCGTTGCTATTTCCGTCCATGCCTGAATACGCATAGTATTCTTGTAGTAGGCTGTTTTAGTAGCCGCATAATTACTACCAAGCGGTCGGACGGTAGCGCGTTTATAGATGAAACCCGACTTAATGGCATTGTCGTACGAGTCGGTTGCCACATTGATACCGTCATACACTTCCGTATAGGCGGAATCACCGACCAGTTTATTCAATTCACTTACCAGATATTTCAACGTGATAGGCTTAGCTTCCACTTCACAGAAAGCGAATATGTCCGCATTGGATGCGAGCATCATCTGTACTATCTTCTGTGTCTTGGCGGCACGGCCTTCATCATCGCTGTACGACGGACGTTCGGACTCGTCGTAGTTGTAATAATAATTCTGCAGGTTATTAGCCAGAACTATTATTCGTGCGTTTCCCAGGTCAGGCACTGCCACGGCGGCTTGCACCATGAGTGCAGCCGCCATGCAGAGTCCTAATAGAAGACTTCTTTTCATCAGTCTTTGAATTTAGCGCAAAGGAACTCGCGGTTGAGGCGAGCGATGTTAGCCAGGCTAACGGATTTCGGGCACTCAGCGGCGCATGCACCGGTGTTGGTACAGTTACCGAATCCGAGTTCGTCCATCTTAGCCACCATTGCTTTCGCACGCTGTGCAGCCTCTACCTTACCTTGCGGCAGGAGAGCGAGTTGCGAAACCTTAGCAGCTACGAAGAGCATTGCCGAACCGTTCTTACAAGCGGCAGCGCAAGCACCGCAACCGATACAGGACGCAGCGTCCATGGCCTCGTCAGCTACCGGCTTCGGAATTGGAATGGCGTTGGCATCCGGTACACCACCGGTGTTAACGGATACGAAACCGCCGGCTTGCATGATTTTGTCGTAAGCGCTACGATCCACCATGAGGTCCTTGATTACAGGGAACGCACGGCTACGCCACGGTTCTACGGTGATGGTCTCGCCATCTTTGAACTTACGCATATGGAGCTGGCAAGTGGTGATAGCGGAGTCTGGTCCGTGCGGGTGACCGTTGACGTACATCGAGCACATACCACAGATACCCTCACGGCAATCGTGATCGTAGGTAACAGGGTCTTTGTGCTCTGCAATGAGTTGCTCGTTCAGGATGTCAATCATCTCGAGGAACGAAGCACCTTGGAATACATGTTTGAGGTCGTAGGTCTCGAAATGACCTTGCGCCTTCGGTCCTGCTTGTCTCCAAACACGAACCTTAATGTCAATATATTGATCCATAATTAATTCTTGTAGTTACGTGTTTTACGTTCCGTGAATTCGTAGTCAAGCGGCTCCTTGATGAGTTCGGGTTCTTGATCCTCACCCATGTATTTCCAGCAGCCGACATAACTGAACTTGTCATCCTGACGAAGCGCCTCACCTTCCGGTGTCTGGTACTCCTCGCGGAAGTGACCACCGCAAGACTCCTCACGATGGAGGGCATCCACTGCCATCAGACGGCCGATCTCGATGAAGTCAGCCAGACGGAGTGCTTTCTCCAATTCGTTGTTGAGTGCGTTAGCCTCACCCGGGATATAAACGTTGGTCCAGAACTCTTTCTTGATGGCGTCGATCTTCTTGATACCTTCCTTGAGGCCCTCTGCGGTACGACCCATGCCGACGAAGTCCCACATAACGAGACCCAGCTCTTTGTGGATGGAGTCTACCGAACGGTTTCCTTGAATAGCCATCAGGCGGTCAATCTTATCTTGCACAGCCTTCTCAGCCTCAGCGAACTCAGGCAGGTCGGTGGACATACGCGGAACACCGATTTGGTCGCTCAGGTAGTTCTGGATAGTGTACGGCAGTACGAAGTAACCGTCAGCCAGACCTTGCATCAGCGCCGAAGCACCGAGACGGTTGGCACCGTGGTCGGAGAAGTTAGCCTCACCGATGCAGAACAGACCTTTGACAGATGTCTGCAGTTCGTAGTCCACCCAAATACCT
>JAFPNK010000028.1 GCA_017401985.1 Paludibacteraceae bacterium | reverse complement strand
TGCATCGTGATAGGCATTCACTCATTCATTCGTTCATGAGTCCCTGCGATGGCGTAATCATGGACTATCCGGTGAAGACGATGTGCCCGAACCATCTGCAAGATTTATTAGGCGATGACTCATATGTTGCGCGTTTTGAAGGCGGCGAGGCGATGCATATCGTATTAGACGTTTTTGACTACCATCGCTTTCATGCGCCTTGTGAGGGCAGAGTGGTTGAGCAAAAGATCATCCCCGGCATCCATGCCGGAGGAGGCGTCATCATCTGGGATGAATCGCAAGGTCGTTATCGCTATGATTCGCTTGGTGCTACCGGCTTCCAATCGCTCGAGACGCGTGGTGTGATTATTCTCGACACGCCCGATTACGGTTACATTGCCCTCGTTGCCGTCGGCATCCAGCAAGTAAGTTCGGTCCGCTGGGCAAAATCTTTACAATCGCCTATCACCCATCACCAATCACCTATATTTCTTCGTGCTGGCAAAGAAATCGGTCGTTTTGAATTCGGCGGCAGCGACATTATTCTTCTCTTCGAACCCGGCAAAGCACCGGCTTTCGAACTCGGAAAGTTAGTTAAAGTAGGGGACATACTTGCGTAATTCAAAAAAAAGTTGTACCTTTGCAGTCGCAAAAGAGATAAAGACCACTGATAACTAAAAACTGGCCACTTAGAGATTATGAAACGTGTGGTAGTAACAGGAATGGGTATATGGTCTTGCATCGGGCAAGACTTGCAAACCGTCACTGAGAACCTGAAACAAGGTCGCTCTGGAATTGGTGTGCGCCCGGAAAGAAAAGAACTGGGCTATCACTCGCTTTTATCAGGAATTGTGCCGCGCCCGGATTTAAAACCATTGCTCGACCGCCGTTTGCGTAATATGCTCTCTGAAGAAGCGGAATACGCGTATATGGCGACTCGCGAAGCGTTAAACATTGCGCAATTGGATGAAAACTACTGCTTGCAAAATGCAGTTGGAGTTGTTTTCGGAAACGACACTTCGAATCAATCTGTTTTGGCCTCTTATCTTGGTGCAGTGGGGGCTCAAAATACCTTCATGTTAGGTTCCGGAATGGCCTTCCAAGCACTCACCAGCAATGTGGCGATGACAATGGCGAATGTCTTCCACCTGCGTGGTGCAAATTTCACTACAGCCTCAGCCTGCGCCTCAAGCGCCCAAGCCATTGCATTAGCAACAATGCTCATTCAAATGGGACAACAATCCATCGTTCTCGCCGGAGGTGCACAAGAGACGAATGATAAATCGATGATTGCCTTTGATGGCGTTAATACGCTATCCAAACGTAATGATGATCCGCTGCATGCTTCGCGCCCTTTCTGCAAAGAACGCGATGGTTTGGTGCCATCGGGAGGAGCATCGGCTTTGGTGCTCGAAGAATACGAGCATGCAGTAGCACGCGGTGCTAATATCCTCGCAGAGGTCGTCGGCTATGGTTTCTCGCAAAACTCCACGCCGCTCGGACAACCTTCTGCAGAAGCTGAATATGAGGTGATGCAAAGAGCACTAAAAAATGCGAATCTTTTACCATCCAATATTGACTATGTTAATGCGCACGCCACCTCCACTATAGCCGGTGACATCGAGGAAGCCAAGGCTCTCACCAGATTATTTGGCAAATCACAAATCATAAATCACAAATCACCAATGATTTCGTCAACGAAATCTATGACCGGACATGAGAACTGGATGGCAGGTGCCAGTGAGGCAGTATATTCAATATTGATGATGCAAAATAATTTTGTTGCGCCGAATATCAATCTCGAAAACGTGATAGATGAGGCCAAAGATCTCAATATTGTTCGTGATTCTATCTATACGCCCATTAATACCGTTCTCTCTAATTCCTTTGGATTCGGAGGAACGAATTGTACATTGATACTTAAAAGGATATAATATGACAAGACAAGAGATTATTGAAAAGACGAATGCTTTTTTAGTTGATGAATATGAGAAAGATCCGGCATTGCTCACACCGGATGCACGCTTCCGCGAAGATTTAGACTTAAATAGTCTGGACTACATGGATCTCATGGTTACCATCAAGCGTGTTTTTGACATCATGCCTGCTCCGGCAGAAATGAACCTCGTGGTGACATTAGGTGATTTCTACGATTTCATCGAGCGGAAACTGTCTGAACCGAAAGCGAATGAGTGATATCAAGCAACATACAGTTTGTATTATCGGTGGTGGAATGAGCGGCCTTTTTACGGGCGCACTCCTTGCTAAGAACGGCTATAAAGTAACCGTGCTGGAGAAAAACCACATTATCGGTGGCGGACTGCAATCTTTCCGTCGGGGCGATGTGGTTTTTAATACCGGCATGCAGGCATGTGCAGGCTATATATCGGGGATGATTAGTTACCAAGTCTGTAAATATCTTGGGGTCTCCAATGAAATAAAGTTGTTAGCCACTGATTCGCAAAAACAGGAAATAATCTGGTTAAATAATAACAAATCTATCTGTTTGCCTAAAGGTCGCGATGCCTACCAAACTTATTTGGTTCAGTTGTTCCCGCACGAAGAAAATGGGATAAAAGAATTACTGGACTGTGTATTTCGTGTCGGTCATACATTTGATTATTTATTCCTCCAACCTATTCAGCGGTACGAAGAGAATGTGCCTTATGCCTATATGTCTGCTGATGAGTTGGTTCGGAAATACATTCATGATGACAACTTGGTCGCAATACTGGAGTATGTGGGTTGGACAACCGGTCATTGCTTGAAAGCAATGCCAGCCTTAGAGTTTTGCATGATGTTGACACTCTATATTTTAGGCTCTCATAGGTTTGTTAATGGTGCCAAACAATTGGCGGATGCGCTATGTAATGTGATAGAACAGAAAGGTGGAATAGTGGAGAATGATACAGAAATATGTGAGGTGAATGGGGAGGATGGCAACATTGATTATGTTGTAGCAACCGATGGAAGAAGATGGGAAAGTGAAATTTTTGTATGGGCATGTACTCCTAAGATTTTGTTAACTGTTTGTCGTGAACAGGTATTTCGTAAATCAATGACCCAAAGAATACAGGAATACATTAATCCTTTTTCTGTTTTTGTTGTTTTTTGTCATTTGAAAAAAGAAAAGTTTAAATTCATCAACAGCAGTGTTTATATCCCCAAATCTTCGAAGCATCCCAATCTACCACAATCAATAGTGTTTGTCACAACACCAAGAAGCGAATCAGACCAATGGGCAGAGTCCATGGAGATATATATACCGGCGAACTATGAAGATTTGGCACCATGGATCGCTACCCATGTAGGCGAAAGAGGGGATGAGTATGAAATATTCAAAGAAAGGATAGCGCTGGAAGCTATAAACACCATTTCGGTATATTATCCAGAATTGTCTGATGCGATACTGAACATCAATGTGGCTTCCGGATTAACTATCCGTGACTACTACGGTAATCCGAACGGCTCGTGTTATGGTCAACAAGGATTATATATACCGATCAAAACGAAACTGAAAAATCTTTATATGACCGGTCAGGCTGTCCAAAGCCAAGGCTTGGCAGGTATCGCAACAACCTCTGTTCTGACTTCGGAAATCATCCTTGGTAGAACACTTATTGAAGAAATAGCACAAGCATGAAAATCAATTAGAAATGGAGAAAAATTAACTTTTCTTCATTTTTTTGTCAAAATATTTGGTTATATCTAAAATTATTTGTAATTTTGCAGCGTAAAAGTTGGAAAAACAATTTTTGTTGATTGTTTTGCATTATAAAACATCTTAAGACAATTATTATGGATGCGTATTTTCTTTCGGATAATGCACTTCTCTCAGTAATTGGAGAAAAGGTTAAAAATCGACGTGTGTCTGCTCGACTGACGCAGCGCCAGGTGGCCGAACGTTCCCATGTCGCACTTTCCGCGATAGGAAACATCGAGAATGGAAGGAATTGTGCGTTAGTAACTTTAGTGCAAGTGCTGCGAGCATTGAATGCACTTGATTTATTGGAGCCTTTCTACAGGGAGGAACCAATAAGTCCACGTGCGGTGGCGCAATATGAGAAAAAACACCAAGCTCGGCAACGAGTGTACAAAAAATCAACCGAAATAAACTCTGAATCAGAATGGTAACAACAGCTGAAGTTCACCTGTGGGAACACCACGTAGGCACCGTTTTCTGGAATGAAGAGCGAAAAATTGCCTCTTTTGAGTATGAACCATCGTTTCTTGCTACTGGACTCAAAGTGGCACCAATCACGATGCCTTTGGCAGATGACATCTATTCCTTTCCTAACTTATCTCAAGGTACTTTTCTTGGGTTGCCGGGTATGTTAGCGGAGGCCTTGCCGGATGCCTTCGGACGGGCATTGTTGGATAATTGGTTGGCTGCGCAAGGTCGGCAAGATGCGAATCCTGTAGAACGTCTTTGTTTTCAAGGGCAGCGTAGTATGGGCGCATTGGAGTTCGTTCCCTCCAAGGAACGCGTATTGAATGCTCAACAAACTATAGAGGTTGGCTCTTTGGTGGAAGCTGCACGTGAAGCATTGCATAACAAGGAATCGTTTGTAATCAATATGTCCAAGTCCGATGAGGCGCTATTAGACATCATTCGCGTCGGTACCTCTGCCGGAGGACAACGAGCCAAAGCTATTATAGCCTACAACGATGCAACGGGTGAGGTGCGCAGCGGACAGACGATGGCACCGGATGGATTTGACTACTGGCTCATCAAACTTGATGGGGTGGATCATGTGGCGCGAACCTCGCCCGCAGTGTTATCGGATCCCATGCATTTCGGCGAGATAGAGTATGTCCACTACCTCGTTGCCAAAGCCGCAGGCATCAATATGACCGAGTGTCGGCTTTATCGCGAGCATGATCGCGCGCACTTCATGACGCGTCGTTTTGACCGTGTCAACGGACATAAACTGCATATGCAGACCCTCTGTGGCATCGCCCATTATGACTTCAACATGCTGCATGCTTATGCCTACGAACAGGCCTTCGGAATCATGCGTCGTCTGCGACTCTCCTATCCCGAGGCGGAAGAGTTCTACCGCCGAATGGTATTCAATGTGGTCGCGCGCAATCAGGATGATCATACGAAAAACATCTCTTTTTTAATGAATCGTAAAGGCGAATGGCGACTCTCACCGGCATATGATATGAGTTGGGCATATAATCCGAATGGAGGCTGGACGGCAACCCATCAGATGTCTATTAACAACAAATGGGATAACATCACGCGCGAGGACCTGCTTACTGTCGCCTCCGAGATGAATGTCAAAGGTGCAAAACATATTATTGACCAAGTGGTAGAGGCCGTTGCTCAGTGGCCTCAACTTGCCAAAGAGAACTCCGACATCCCGCAATCTACCATTGACGCAATAGAAAAAACACATGTGTACCTATGACAATAATAAAAAACAATTATTTCTCCGGTGAGCGGCCGCTATATGAGAGTCGCGACATCGAATTGCGCAATGTCACCATCGGCGAAGGCGAATCGGGGCTGAAGGAAAGCCGCGGCATCATGGCTGACCATTGCATTTTCGAAGGCATGTACGTCCTCTGGGAGTGCGAAGATGTAGAGTGTTACAACTGCCATTTCGCAGCCTCCGACCGGGCTCCTGTCTGGTACACCCGCCGTATATCATTAACCGATTGCACGCTCGATGCCCCGAAAGCCTTCCGTGAGATAGACGGCCTGACTATCGAGCGCATGCAGATGACCGATGGCGCTGAGGCTTTCTGGCGTTGCCGTGACGGACAAATAGCCGACCTGCGTCTTGAGAATGGTCACTACCCCTTCTTCCAGTCGGAGCGCCTTTCTATCAGCCAAGTTTGGCTGATCGGCAAGTACGCCTTCCAATACACCCGCGACATCGAAATTCATAACGCCTTCCTCGACACCAAAGATGCCTTCTGGAATAGCGAGAATGTGACCGTCTATGATTCCGAATTGAAAGGCGAGTACCTCGGGTGGTACGCGAAGAACCTACGTCTAGTGCGCTGTCGTATCTCCGGTACACAACCGCTCTGCTACTGCGACAACCTTATCCTCGAAGAATGCTCCTTCGCTCCCGATGCCGACCGCGCCCTCGAACGGAGCACGTATAGAATCTCATAAATTTGAATGCACGTTTTACTCGACTCTTGCGGTAAACAAACCGCAAAATAGGGAATCGTACTATAAAAAAATGCATGACAAACTTGACCAAGTTGACAAAGTTTCGATTAAGTTGGTCAAGTTTGTCAACTTGGTCATGCAAATTTTTCACTGCCGCAACTCGCTGCATACTAACCCAAAAATCGTTAGATATTCTTAGTGATACTTAGTCATTCTTAGTCATTACCCTGGCTCCTCCCTCCTTCTCTGCTGGTACAGCATTGACTTAATTCGCAACAATAGGAAAAGGTGCTATTTTGCAAACCATAATTAGCAAAATTATGTTTTATAACATTTTTTTTGAAAAATATTTGGTCATATCGTCAAAAAGCAGTACTTTTGCACCGTGTTTTTCATGGTATTAGATTTAAGGTTAAGTAAAAAGATTGGGTTGTCGGGAGACAACCTTCTTTGTTTTATGTAGGTCTCGTTATTTTTTTTTTGCTAAATCTTTGTATATTCCAAATATTTGTAGTACCTTTGCAGCATGAATACAACGATTCTTTGGGTTGATGACGAGATAGACTTGTTACAACCGTATATTATTTATCTGACAGGAAAGAACTACAATGTGCTGACGGCCTCTAATGGCGAAGATGCATTGAACGTGTTGACTAAATCTATTCCGGATATCGTTTTCTTGGATGAGAATATGCCCGGTATGTCCGGTTTGGAGACGCTTCAGGAAATAAAACGATTGCATCCTGAGGTGCCGGTCGTCATGATTACCAAATCCGAAGAAGAGCATATCATGGAGCAGGCAATCGGCGAGAAGATAGCCGATTATCTCATCAAACCGGTTAATCCGAGTCAGATCCTGCTTTGTCTCAAAAAGCACATCCATCAGCAGGCTATAGTTACCGAGCAGGTACAGCAGAACTATCGTCAGGAGTGGAGTGACATCTCTTATATGATAGATACGGCTACGACCATTGAGGAATGGCAAGCCATCGAACGGACGCTGACCAAATGGGATCTTGAGTTAGAGAACTCCTCCATGCGTTCTTTGATAGAAGACCAGCGTACACAAGCCAATGCTGTGTTCTCCAAATGGATTGCGAAAAACTATGAGAGTTGGTTCTCGGGTGATGCGAGACCGATCCTGTCGCACGACGTGATGAAGCACTCGGTGTTCCCGCTGCTGGACAAGGGAGAGAAAGTGCTGCTCTGCGTCATCGATAACTTCCGCTATGACCAGTGGAAAACGATCCAACCCTTACTGAGTGAGTTCTATTCGATTCAATCCGAAGAACAATACACTTCGGTCTTGCCGACTGCAACGCAATATGCCCGCAATGCGATTTTTTCGGGTCTGATGCCCCTGCGGATACAGCAGATGTTCCCGCAGTACTGGGTGGAAGAAGGTGATGAGGAGAGCAAGAATCAATACGAACGCGAACTGGTGCAGACCTTGTTGGATCGGTATCGCCGGCACGAGAGTTTCAATTATTGGAAAATCAACGAGAGCGATTTCTGTGAGCGTGTGATCGCCCAACTCAAAGGTGTACAGACTCCGCTGAATATTGTGGTGCTCAATTTTATTGACATGCTTTCTCACTCGCGTACGGAGAGCAAGATGATGCGCGAATTAGCGAACGACGAAGCAGCTTACCGCAGCCTCACGCTCAGTTGGTTCCGGCATTCACCTACTTACGAACTGCTGCGCCGCGCGGCCGAACAACGATTCACCTTGGTGCTCACCACAGACCATGGCACCACACGAGTGAAGAATGCTGTGCAGATAATTGCGGATAAGAATACGAACACGAACATCCGTTACAAGGTCGGGAAAGCGCTTAATAGCAGCTCCAAGAATGTATTTACTATTGACCAACCGAAGCGCGTCGGACTGCCGTGTCCGAACGTAAGCAGCACCTATGCGTTCTGCACCGGAAGCGATTTCTTTGCGTACCCGAATCAGTTCAATTATTACGCGCAGTACTACCGCAACACCTTCCAGCATGGAGGTATATCATTGGAGGAAATGATAATTCCGCTTGTGATTTTGAAACCGAAAGCTTAATGCTCCCAAGATAATGTGGCAACGACCGGCTTGTGATCTGAGCCGGTTGTTTGTTTTACGGAGCAGGAGACGGGAATAAGCGGAGCGGAACAAAGGATATAATCGATGCGCAAGCCGAATCCTTTATAGCTATAGGTACCGCCCAAATCCCACCAGGAATGGGTATAAGACCAGGCGTCATACAATCCGTCGCTGATGCACCAGTAGGCGTAACTGAGCGGAATGGAATTGAAATCGCCTACCACAACAACAGGGTACGGACTGGCCTCTATTTCTGCGCGTACTACGCGCGCTTGCGCGTTACGCAGCGGCATGGCACGACGCCATTTGGCTTCAATCTTATCCATGTCATCCATGTCTTCCGAGGTCAGGTTATACGACTCCAGATGATTGTTAATCAATCGTATCGTATCCGCTCCCACTACCATATCGCAGCGGTTGGATAAATTGCCTTTACTCTCGTAATGAATGCTCTGTTTGTGAATAAGCGGGTACTTGGACCATACCATGGTGCCGTATTGATGACGCTTGTTATATATAGAGAAATCAATATACGAATACGGATATTTCTTACTCAAGGTCTTTTTTACATCCGGCAAAGTCAGATATTTGGCATCCTTATAGACATCCACTTCCTGCAGGCAAATCACGTCCGCATCCTGAGAAATGAGGTACTGTAGCACCTCATTCTTCTCCGGCTTCTTGAACTCACCCATTCGCCCGGTGTTCCAAGTCAAAATAGTGATAGCTATAAGAATATAATCTAACATTACACCCGTTTCTGATAATGAAAATCTTTGTATTGGTTATCCTTGGTGCTATCCAAGCGCGGATGGCGGTTGTTGAATAAGCGTTTTATCTTATCCCATAACTTGAACAACTTCGGTTCTCCCCAACCGATCTTCTTCCAGTACAGAATAAGCAACCATCCGAAAAGCATGCCGCCCAAGTGCGCAAAATGCGCCACGTTGCTTGCCGACAAACCAATCACATTGCCGATGCCGGCGAACAACTCAATCGCAGCGTATATAATAACGAATGTGCGCGCACGTATAGGTATAGGGATAAACAGAATGTACATCGGTACATCTGGATATAACCATCCGAAGGCAAACAGGATACCGAATACCGCTCCGGAAGCGCCGATGGTATTCAATTGTGGCGCAAAAGCAGCCAGAGCCTCCGGTGAGTAGAAGTGACCCATATTACTCAGCATTCCCATCCATACCAGTTCCTGAATCAATGCAGCACCTAATCCGCACACCAGATAATAGATGATGAACCGTCGAGCTCCCCATTCGTTCTCAATCATCGGTGCGAACATCCATACCGCAAACATGTTGAAGAAGATATGGCTGAAGTTCGCGTGAAGGAACATATACGTGATTGGTTGCCACCAGTGAAAAGTAGAAGCGGTCCAATAATGAAGACCGCATATCGAATCTAAATCAATTCCCCAGCGCTGTAGGAAATACGCGAGGAAAAAGACTATAAAGTTGCTTATCAATAGATAGCGTGTAACGGTAGGTATATTTCTCATATCGAGCACAAAATTACTACAAAAATTTGAAATACACGTACAAAAACCGCTCCAAATTAACAAAAAATGCATTTTTTTTGATAAAAAGTGATTTTTTTTGCCTAAAATGTTGGTAGAATAAAGAAAAAGTTGTAACTTTGCGGTCGTATTCCGAAGTGGAAACTAATAATTCACTTTATTAATAACTAAAAAACACAAAATTATGAACAAACAAGCACTTATTGAAGCAGTAGCAGCAAAGGCTCAAGTTTCGAAAGCAGAGGCAGCAAAAGTTCTCGACGCAGCTCTTGATGCAGCAGTTGAGGCAGTTAAAGCAGGCGAAGGTCTCCAACTCGTAGGTTATGCAACTATCAGCGTTGCTAACAAGGCAGCTCGCAAGGCTAAAAACCCGCGTACCGGTGCTATCATCGAGGTTCCGGCTAAGAAGGTTGTTAAAATCAAACCGGGTGCAAAATTTGCTCTCTAATTAAGTATGTAGCTTAGCAAACGAGTTGCCCGGAATTGTGGCAACTCGTTTTGCGTCTGTTTATTATAGGTATTATTAGCCAAGCGCTAAATTTTATTTCACATGTTGAATATTATTTTATGCGGTGCGCCGGGTAGTGGAAAAGGCACACAGTCCGCTTTTATCGCGCAAAAATACGGATTGAAGCACCTCTCTACCGGGGATGTATTACGCGCGGAAATAGCTAAGGGAAGTGAACTTGGACAAAAAATTGACGAACTGATCTCGAACGGCAATCTGGTTCCGGATGAGATGATGTACGGCGTCATAGAGAACTATATCGCTTCACTCCCGCAAGATTGCAAAGGTACTATCTTCGACGGTTATCCCCGTACGGTCGCACAAGCGGAATCGCTGACGAAACTGCTCAAGAAATATAAGATGGATGCCATCATGATTGACCTTATGGTGGATGAGCAGTTGTTGATTCAACGACTTATTGAACGTGGAAAAGTGAGTGGACGTGCCGATGATAACCTAAACACGATTCGCCATCGTATTGCCGTTTATCACCAGCAGACAGAACCCATCGCACACTATTATTTGCATCAGGGCAATTATTTTGCAGTCAATGGCAATCACACGATGGCGGATGTGTTCCTCCAAATCATGCGCGTCATTGAACTCGTTCGCCCTGATAAACGCTAACATAGCTATTAACCATTAGCCACCAGCCATTCGCATGTCTGCCAATTTTATCGATTATGTCAAGATTTACTGCCGCTCCGGTAAGGGCGGTGCCGGTTGTATGCACCTGCATAGAGCCAAATACCTGCCTAAAGGAGGACCCGATGGCGGTGATGGCGGTAAAGGCGGATCGGTGATCCTGCGTGGCAACCGTAACCTCTGGACACTCCTTCACCTCAAGTACCAGAAACATATCATGGCCACTGACGGAGGCAAAGGTGGGCAGAGCCGTTCGTTCGGAAAGGATGGTGAAAACAAGATTATCGAAGTTCCTTGCGGAACCGTAGTCTATGATGGCGAAACGGGCGAATTCATTTGCGAAGTCAAAGAACACAATGAGCGCGTTGTGTTGCTCAAAGGCGGACGAGGAGGTTTGGGAAACTGGCACTTCCGCACGGCTACTAATCAGGCTCCGCGCTATGCGCAACCCGGTGAGCCGGCTCAAGAACGCACCGTTATCCTGCAACTCAAAGTGCTGGCTGATGTGGGCTTAGTCGGATTCCCTAATGCCGGAAAATCGACACTGCTGAGCGTGGTGTCAGCGGCCAAACCCGAGATAGCCGACTATCCGTTCACTACCCTCACTCCACAACTGGGTATCGTCTCCTACCGCGACGGACGTTCCTTCTGCATGGCTGATATTCCCGGTATTATCGAAGGCGCCAGCGAAGGACGCGGACTCGGACTGCGCTTCCTGCGCCATATAGAGCGAAATGCAGTGCTCCTTTTTATGGTGCCCGCAACGAGCGAGAACCCCGTGAAGGAATACAAGATTCTGCTGCATGAGTTGGAGCAATACAATCCCGAATTGCTAACCAAAGCACGTATTCTCGCTATCTCTAAATGCGATGCTGTAACCGACAAAGAAGTTCAGAAACTAAAGAAGTCGAAGCGCCTCGCAGGATTGGATATACCAATCGTATTCATCTCTTCCGTGGCCGGACAAGGTATCGATGCACTCAAAGATGCCCTTTGGACGGAACTGAACAAGGAGCAGAACCAGGTGATTGAAATCAGTCACGCGCCGATTGATGTGGCAGTTATCGAACGGGAAGAAGAACCGGAGGCACGCAATGAGGATGAAGAAGGTACCATCTATCTTAACGAAGTGGAGGAAGAGTGGGACCTCGATAAGTACAAAGGAATCGGTTGGGACACCGAATAGGATTCGGACCCGGATGAACTATGCAGAACTCCTTTTACGATAGAATGATTGAATGGCGGGAACGTCATATCAGCGAGAAGCACCTCGTGCTTCTTCTGTCGTTTTTCGTGGGTATGTTCTCTGCTGCGGCTGCGGCAATTCTAAAAACATTCATCCATTTTATTCAGCAATTGGTTGAAGGCCACCTCATCGCAGATGGTCATACCTGGTGGTATCTGATTACGCCGGTTATTGGTATCACGCTGGCGGCGCTCTTCGTCAAGTATGTCGTGAGGGATGATATATCGCACGGTATAACCAAGATTCTCTACGCTATCTCGCAACGCAAATCCATTATCAAGGCGCATAACATGTGGTCATCCGTCGTCGGCTCGGGGCTGACAATCGGTTTCGGTGGTTCGGTCGGAGCAGAGGCGCCTATCGTGCTGACTGGTGCGGCTATCGGTTCGAACCTGGCAAAGGCTTTTCGGCTTGACCAGAAAACGATGATGCTCATGATCGGTTGCGGTGCTGCCGGTGCTATTGGTGGTATCTTCAAGGCTCCGATTGCCGGTCTGGTCTTCACGCTTGAGGTGCTGATGATGGATTTGACGATGACTTCCGTAGCTCCGCTACTCATCTCCTCTGTCACGGCTACAGCTATCTCGTACATCCTTACCGGTACCGATCCGATGTTCCCACTGGAGACGGCAGAACCTTTCCTCGTACACCGCATTCCGTGGTATCTGATCTTAGGTGTTATCTGCGGATTAGTCAGCCTCTATTTTACGCGCGGAATGAACCGCTTGGAGCAGTGGATGAAACATAGTATTGGCAACATGTGGCTCAAACTGCTGGTGGGAGGAGCTACGCTGAGTCTGCTTATCTTTTTATTTCCGCCACTCTATGGCGAGGGATATGATGTGATACGCCAACTCATCAACGGCGACAGCCTCAGTGCACTGGATAACAGCGCGTTTGCAACATATTTGGTTCCGACAGAGTTCTATACTAATCTGGCGACCACCCCTACCCAGATCCTGATTTTGACTTATTTCATTGCTATTATCTTAGTCAAGATTGTGGCATCGGTGGCTACGAATGGTGCCGGAGGTGTCGGAGGTATCTTCGCTCCTTCGCTTTTCATGGGCGCTATTGTCGGTTTTGTCACGGCGCGTATTCTAAATCTGACCGGTGTGATGGTGCCGGAAGCGAACTTCGCCTTAGTAGGTATGGCGGGATTGATGTCAGGTGTTATGCATGCGCCGCTTACCGGTATCTTCCTTATTGCTGAACTAACTGGAGGGTATCATCTCTTCATGCCGTTGATGATTGTAAGCGTCATTTCTTACCTTACCATCATGCTCTTCGAACCGCACTCGTTGTACGCCATGCGTCTGGCGCAGAAAGGCGAACTGCTTACCCATAATAAAGACCGAAACGTGCTCACGCTGCTTAAGATGGATAATGTGCTGGAGACGGATTTTGTGGCCGTCTTTCCCGAAATGACACTCGGCCAATTAGTGAAGGTGATTTCCAACAGCAAGCGCAATATCTTCCCGGTTATTGATAATGACGGTCACCTCAAAGGCATTCTGCTTTTGGATGAAGTGCGCAATATCATGTTCCAGCCCCGTTTGTACAATCGCTTTACGGTTGGTCAACTCATGACTTCACCTGCGGCTGTCTTGCGCTTTGATCAATCGATGGATAAAGTGATGGAGACGTTTGAAGACACCGGAGCGTGGAACCTACCGGTCGTTGATGCAGACAGACGTTATCTCGGATTTGTCTCTAAATCCAAGATTTTCAATTCTTACCGCCACGTGCTGGTTCACTTCTCTGAGGAATAATTATTGCCGATCCAGGCCTATCCCTCATCTACTTCATTCAGTACATTGCGTCGAACAAGTAGCATCATCTGGCACGTGATAGCCGGCATGATGGCCATGTAATTCGGATAGAGTGTAGCAAAGAAATTATCGGAAATCTTCACAGCATAGTAGATCATCAGTAGGTAGTATGAGCCCGCGATTACTGCTGTAAAGAACGCAATCCAAACCCGTCCTTTCCAACTGAAAAAGCACAAAAAACACAAGACGCAGCCGACCAGCATGGCTTGATAACAGCGGTATAACCACTTGACGGACATCGCACCGGCTACGGAAGAGGCTCCGGTGGCCATTTCAGTTTCCGTCATTATAAAAGTTTTCTGGTCCATCGCGTAACTGCGCACATAAATAATACCTTTGTCCTCCTGAAATGAGAACACAGGTTTAACTTCCAACATCAGTGCGGCTACGATAGCGATCACCATATAAACCCACCGACGAAGGATAATGCTCCAACTGATATCTTGTGTTTCTGTACCCATAAATCGGCGACAAAGGTACTACTTTTTTGTCATATAAGCAAATTTTCGATGAAAAACTTGTTTTTTATTTGCGTATATCAATTTTTTTTCGTACCTTTGCGCACTTTTTGTGTGTCGTGCGCATATATACGCGCTACGCATATACGAAAAATTGCATATATATAATCATTTAAACAAATAAAAATCAATTATGCAAAACAAAGGACTTGTTAGAACATTGGCGGTGTGCCTTGTATTGGTATGCGCCTTTTATCTGTCGTTCTCTGTGGTAACGAACATTCAGAATCGTAAGGCCAAGGAGTACGCAGAAGCGAATGCAACGACGGAGAGTGTTTACTACGATTCGATTGCAGCGAAAAAGATCTGGTTCGGTTATACTCTGAAGGAGTGCCGAGAGAAAGAAATTAACTTGGGTCTGGACCTCAAGGGTGGTATGAACGTCACCATGGAGGTTTCTGTTCCGGATGTGTTGGACGCATTGAGCGGACACAGCAAGGATACAACCTATGTAAAAGCGATGGCTCTTGCTCGCGAGAAGCAAAAATCCAGCGGCGATCACTTTGTTACCCTTTTCGTTCAGGCTTATGAAGAAGTAGGTGGTGAGGGCGTACAGCTGTATCCGACCTTTGCTATGGCTTTGAAAGATAAGCTGAAAGCAGACGATCACTCCAATGCTGCGGTTGAAAAAGCACTCCGCGAAGAAGTAGATGTAGCTATCGAGAACTCGTTCAACGTGCTGCGTCAACGTATTGACCGTTTCGGCGTTGTTCAACCGAACATCCAGAAACTGGCTCAACCGGGTCGTATCCTGATTGAACTTCCGGGCGTGAAAGAGCCGGAGCGTGTACGTAAACTCCTCCAAGGTTCGGCTAACCTGGAATTCTGGGAGACCTACGAGATGGCTGAGTTGCTGCCACGTTTGGCACAGATCAACCGTGAGTTCGCTGCTGCCGCTCAACAAGAAGAAGAGGCTGTTGAAGAGGCTCCGGTTGTAGAGGAGGCCGCTGAAGAAGCACCGGTTGAGGGTAATGCCGAGTTAGCTGCTTTGGAGAGCCTGGCGTTGGATTCCGCTGCAACTTCCGATCAAGATGCACGCGCTGAGTACAAGAAGCACAACCCGCTGTTCGGTATCCTCAATCCGAGCATGAGTCCTACCGGTCAAGCATACCGCGGTCCGGTTGTTGGTACGGTTCATTATATCGATACCGCTAAAGTGAACGCTATGCTCACTTCGCAAACCGCTCGCGCTATCCTGCCGAACGATGTTCGCTTCCGTTGGACGGTTAAACCGGATTCGACCGGTTCGTATTTCCAACTCGTTGCACTGAAGGCACAACGTGACGGTCGTCCTTCTTTGGAGGGTGACGTTGTAACGGATGCACGTGCTGAGTTCTCGCAATTCAACGCTAACGCAGAGGTTTCGATGTCGATGAACACCGAGGGTGCTAAGAAATGGCAGAACCTGACTAAGAGCAACATCGGTAAATCCGTGGCCATCGTATTGGACGGATATGTATATTCTTTCCCGACTGTACAGACGGAGATCTCCGGTGGTCGTAGCCAGATTACCGGTAACTTCACGGTAGAAGAGGCAAAAGACTTGGCTAACACCCTTAAGTCCGGTAAGATGCCGGCTCCTGCTCGTATCATCGAGGAGAGTGTGGTAGGTCCGTCTCTGGGTCGCGAGTCTATCGAGGCCGGTTTGTGGTCTTTCGTTCTGGGCTTCGCGCTCATCCTGATCTATATGCTCTTCTACTATGGCATTATTCCGGGTCTGATTGCTGACTTCGCATTGCTGTGTAACGTATTCCTGTTGGTTGGTATCTTGGCTTCCTTCAATGCTGTACTGACCTTGCCAGGTATCGCAGGTATTGTCCTTACCATGGGTATGGCGGTGGATGCGAACGTGCTGATCTATGAGCGTATCCGTGAGGAGCTCCGCGGCGGTAAAACAATGCGTAAAGCGGTAGAGGATGGTTTCAAGGGCGCTATCACAGCTATCGTAGATGCGAACGTTACTTCGTTCCTGACCGGTGCTATCTTGGCTATCTTTGGTACAGGTCCGATCAAGGGCTTCGCTGTTACCTACATGATCGGTATCGTTACTTCGTTCTTGACTGCTGTGTTCATCACTCGCCTCTTGCTCGATGATTACTGCAAGCGTGAGAACGCGAAAGAGCTGAGCTTCACCACCGCGCTGATGAAGAACTTCCTTCAGAATATCCACTTCGATTTTGTGAATGCACGCAAGTGGGCTTATGTCCTCTCCGGCGCTGTTATCATCTTCGCTTTGCTGGGTCTGGAGCCGCATGTCTTCGGTAAACTGAACCTCGGTATCGACTTCACCGGTGGACGTAACTATGTTGTCCGCTTTGACAAGAACCTCACGGATTCCTTGGCAGCTGCTAACGAGAAGTTCTCTCTCAGACAAGAAGTATATGACAATCTGTCTAATGTGATTGACCCGCAGGTATATTCGCTCAACGTGATTACATTTGGTAATGAGGCTAACCAAGTACGTGTATCGACCAACTACCTCATTCATGAGGAGACCGCTGAGGCTGACGAGGCTGTTGATTCGCTGCTCTTTGTAGGTTGCAAGCCGTTCCTGACAGAGGAGTTCTTGGCGCAAGGTGAGGCTGTGGCACGTCATCAGTTCAGCAATACGGAAGAACAGATCGGTATCGTTTCGAGCCAAAAGGTAGGACCGTCGATCGCAGATGATATCAAGACCCACGCTGTTTGGGCAGTGCTCGCTGCGTTGGTAGTGATCTTCCTTTATATCTTGGTTCGTTTCCGTAATTTCGCATACTCAGTTGGTGCAATTGCTGCATTGGCACACGATACCCTTATCATCTTGGGCCTCTATGCTATCCTGAGTCAGATTATGCCGTTCTCTATGGAAATCGACCAGGCCTTCATTGCTGCTATCCTGACCGTTATCGGTTACTCTATCAACGATACCGTAGTCATCTTCGACCGTGTACGTGAGTACAACACGCTCTACCCGAAACGTGAGCGCAAAGTCAATATCAACGATGCGTTGAACAATACGTTGAGCCGTACGTTCTCGACTTCTATGTCAACCTTCGTAGTATTGCTCGCTATCTTTATCTTCGGTGGTGAGACCATCCGTGGCTTCGTATTCGCACTCCTTATGGGTGTAATCGTTGGTACTTATTCGTCTCTGTTCATCGCTTCCCCGATTGCTTATGATATTCAGCAGGCATTGGCTAAGCGCGCAGAGAAGAAAGCTGCTGCAAAAAAGTAATCTATGCAAAATGACTTTCTAAAATACGCAGTTTCGCAGGGTTTGAATTCCATGCATGTAGAGAATATTATGTCTCGAAGCATGGATTCGACCCGCGCGAGCAGCGGATATATATCCCCAACTATTCTGGAGGAGCGTCAGTTGAACGTGACGCAGATGGATGTGTTCAGCCGTCTGATGATGGATCGTGTTATTTTCCTCGGCACCGAGGTAAATGATTACACGGCCAATGTGATTCAGGCACAACTGCTCTATCTGGACTCCGTCGATAGTGAACGGGATATCAATCTGTATCTGAATACACCGGGTGGTTCGGTCTATGCCGGCCTCGGTATATTCGATACCATGCAGTTCGTAAAAGCCAAAGTGGCTACTATCTGTACCGGTCTTGCCGCTTCGATGGGCGCCGTATTGTTGGTGGCTGGTGAACCGGGCATGCGCGCAGCACTGCCGCACAGCCGTATAATGATTCACCAACCGCTCGGAGGTATTCAGGGGCAAGCATCTGATATTGAGATAACAGCCAAAGAGATCCTCAAACTCAAGGAGGAACTCTATCAGATTATTTCCGATAAATCCGGTAAATCAATGGAGCAAATCCGTCAGGATGCCGATCGTGATCACTGGATGACAGCGGCTGAGGCTTTGGAGTATGGCATGATAGACAAAGTCTATACAAGAAAGGAATAATGGCAAGAAGAAAAGAAAATATCTGCAGTTTTTGCGGTCGTCCTATGCCGGAGATGTTCTCCGGATTGGATAACGATGCGCTCATTTGTCACGAGTGCATTGAAGCCGGGCATAAGATGATTGCGGCTATGCCTCAAAAAGCAGCCGGCAAATCGGATACGCTCAGTTTGTCTACGTTGCCTACGCCGCAAGAGATTAAAGATTTTCTGGATCTGTATGTCATCGGTCAGGATGAAGCCAAACGATTCCTTTCTGTAGCTGTGTATAACCATTACAAACGCGTACTACAGGAGATTAGCAATGATGATGTCGAGATTGAAAAGAGCAATATATTGCTGGTCGGTTCTACCGGCACCGGCAAGACACTTCTCGCTAGAACTATTGCCAAGATGCTCAAAGTGCCGTTTGCCATTGGAGATGCTACCGCATTGACCCAAGCCGGATACGTGGGTGAAGACGTAGAGTCGTTGCTCGTGCGTTTGCTGCAGGATGCTGATTATGACGTTCAAAAAGCGCAACGCGGTATTGTATTCATCGATGAAATAGATAAGATTGCACGCAAATCTGAAAACGTGTCGATTACACGTGATGTAAGTGGTGAAGGTGTTCAGCAGAGTCTGCTCAAGATGCTGGAAGGTTCGATTGTCAATGTGCCGCCACAGGGAGGAAGAAAGCACCCGGAGCAGGAACTGATTCATGTGGATACCAAAAACATCCTCTTCATTTGCGGTGGTGCGTTTGATGGTATCGAGCGGAAGATTTCTCAACGATTAAATACGCAGACGGTTGGTTTTGCTGCACAGCAGCAGGCTGCCCAAGTGGATAAGAACAATTTACTGCAATATATTGCACCGCAAGATCTCAAGTCCTATGGTCTTATCCCGGAAATCATAGGCCGTCTGCCGGTTCTGACCTATTTGCAACCGCTCAACAAAGAGGCTCTTCTCAATATTCTGACGCAACCGAAGAACGCGCTTACAAAGCAGTACAAGAAACTGATGGCTATGGATGGCGTATCGCTTTCGTTTGAAGATGATGCGTTGGAATTCATAGTCGACAAGGCTTTGGAGTATAAGCTTGGAGCACGTGGGTTAAGAGGACTGATGGAGACTATCATGACCGACTTGATGTTCGAATTGCCGAGCAAAAAGAAGAAACAAGGTGCTCAACAATCCTTTACTATCACACGGCAATACGCAGAGCAAAAATTGTCCAAAGATAGGTTGGTACAACTGAAGAACGCAGTATAAATCAAACGCGACTCATATGAGCCGCGTTTATTTTTTTTTCTTGCAATATTTTAGAATCCGCTATAGACCAGCTCCAACTGCATGCCGTTCTTTGCGGATTTAATCTTAGTGGCAGACATCGTCTGCTGTTGCCGAACGGAAGAAACGGTAGTAGTAGAGCTATAAGTGGAAGTGCTGACAGTCACCGGAACCAGTAGCATATTCAATATGGATTCGCTGTTTTGTTGGCGTAACTGGTTGGTGATAAAATCGGATAGATCGTACGAGTAGTAATAAATAGAATTCCCTACTGAGTCCTTATCTTGAGTCAGCGTACCAAGTAGAGCGCATGTATCCGAAGGTAACTCTTTGTTGGCAAAGAAACGATTCATGCTTTGCTCTTTAATCAGCAGCATGTACTGAGCCGGTTGTAGCCAATCATTACGGGTGATATCAGACGAAGTACCGCTGAACATATTTTCCACAGAGACGCGAACTTCGGCTTTATTCACATAGGGGCGCTTGGAATAATTCGAATCAATCTGCATATGTGCATTGATCGAATCGGCTATCTGCGCCATAGGGAAACTCATGCGCGTGTATACGCCTGCGGGCGCGATAATATAATTATAGGTGTCCGAGTCTTTTTGTAGCGCTTCTATCCAATCTGCTTTATCTTGGTAGAACAAATGATTAACGGTCCGTACCTCCGAGTTGGCAAAGAAGGCCTTCATATCATAAACCGTAGTATCTTTTCCCGCTTTGTCGTACGAAAAATGGAAGTAAACACCTAATGCGATGTCGGTGATATTCAACATAGTGGATGAACCGAAAGATGTCTCTATCAGCAGACCTTTGAACTGGTCATTGAACGATTCCTGACTGTCAAACGATTGAATAGAAGCGAAATACTGCACAAAATCATCATTCACACGCATCCGCACCATCGGGATATAATCGCCGTTACCGTTACGTACAGAATCCAATTTCTCCGAAGCCACAACTATGCGGTGATTGGTCAGAATACTCTTGTTGCGAGAGCAGTAGTCATCGATGTTCAAATCCGTCGGATAAGTGCTGGCATATCGGAACGTCTTCTTGTCCATCATATAGGCATTAACAGCAATCGGCGCGTTGGCATCTCCCATCCAACTGGAGTAATATACGAATAAGCATATCGAATCCACAGCCTCCGCAGTGAATCCATCCGGGTAGTGATATCCTTCGGGACATGCTAACTGCGTCAAAATAGAAGCACGTAGCAATCCATAGTCCGTCTCTATCTCGCCTAACAAAAATGAGTCAGCCTGGGAAATAATAGCATTGCAACTGTCAATGTGTGAGGAGAAAGAGAACGTGTCTGCCAACACAATGACTGCATCGCTCTCCTCCAACACGGATTGACCGGTATTGGCAACATCATCCTTGCAACTCGTCCAAGCGCATGCAATAGCTAAAAGAAAAACTATCAATAAGAATCGGTTACGCATTATCCTCTGTTCCTTCTGTCAGCAATTGGTGGTAAAACTCCCATTGACGTTTGCATGCTGCAGACAGATATTCTGTTTCTTCGTATGGCAGAATGGGTTTACCTTTCGTCTCTGCATAATTGATTACCCGCTGGTTGGCCTTCGGAGTCGAATATACAATCGCATCGGAGAAATCAACAGCCAGTCGCATTAACTCTTCATAACCGACAGGGAAACCGGCGATAGAACGTACATCGGT
Organism: Paludibacteraceae bacterium; assembly: GCA_017401985.1. Lineage (GTDB taxonomy): Bacteria > Bacteroidota > Bacteroidia > Bacteroidales > Paludibacteraceae > Colicola. Next base: position 7,751 of record JAFPNK010000028.1, on the reverse strand, counting down.
ATTGCTAATACCATTGATGCGCAGTTTATCGGTAAACTTGGTTGGGAAGGGCTGCTGGTATTCATTATCATCCAGCGAAAGCACAACCTTTGCATTCGCAAAGAACGGCTCATCATTGAAAGCACGCTTTAAATACAACGGTGCTAATGCACTCATCCATCCCGAGCAGACGATCACATCCGGAGTCCAACGCAGTTTCTTCACTGTTTCAATCACACCGCGCGCATAGAAAATGACGCGATCGTCATTGTCGGCGTATTCCACACCGTTCTCATCCTTCACTCCTTTACGGCGATGGAACAAGTCATCGTTGTCAATGAAATAGATTTGGATGCGTGCGGATTGAATGGACGCAACCTTGATCAGTAGCGGGTGATCCGAATCTTCAATAATCAAATTCATACCCGACAGACGAATTACTTCGTGCAACTGATTGCGACGTTCATTAATCTCTCCAAACTTGGGCATGAACGTGCGGGTCTCAAAACCATGCCCCTGGAAGTACTCCGGCAACTGGCGGTTCAGAAGGCGGGTTGGCGTCTCTTCCGCAATGTATGGATATATCTCCTGAGAGATAAAAAGGATACGTTTCGGCTCTTTCATAGGCATGAGTACATTTTTTCTCGGTGCAAAGATACGAAAAAAAAATGATATATGCAAAAAATAGTTAAAAATTATTCGTTTTTGCTTGCGAAATAAGATTTTTTTCACTAACTTTGCACGTTTTTTTGAAAAAATGACACAATTTATAGCTTGATAATATGCAAATTATTACTACAAAGCAAGAGTTACAAGCCGTTGTTCAGGCTTGCAAGACAAAGAAGAGAACAATTGGATTAGTACCGACGATGGGCGCATTGCACGAAGGACATGCATCACTTGTTCGTCGCGCTGTGAACGAGAACAATGTGTGTTTCGTTTCGGTTTTTGTCAATCCTACTCAGTTTAACAACAAAGAGGATCTGGCCAAGTATCCCCGTAATATTGTTCGTGACGCAGAGTTACTGGAGACGATAGGAGCCGATTTTGTTTTTGCTCCCACTCCGGAGGAAATGTACTCGGAAGAAGAATTGAATACCACTTTTGCATTTGACTTTGGCGGACTGGATCAAGTGATGGAGGGGAAGATGCGCCCCGGTCATTTCAACGGCGTAGTACAGGTGGTGAGCCGTCTGTTCTATCTCGTTCAACCAGACAAGGCGTATTTCGGAGAGAAGGATTACCAGCAATTGGCCATTATCCATCATATGGTAGAGCGCAGTTCGATGGCCGGCACATTCGGCAACCTGCAAATCATTGGTTGTCCTATCGTGAGAGAGGATTCCGGTTTAGCGCTATCCAGCCGCAACGAGCGTCTGTCTGCGGCTGAGAAACAAACAGCGCTGGAGATCTCTAAAACGCTTTTTGAGTCATTGAAATGGGCGAAGGAGAAAGGTGCTACAGTGGCAGCGGTGCAGCAACGCGTGATAGATACGATTAATGCCGTTGATGGTTTGGAAGTAGAGTATTACGAGATTGTGGACCAGATCACCTTACTCCCCACTGAAACATTCGACCATGCAATCGGATGTGTTACCGTTTATTGCGGACCGGTTCGTTTGATAGATAATATCAAATACTAAGAATAACCGGTGTAACATAGGAATACCTATGACAATAGTCATCGATGCGCATATACCGTTTCTGGCTGGGGCTGTTCATAACGAATGGCCGGAGGTGGTTTTATGTTCGTTGGAACCGGACCAAATAAATGCATCGTCTGTTCGTAATGCGGATGTGTTGGTTGTTCGTACTCGCACGAAAATAAACGAATCCCTACTTAAAGACTCGCGTGTCCGGATGGTCTGCACAGCAACGATAGGTTATGACCATATAGATACGGTTTATTGTGCGTCGCACGGTATTCGTTGGATGTCATGTCCTGGGTGCAATGCACAGGCTGTGTGCGATTATATCGAGGAAGCACTTAGAGAAATGGACAATGTACATGGTACGATGTGTAATTCGGTGCCTACCATAGGTGTCGTTGGGGTTGGACACGTGGGTTCTTTGGTGGCAAAAATGGCAGAACGAAAAGGATATAAAGTGCTACTTAATGATCCACCTAAGCAAATAGGCGTTTCGCTCGATTTTATCGCACAAAATAGTGATATCATTACTTTTCATGTGCCCCTGGACAAGACAACTCACCACATGTGCGATGCAGCGTTTCTTTCCAAGTGCAAACCAGGCGCGGTGATTATCAATGCAGCGAGAGGTGGGGTAGTGGATGAGCAAGCGCTTCTTGCTTCCGGACATCCGTTTGTTCTTGATACATGGGAGAACGAACCGAACATAGACTCGAATGTGCTGGCCAAAGCGCAACTGGCATCGATGCATATTGCCGGTTACTCGGTACAAGGCAAACGCAATGCGACGCAGATGTGTTTAGATGCAATAGCAGAGCAGTTCGCATTGAAACCTATTGATATATCGCAGTACCCATATGACGGTCCGGTTGAATCCGTAAAAAATAGCAACGAGCATTGGCTCGCTGCTATTGATAAACAATTGAAATCCAATCCTACCGGTTTTGAATCTCTGCGCAAATCTTATCCGTTGCGCGGAGTATAGGATCGATGGATGGAGCTTCTCCTACCGCCTCAATCATCCATTGTTTGGGAGTCAAACGACCTAATCGATAGATGCGTGCATACTCTTGTGCGAACTCCTGTTGTGTTGTATAATGAGCAAGATGTTCTTCCAATTGGAATTGAACAATATGCCCAAGCGGATAATTTGGAAGATACATAGGAGCATTGACCATATGGCTGTATATAGCTAACAGCATGCAGTCATGTTCACCAAGAACCGGTTCATAATACGCGTTCCAAATATCTTTTGCAATCTGCTGCGTTGCCTCGCACAATTGTTGCGGCGTGGCATCCGGGTGGGCATATATCCATTGCCACATAGTCATATCAACCAGACTCACACCCATAATCTCGTACATAGACCAGAATTGATCCAGCACTTCGTCTCCGTTTGCAGTTTGTTTGGTGCCACCGGGCATTAACTCCAAATCGCGTTGCTGCCATAGGAAAGCGGAAGCTTCCGTGTAAGCGGTGTTGGGAACGCCGGAGAGCATGTAGTGGTCGATAAAGTACATGTCCATCACTTGCTCTACGCAATGGCCGAATTCATGCACGGCAATATTGTATCCTTTATAATCCATACCTGTAGGCGCGATACGTGTGCGCAAGCGTGCGTTCTCCTTGCGTCCTAAACAAGGCCATGCGTGACCGGAACCGCGGGCGGGTTCGACAGCGATGTGAGAAGCTATTTGCAATGCTTCTTCTGTAGTGAAACCCATTTGTGTGAGCAGGCGTGGCATATCGGTAGCAAAAGCTTCCGCATTGGGGTATAATTGACGGGTCTGAGTAGTCAGTTCGTCTTCATTAAGGGAAGCTCGCGCCTTGAATCCGTCGTACCATATATCATATGGTCGCAGGTCTCTTTCTAATCTGTCACTGATGATGGCTGCCACGTTGGATACTTGCTTCGAACCCACCAGTGCGCGGAACAAACTATCCAATTCAGCGGCAGGAATCTCCACTCCTTCTTCAAAATTGCGGGTAATACCATTGGGCGTAGAGGGGCAATATGCATCCTCTGAGAAATATGCATGAGCAATATTTAGTATTCGTCCGTAGCGGGTGTAAGGTTCAGAAGCAGTGGTCGCGGAACTGTATGGCTCCCAGACGAAGTCAGGATTGTTGATGGCCTCTTGCGGAATGGTCTGATTGACAATGCGTAGCATAATCTGATAGATCATTTCCTGCATTTCGCGGTTTCTTCCTCTGGATTCCAGGTTATCGGATTGATAGAGAGACTTCAGCTCATCACGCAGATTCCAATGGCTGAGCAACACCTTTTCTGCGGGCCATAACTGCCGTCCGTCCTCAGTACGCAGGTTGCCCATATAAATATTGTAATCTGCAATATAATTCTCCGCTTCCGCTAAGGCTTGCGCCATACGCGTATTGACTTCTGCCGGTACACGGGTGGTAAAGATGTCTCCCATTCGCGCCATGGCCCATTCCTGTCGCGTCCAGTTTTTGCCTAATGTATTCTTCTCTTCCAAACTGTAATGCGGGAAATTGATGATGGTGATGAATGCCAGTTTGTTTGCAAACATGTCGTCCGAAAAATGGGCCAATGGACTATAGCCGGACATAATCCAATCCGGTGATTGCGGATCGTTTGCATTCGTCAATAGAGTGGGGCGTAGTAATTCCACCGTCAGCATGTCAGCTGATTGATACACGTTTTCAAAAATGGTGCTTAGCGACTCAAACAGGGCTACGCGCTCACTATCAGTTTGACAATAATAGTCTGCAACGAGTTGATCAAAGTCAGCTTGAGAACCATCTTGTTCTGTCCAAAGCGCTGCGGCTTGCTGCACTCCTAAAGGTGCGGATTCGTCCGGTTTGATCGGACTTTTTGGCGTACATGAGGCTAACATAATGAAGCCGAGAAAAAGATATTTGATTTTCATATACGTATATTTTGCGTTGCAAAATTACAACTTTTCTTGCACATATGCAAATTTTTTTGTACCTTTGCAGCCGATTTTGAAAAAAGGAAACACATATATGGCAAATTATCAGAAACTGACCCCTCGTAGTGAGGATTATTCAAAGTGGTACAACGAGCTGGTGGTGAAAGCAGATTTGGCGGAGCAAAGCGCAGTTCGCGGATGCATGGTTATCAAACCATACGGCTATGCTATTTGGGAGACTATTCAAGCGGAGCTGGACCGTCGGTTCAAAGAAAAAGGAGTGAAGAATGCTTATTTCCCTCTTCTTATTCCCAAATCGTTCCTTAGCCGTGAAGCTGAGCACGTAGAGGGATTTGCGAAGGAGTGTGCAGTGGTAACCCACCATCGCTTGATGAATGATCCGAACGGAAAGGGCGTGGTAGTGGATCCGAATGCCAAGTTGGAAGAAGAACTCATTATTCGTCCAACTTCGGAAACAATCATTTGGTCTACGTATAAGAATTGGATCTCGTCTTATCGCGATCTGCCTATCTTGTGTAATCAGTGGTGCAATGTGATGCGCTGGGAGATGCGTACGCGTTTGTTCCTTCGCACTGCTGAGTTCCTTTGGCAAGAAGGTCATACGGCGCATGCTACCAAGGAGGAAGCAGAAGATTATGCACGTCAGATGCTGGATGTGTATGCTGATTTCGCGGAGAACGTGATGGCTATTCCGGTGGTGAAAGGTGTCAAGTCTCCGAATGAACGCTTTGCTGGAGCACTCAATACATATTGTATTGAAGCAATGATGCAAGATGGTAAGGCGCTGCAGGCAGGAACGAGTCACTTCCTCGGACAGAATTTTGCTAAGAGTTTTGATGTACAATTCTTGAACAAGGAGAATAAGTATGAGTACGTATGGGCTACCAGTTGGGGCGTGTCGACACGCTTGATGGGTGCACTGATTATGACTCACTCGGATGATAACGGATTGGTTCTTCCGCCGCATTTGGCTCCGATTCAAGTGGTCATTGTTCCGATTTATAAGAAACAAGAGCAACTGGACGAACTGCTGGTTAAACTGAACCCGATTGCCGATCAATTGAAGGCGCTCGGAATTCGCGTCAAGGTGGATACAGAGGATAAATATACTCCGGGATACAAGTTCGCTGATTACGAATTGAAGGGAGTACCGGTTCGTTTGGCAATGGGCGGTCGTGATTTAGAGAACAACACGATTGAGATAGCCCGTCGTGACTTGCAGACCAAAGAGACTATTTCGCTCGATGGAATCGTAGAAAAAGTGCAGCAACTGCTTGAAGAGATTCAAAAGAATCTGCTTCAGAAAGCGTTAGATTTCCGCATTGTTAATACCCGCGAGGTAAACAGCTATGAGGAATTTAAAGAAGAGCTGAAGAAGGGCGGTTTCATTTTGGCACATTGGGATGGAACAGCAGAGACGGAGCAACGTATCAAAGATGAGACTAAAGCCACTATTCGTTGTATTCCGTTGGCTGATCTGCCCGGACATCACAGCGAACCCGGCTCCTGTATGGTTACGGGAAAACCGTCTGCCGGACGGGTTATATTTGCTTTAAATTATTGATTTGGCATACTATTTGCAAGTAGCCTGATAGAATGAAACGACTACTGCACATATTTCTGTTGTTGGCAGTGGGCATGAATATGTTCGCTGCCAAGCAGTATATGGACTCTTGTATGATCCGTATTGAGAATGGGGACACGCTGTATATGGCGTGGCTACATGATGTGTGGGTGTATCCGCCAATGAAATTCAAAAACAAGCGTCAGGAGAAATTCTATTGGAGGACAGTTCGTGATGTAAAGAAATGTCTTCCTTACGCGAAGATGATAACGGAGGATATGAAATATGCGGATGCCGAATTGGCGAAGTTGCCGGATGATAAAAGCAGACGTAAATGGTGGAAGAGTTACGAAAAAACACTTTTTAAAAAATACGAGAAAGATTTTCGTGGTATGTATGCCAGTCAAGGTATGATGCTAATGAAGCTGATGGATCGTGAGACGGACAGAACCAGTTATGAACTTATTAAGCAATACAAAGGAAAGGCTGCAGCCAATTGGTGGCAACTGGTAGCCAAGTTATTTAAAAACGATTTGAAGGAGGAATATGACGCGGCGGATAAGGATAAGATTATTGAACGCGTGATTAACTTGGTAGAAGCAGGACAGTTGTAAGGCTGCAAAGATAAAATAAAAATAGACGCCCGATGGACGTCTATTTTTATATCTGCCAAGATGGCGGATATTACTTGAGCTCAGCGAGGTACTTAATAGTACGAACCATCTGGCTGGTGTAGCTGTTCTCGTTGTCGTACCAGCTAACAACCTGTACCTGATAGGTGTCCTCATCGATCTTAGCAACCATAGTCTGGGTAGCATCGAAGAGCGAACCGAACTTCATGCCGATAACATCGCTGGAAACGATCTCGTCCTCGGTGTAACCGAAGCTCTCAGTCTGAGCAGCCTTCATGGCAGCGTTGATACCCTCTTTGGTGATGTCTTTACCCTTAACAACTGCAACCAGGATAGTGGTCGAACCGGTTGGAGTCGGAACGCGCTGTGCGCTACCGATGAGTTTGCCGTTCAGTTCAGGAATTACCAAACCGATAGCCTTTGCAGCACCGGTGCTGTTCGGAACGATGTTCTGTGCACCTGCACGGCTACGACGGAGATCACCCTTACGTTGCGGACCATCGAGAATCATCTGGTCACCGGTGTAAGCGTGGATCGTGCTCATGATACCGCTCTGGATCGGAGCGTATTTGTGCAGAGCAGCTGCCATCGGAGCGAGACAGTTGGTTGTACAAGAAGCAGCGGAGATAACCTTATCAGCCGGAGTCAGGGTCTTGTGGTTAACGTTGTAAACGATGGTCGGAAGATCGTTGCCTGCCGGAGCAGAGATAACAACTTTCTTAGCACCTGCCTGGATATGAGCCTCAGCTTTAGCCTTGCTGGTATAGAAACCGGTGCACTCAAGAACTACATCGATACCGAGTTTGCCCCAAGGCAGCTCAGCTGCGTTCGGCATAGCGTAGATAGTAATCTCCTTGCCGTCAACGATGATCGAACCCGGAACGAGAACGGTCTTGCCATCCTCAGCGAGTTGAGCGTCTTTGTAAGCTACAGTGTGCTTGCCCTCACCGAATTTACCTGCGAAACCACCTTGAGCGGTGTCGTATTTCAGAAG
>JAFPNK010000027.1 GCA_017401985.1 Paludibacteraceae bacterium | reverse complement strand
GGACGAATTATTAACAATTAAACAATTTATTACAAAATGCCAAAGGTAAAAACGAACTCCGGTGCAAAAAAGCGTTTCACGCTTACCGGAACCGGTAAAATCAAGCGTAAGCACGCTTACAAGAGTCACATTCTCACGAAGAAGACTAAAAAGCAAAAACGCAACTTGACTCATGTTGCTATCGTTGATCATTCGAACACACGCTCCATCCGTGAGATGTTGTTGCTTCGTTAAGTACTAACCATTAAAGTGAAAGGACAGAAACATGCCAAGATCAGTAAATCACGTTGCTTCGCGCAACCGTCGTAAGAAGATCATGTCGCTCACCCGTGGTAACTTTGGTGGTCGTGCTAATGTATGGACCGTAGCAAAGAACACATGGGAGAAAGGTTTGCAGTATGCTTACCGCGATCGTAAGAACAAAAAACGTACATTCCGCGCTCTGTGGATCCAGCGTATCAACGCTGCCGCTCGCCTCGAAGGTCTGAGCTACAGCCAACTCATGGGTCTGCTGAAGAAAGCAGGAATCGTTATCAACCGCAAGGCGCTTGCTGACCTCGCTATGAACCAACCCGCTGCCTTCAAAGCAGTTGTTGATCAAGCAAAGAAGAAAGCAGCTAAGTAAATTCATCCGCCAAGTTTGGCGGATCGTTCTTACAACAAAAAAGGCTCGCAATTACGCGAGCTCTTTTTGTATCTGTGCTTGAAGTTCTTTCGAAGCCGGAACTAACGGCAACCGCAAATAGTTTTGAATAATTCCTTTCTGCGCCAAAACCGCTTTGATTCCTACCGGATTGCCTTCGGCGAACAGCAATCGAATCATCTCGGCGTATTTCTTCTGTTTTACTTGGTCCTTTTCATGCACGATGTGCCAGAAGTCCTCAGGGAAAGCGTTACTTGCTACGCTAATCAAACCTGCACCACCGGCTTCCATCACCTCACACGCGATACCATCATCTCCGGAGATAACAAGCAGTTTGCTTACTTTTGACTTTTTACTTTTTTCTATCAGATCTTTGATTTGAACCAAGTTGCCGCTGGCTTCTTTGATGCCGACAACCTTATCCGGATGGGCTGCGTAGATGCGCATGACGGTTTCCGGAAGCAGGTTCACGCCTGTGCGGCCGGGAACATTATAAAGGATTACAGGAATCGGACTCGCCTCTGCCACCTTGCAGAAATGTTGGAACAAACCCTCCTGGTTCGGTTTGTTGTAATACGGGCAGACACTCAGGATAGCAGCGTAGTCTTGAATTAGCTCGTCTTTGAGTGCTTGTAGGTCCGATATAACCTGGGCTGTGTTGTTTCCGCCAACACCCAAAACCAACGGCAGACAACCGTTCACGTATTTTACGATGAATTGTCTTACTTCGCGTTTCTCGTCTGCTGTGAGAGTTGCCGCCTCGCCGGTTGTTCCCAACACGACAATATAATCGATAAAACCTGTTAATTGCGTATCCAACAGGCGCGTAAGCGCTTGATAATCAACACTTCCGTCTGCGTTAAACGGTGTGATTAGTGCTGTGCCTAAACCTTTAATCATTACTCTTAATAGATGTTAAATACTGCATGATCTGGTTATACAACCAAGTAGCTTCCACCGCTACGGCTTCTTCTTGCTCTGCAGGGATATCCGGTAAAGACAGTAACATGTCATGTATGCCTTCGCCTAAGTTCAATCCCACTTTGAAATCCGCTTCTGCATACATCGCCAGATAGCGAAGCGGCAGGTTCGGTTTGGTCGTCAGATCCACCATTACATCATAGTGCTCGGCTTTCAGGTCATTCAGCACGCTCTCTGTGGGCTTGCCAAACCAATTATAGTCATTCAATCCCAAGATTCGGCTCTGCGGGAGAATGAGTGTAAGAATCTCTTTCTTAGCCACATAACCCCACATGGTCACGTCCATGTTCCGGCGCAGCAGATCTTGACGAATAGACTTAATCGCATCGTTGCGCTCCAGCACGTCACTCTCGTAGATAATCAGCATCTTAAGCGGCTTATCCATATGCGGGAATCGCGGCTCACGTGCCGGTTGCTTCTTGAGCAAATAATCAAATATACGTTGTTTAATACTCATATTACTGGACAGCCTAGAAAGCCTAGTTAGCCTAGGAGTCCTAGGAATTCTTCTTCACTTAATAGTTTCACACCTAATTCTTCCGCTTTCTTGCGTTTCTCCGGACCCATATTGTCTCCTGCTAAAATGAACGAAGTCTTCTTGCTTACTGACCCGCTATTCTTACCGCCATTCGCTTCAATCATCTCTTTGTACTCGTCTCGGCTGTGCTGGGCAAATGTACCGGAAATCACGATCGTCTGACCTTGCAGTTTATCCGAATGGCTAACCGTCTCCGAAGACTCTCCGGCTTCGAATTGCAGTCCTGCCTCGCGAAGGCGCGAGAGAATCTCAAGATTACGTATGTCCTCGAAGTATCGCACGATGTTTTCTGCTATCTGCGGTCCTACATCTTCGATGGCGCAGAGTTGCTCGGCCGTGGCCCACTGGAGTGTGTCGATACTCGTATAACGCTTAGCAATCTTCTTCGCGGTCGTCTCACCTACCATGCGAATACCAAGTGCGAACAGCACACGACTCCACGGAACTTGTTTGGACGCTTCGATACCTGCTAACATGTTCTGTGCGGATTTTTCTCCAAGCCGTTCCTGTGCCGCGATATCTTCCAACTTCAAGTCGTAAATATCTGCGATATTATGTAGCAGTCCTTGACGGTAGAGTAGGTCAATCGTCTCTTCACCCAGACCGTCTATGTTCATCGCTTTGCGACTAACAAAGTGTTCAATCTTACCTTTTATCTGCGGCGGACAGCCACTCTCATTCGGACACCGCCAAGCGGCTTCTCCTTCCACGCGCACTAAAGCTGCACCACATTCCGGGCAGTTGCTAGGAAAACTAGGCGTACTAGGCAGCCTAGGATCAGTAGTTTCCCGCTCTGCGCGACCCGTGATCTTCGGAATAATCTCTCCGCCTTTCTCTACCCACATGCGGTCACCTGGACGGATATCGAGTTGACGAATAAAATCTTCGTTGTGCAAGGTGGCACGTTGAACAACGGTACCGCTCAGTTGCACGGGTTCCAAATTAGCCACAGGCGTTATGACACCTGTTCGTCCTACTTGGTAGGTGATCTCTTTGAGTAGTGTCAACTGCTTCTCGGCAGGGAACTTATACGCAATTGCCCAACGGGGAGTCTTAGCGGTATAGCCTAACTCTTCCTGTTGCGCTAAGTTATTCACTTTCAGCACGATGCCATCGGTTGCAACCGGTAGGTTCTTACGCTCCGTATCCCAGTAAGCGATATACGCCATCACCTCATCCACGGAGTGGCAGACCTTGATGGCGTCGGATATATGAAATCCCCATGCTTTGGCGGTCTCGAGCCGTTCGAAATGGGTCTTGCCGGGCAGGTTCTCGCCGATCATGTAATACAGATACGTGTCCAGTCCGCGACGAGCTACCTCTTTGGGGTCCTGCAGTTTGAGCGTACCGGAAGCGGCATTTCGCGGGTTGGCAAACAGCGGTTCTTCCTGTTCCTCACGCTCTTTGTTGAGCATCTCAAACCTAGTCCAAGGCAGCAGCACTTCGCCTCTGAGTTCAAAGAACTCCGGCACGTCCGCACGGTCTATCTTCCAGGGAATAGAAGGAATGGTTTTGATGTTCGCAATCACATCATCTCCTTGCTGTCCATCGCCTCGAGTGAGTGCTCGAACTAAGATTCCGTGTTCGTACCACAACGAGATAGACAAGCCGTCGTACTTCAGTTCGCACACGATTTCCACGTTCGAAGGCAGTTTGCGCACCCATTCTTCAATCTCTTCGCGCGAATAACTATTCGCTAACGACAGCATCGGATACTTGTGCTTGACCTGTTCAAAGCCCTTCTTGCCGAGGTCGCTACCAACATGTTGGGTCGGGCTTTTCGGGTCAAACATATCCGGAAACATCGCCTCCAGGTCTTGAAGACGATGCATCTTTTCGTCGAACTCACGGTCGGAGAGAGTAGGCATATTCAGTACGTAGTACTTATAATTCGCCTCCTCCAGTTCTTTGCGCAGGGCTTTTAACTCCTCCCGCTCCGGTTCTTCTATTTCCGAAAATAAATCCAACATGAACCTATCACCTATAACCTATCACCTTTATCGCACGATAATTCTCCGCTGGTAGGTTTGTCCGTCGTAATACACATAGACGATGTACATTCCCGGTTCGGAAGGCAAGCTGACGCTGAAGTAATCGGATGTGATCTCTTCGCGTTTAACCATCCAACCGTGTACCGAATAAATGGCGTAGAAACTCTTCCGGTCTTTGTTGTGGGCGTTGAGAATAGTCAGATGATCGGCATCGCCGGAGAATATATCCGCGGAATTGACAATAGGCGTCGGGTTATACACTAGCGTGCTGTCCAGTCTCAAACCCACCAGCACCGGATCATGGTCCGAGCAACGGAACATACTGGCGTCGCTGGATTTGTCGTAGGTGTATTTGTCATCCTCGTCGGAATTGATATGATACGCGGACATACCCGTTACCTGGCTGTATAGCGTGGTGTTGCACAAGGCATGGTCGATATAACTGGCCAAGCCGCCGAACATATAACTGTAACTGCTGTCTTCGTGGAACGCGCGATGCAGATCCAGCATACCGCGGTCGGTGAACTGCTTAATCGGTTCCGTGAACGCGTAGCAGTTCAAATCGCCCATTACCAGCAGGTCGCGGTCATTCACCGTCTTGTTGCCGTAATACGCGCTGTACAGATCCATCACGGCTATCGCTTCGTTCTTACGGCGGTCCTCTGCGCCGGTGTTCATCGCTTTGAAGTGGTTGATGGAGAAGATAAAACGTTCACCGGTAGACAGTTCGCGGAAACAGATCATCTTCTTGCGGTACTGCACCTCAACATCTGTGCCGGCAGGAACGCCTATCGGCGCCACTTTGTTGGCATCATAGACAAACTCCACTTTCTGGAACGAACCCGAAGACGCGTCTGAGAAATATTGGTAATGGCGAAGCGGCAGGTTCTTGTTCAGATCGTTCACAATCTCCTCTACCGCATCGTTTCCTTGCTCCAACTCCACCAGACCGTATATATCTGCATTAATCTGCTTAAGCGCTTTGCTGATTTTGGCACGCTGGTCCTGATGCTCGCTGTAGCTGTTAGCTCCCATATAATCCCTGCCCAAGTGCGCCACAAAATAGTTCTCCAAGTTGAATCCGCATACCAGCAATCGGTAATCACCCAACTCGGGCAAACCGGCTTCCAGCTCCGCCCGCGTGTTACCCTGCCATGTACCGCCACTCATCGACAGACTGCTTGTGCTGTTCACTTTGGCCTTAAGGCCAATAATCTTCTCTCCGCAACGGTGATAACCGCTCACGCCGCTTAAACTGAACATGCAGGTGTTGTTGATGCGAACCGTAGAACTATAGTCCGCTGTGCCTGCAAAACCGTGGCTCTCCGGCTGAAAACGTCTCCATGGAGAAACGGTGTACGATCCGTTCGCGTTACCGCACACAATCATAGGCACATCAAAGATAACCGTTTCCCCGACATACGGAGCCAACGATTGACCGGACCATGTGGACGGATCGTCTATGCTGATATGCACTTCACCTACCGCTGTCAGGCACAGCAGCAGGGCGGGTATTAAGAGGCTAAAGCGAATCTTCATCGTATTATGTTTTAAAAATTTGCGCAAAGTTACAATTTTTTTTGGATATATGCAAAAATTTTTGTACTTTTGCACCAAAATTTTGAAACTAATAGCGCAAACGATGAAATTTTCAGAGTTTTGGACAGAGACGAAAGTGGGTAAGTGGGGCAAATATGTCATCACAATCCTTGTCTTTTTGATCATCTATCTTTTTATCGGAGACCAGAGTATGATTCAGTTCATTCGTCGCGGTCGGGAGATTAAGCATCTGGAGGAGCAACGCGATATGTACCGTTCGGCTACTGAGGAGGCACAGATGGAGATCAAAACGCTCAACCATCCGGACAGTTTGGAGCGCTACGCGCGCGAACAATATTATATGCACAACACCAACGAGGATATCTATTTGGTGGAAGAGTGAAAAGTGAAGAGTGAATAGTGAAGAGTGAATAGTATGAAAAAATCGACCATTATATTAATTATCGGCCTCATCATCGTAGCAGTCGGAGCGGGGTTGAGTGTGGCGAAGATTGAACCCTATGCAGATTATGTGCTGGTCGCCGGTGCTATCGTGATTATCATTCGCGGCTTCATCCGCAACCATGAAAGGGATGACCAAGGACCAACGACTAACGACGAACGACCATGATCGATTCTGTAAGAAGCGAACATATCATCTTAGGCATCGACCCGGGAACGCTTTTCATGGGTTACGCGCTCTTGCATACAGTCGGGCAACAGGTTGAAATACTGGAGTTTGGCGTGCTGGATGTGCATAAGATGGAAGGGCAGTATCCACGGCTGCAGAAGGAGTTTTTCTTCCTGCAGGAATTGATTGACAAATACCATCCGTCTTGCCTGGCGATTGAGACCCAATTTGTGGACAAAAACCCGCAAACGATGATCAAGATCGTGCATGCCCAAGGCGTGGCGATTGCAGCTGCATTAGGCAAGGATGTGCCGATATACGAATACTCGCCGATGAAGATCAAAATGGCGATTACGGGGAACGGTCATAGCACGAAGCAACAGGTAGCCGGTATGCTCCAGCGATTCCTGCATATTCCGGATGAAGAGATGCCCAAGAAACTGGATGCGACGGATGCGTTGGCAATCGCTTATTGCCATTTCCTGCAACTCGGTCTGCCGGTGTCGGAAGGAGGAGCGAAAGACTGGACTACTTACGCTAAGCGTAAAGGACTGACCGACAAAGGTCTAACCGGTCCCAACGCCCAACTAATGGCCGCGTTGGCGAGTGTGAAGAAGAAAAAATAAAATCAACAATCATAAATCAAAAATTTAAAATTTAATTACTATGGCTTACAAAATTTCAACAGACTGCATCGCATGCGGTACATGTATTGACGAGTGCCCGATGGGCGCTATCTCTGAAGGCGAACACTATTCCATCGATCCGGACATTTGCACGGAGTGCGGAACCTGTGCTGATGTGTGCCCGAGTGGAGCAATCAGCCTCTAAAAAAGGTGGATTTTTTGACAAAAAGTGTGTATTTTTGGGGGACTACAACCGTAGCCCCTCATTTTTTTGCAAAAAATGCTATATAAGTATTGCAAAAACCAATTATTTTTCGTAACTTTGCGGCAAATTTTGAAAAAACACCGCCATCTGGCTTAAAATAAGAGACCAAAATGGAGAAATTAGAACCTATTAACAATCCTGTTGTGGAGTCCGTAGAGCCCGTTAATCCTGTAGTGGATGAGCGTGAGTTGTTGCGTTTGCAGCAGGCTGCCATGTTAGACGCATTTTTTAGAATCCATGACTTCCTGGTGGACCACGCTTCGATGCCGATTCGCCGCCTGTTGATGGATGAGATTAATTGGGATGACCGCCTTATAGCTATCAAAGGTGGTCGTGGAGTAGGGAAGACGGATTTCTTGCTTGTGTGCGCCAAAGAGAAAGAAACGGAGTGGAAAGAACAAATGGAGAAGGAGCACGCTTCCAAGAGACAACTGATCAAATACGGACGTCCCGTCAGACCGTGTCTCTATGTGAGCTTCAACGATTTCTATTTTACCGAGCATACGCTGCTGGATTTGGCTGCCGTCTTCACTAAATTCGGCGGACGCTATCTTTTCCTCGATCAGTTGTTCAAATATCCGAACTGGTCGCGCGAACTCAAACGCATTCATTCGAAATACAAGGACTTGCATGTTGTGTTCTGCGCTACGCCGGTCATGCCGATTGATGAGGAGAACACGGATATCAAGGATATCGTCAAGACGTATAACCTCCGCGGATTCTCTTTCCGCGAGTATCTGAACCGTCAGACGGGATTGCGATTCCGTTCCTACACGCTGGAGGATATCATTCAGCACCATGCTTCTATCTCGCGCGAGATATGCGAGCGCGTGCATCCGCTCAATTATTTCAAGTCGTACCTCGACCACGGTTATTATCCTTCTTACCTTGAGTCCAAGTCGTTTGAAGCGGAGTTGCTGAAGGTGATGAACGGCCAGTTGGAGGTGGATGTGCTGATGATCAAGCAGATTGATGTGGCTTGTCTGCATAAACTGCGCAAACTGCTGTATATATTGATGCAGGAAGCGCCGTCGGCACTTAATATAAGCAGCATATCCGAGGAGATCGGACTGAGCCGTGCGACCACGATGAACTATGTCAAGTACCTCAAGGACTCGCGTCTGATTAACTTGCTGTATCCGGAGAACAAGAGTTTCCCGATGAAGCCGACGCGGGTGTATATGCACAACACCAACTTGGCACAGATGATCTTCACGCGTGAGATAGCTCCGATGGATCTGTATGAGACGTATTTCTATATGGCCGTTCATGGTGCCCATAAGGTGAACGCAACCGAGCGCAACGCGATGTTCATTGTGGATAGCCAATACTATTTTGATGTGAAGGAGAAAGCGTCTATGCGCGATACGATCCGTCCGACCGCTGTCGGCGAACTGGAGACCGGTCGCGGTAACCAGATCCCGCTGTGGCTCCTGGGCTTCCTCTACTAAAGTCCTACAGCGCAGCGGTCCTACAGTGAATGTAATAAACGATCAAAAATATAAACAACGTTTAAATTTTTCTAACAATGGCAAAAGAGAAAAAATTCTTAACATTGGATGGTAACGCGGCTGCGGCACATGTGGCTTACATGTTTACCGAGGTCGCTGCTATCTATCCTATCACGCCGTCATCGCCTATGGCGGAGAACGTGGATGAGTGGGCTGCTGCCGGTCGCAAGAACCTCTTCGGTGAGACCGTGCTGGTACAGGAGATGCAGTCTGAGGCCGGTGCCGCAGGTGCAGTACACGGTTCGCTCAACGCAGGTGCGCTGACCACGACCTTCACGGCTTCGCAAGGCTTGCTGCTGATGATTCCGAACATGTACAAGATTGCCGGTGAGTTGATCCCGTCGGTCTTCCATGTTTCGGCTCGTACGCTGGCTTCGCACGTGCTCTGTATCTTCGGTGACCACCAGGATGTCATGGCTTGCCGTCAGACCGGTTTCGCGATGTTGGCCGAGGCTTCGGTGCAGGAAGTGATGGATCTCGCCGGCGTAGCACACTTGGCAACGATCAAGAGCCGCGTGCCATTTTTGAACTTCTTCGATGGTTTCCGTACGTCCCACGAGTATCAGAAGGTGGAGGCGATTGATATGGAAGACTTGCGTCCATTAGTAGACTGGAAGGCGCTGCAGGAGTTCCGTGAGCGTGCGCTGAGCCCGATGCGTCCTGAGATGCGCGGTATGGCAGAGAACCCGGATGTGTTCTTCGCACACCGTGAGAGCTGTAACCGTTACTACGACGCCGTTCCGGACATCGTGAGCGATTACATGGACGAGATCAGTAAGATCACCGGTCGCAAATACCGTCCGTTCACGTAATACGGCGCACCGGACGCAGAGAACATCGTGATCTGTATGGGTTCGGCTTGCGAGGCTATCCGCGAAGTGATTGACTACGAGGCAGCCAAGGGCAACAAGAAACTCGGTTTGATCAACGTACACCTCTATCGTCCGTTCAGCCTGAAGTACCTGCAAGAGGCGCTGCCGAAGTCGGCCAAGCGTATCTGCGTGTTGGATCGTACGAAAGAGCCGGGTGCTAACGGCGAACCGCTTTACCTCGATGTACGTGACGCGCTGCTGGAGCTTGGTCTGAAGGACCTGCTGGTAGTAGGTGGCCGTTACGGTCTGGGTTCGAACGACACGACGCCGGCACAGATGTTGGCTGTGTTCGAGAACCTCGCGCTGCCGCAACCGAAGAACCACTTCACCGTAGGTATCAACGACGATATCACCTTCACCTCGCTGCCGGTTGGCGAAGAGATCGCTATGGGTGACGCATCGCTCTTCCAGGCTAAGTTCTACGGCCTCGGTGCTGACGGTACCGTTGGTGCTAACAAGAACTCCGTGAAGATCATCGGCGACACGACCGACAAATACTGCCAGGCTTACTTCTCTTACGATAGTAAGAAATCCGGCGGTTTCACCTGCTCGCACCTCCGTTTCGGCGACGAGCCTATCCACTCGACCTACCTCGTTACCACGCCTAACTTCGTGGCTTGCCACGTTCAGGCTTACCTCCACATGTACGATGTGACCCGCGGTCTCCAGGACGGCGGTACGTTCTTGCTGAACACCATCTGGGAGGGCGACGAGCTGGTTAAGAACCTGCCGAACAAAGTGAAGAAATACTTCGCTGACCATAAGATTAAAGTTTATTACATCAACGCTACGAAGATCGCACAGGAGATCGGTCTGGGCAACCGTACCAACACCATCCTCCAGTCTGC
>JAFPNK010000026.1 GCA_017401985.1 Paludibacteraceae bacterium | reverse complement strand
CTGAAAATCCTTGTGTCCCTAGTTCGATTCTCGGTGGCACCACGAAAGACGACCTGACGAAGGTCGTTTTTCTTTTTTTTCATAAAAATCTTGCATATTTGCAAAAAAAGCTGTACCTTTGTAGCCGATTTAATTTGCATTATTGTGGCTTTATACAAAAAAATAGGGATCTGGCTTATATGCGCTGTTCTGTGTACACCTTTGTCGGCGCAGGTCTCTAGTGCCGGACGGTCGGTATTCTCCTTCATGAGTCTGCCCGTTTCGTCACGCCTTAACGCCTTAGGAGGATCGAACGTCAACCTCAGCGACGGTGATATTTCGATGGGTATGTGCAACCCTGCCCTGCTCCACAACGACAGTCACATGACGCTGCAACTCAACTACTCCTATTACCTGCCCGGAACCATGTTCGGCTCCGTACTCTACGGACATAACTTCGGCGAAGCCAAAGGACTAACGACTAACGACGGACAACCGGATCGTCCCAACTATTTTGCAGTCGGACTCCATTATCTGGATTACGGACATATGCAATATGCCGATCAGGACGGCAACCTAACCGGTGGTTCGTTCGGCGCACGCGATATATTGATTGATGTGATGTACGCGCGGCAGCTGCACCCCTGCTGGAAAGTGGGCGTCACGCTCAAACCCGTGTACTCCATCTACGAAAGTTATTCGTCCTTCGCTATCGGCGTGGACGTCGGCGCGCACTACCAGACACCCGACTCGGCTTTCCAAATGGGACTCGTGCTGCAGAACATAGGATGGCAACTCAAAGGTTTCTACTCCGACGAAGGCGGATCGAACCACGAGATGCTACCGCTCAACCTCCAACTCGGTCTCTCCTACCGCGTCAAGCATGCACCGCTGCGGTTCCATCTGCAGATACATAACATGCAGACCTGGTACCTCAATTACGAGTGGACCAGTCTGGACAAGAGTCCGACCACCGGAGACATTGTGCCGCATGACGTCAAGTGGTATGATATGATGTTCCGCCACACGATCTGGGCGATTGAGGTTGTGCCTAAAAGCGAGAAATTCTATATTGCGCTCAGTTACAACCACCGCCGCCGTGCGGAACTCAACCTCGCTGACCAGCGTTCATTGGCGGGCTTCGCGCTCGGAGCAGGCGTTAAGATCAAACAGGCACGCGTAGGATTCGCAGTCAGCCAATTGACCAAATCCAATTTCTCCTACCAGTTAGGACTGACATTAGACATCAATTCATTAATGCAATGAGCAAAATAATTGTAGCCATCGACGGCTATTCCTCTTGTGGTAAATCCACGATCGCGAAAGCGCTGGCCAAGTATGCCGGTTACACCTACGTGGACACGGGCGCTATGTACCGCGCCATCGGTCTCTACACCCTGCGTCACCATCTCACCGAGACAGCGGACATCATCGCTGCGTTGCCGCAGATACAAGTGGGCTTCGTGCTGGTGGACGGTGCGCAACACGTCACGCTCAACGGCGAAGATGTCGAATCGCAGATTCGTACGCTCGAAGTTGGCAATCGTGCCAGCGAGGTCTCTACCATCAAGGAAGTACGTGCTTTTCTCGTAGCGCAACAGCAGAAAATGGGTCTTGAGAAAGGCATCGTCATGGACGGTCGTGACATTGGCACCGTTGTTTTCCCGCAGGCGGAACTCAAACTCTTCCTTACCGCATCGCCCGAAGTGCGTGCACAACGCCGCTACGACGAGCTGGTTGAGAAGGGGCAGCAACCGGACTTCGCAGCCGTTCTTGCCGATGTGAACGATCGCGATTACCGCGACACCCATCGCGCCGAATCCCCACTCCGCCAAGCACAGGACGCCATCGTGGTCGATAACAGCAACCTCACCCGCGAAGAGCAGATGAAAGTCATCTATGACTTGTTCAATAGATACAAATAGTGGTTTTTGCTTTGGTGTGACGCGTGCCATCAACGCAGCAGAGGGCGAACTGAGCAACGGTTCGCTGTATTGCTTAGGGGACATCGTGCATAACGGACAGGAAGTGAAGCGACTCGAACTGCTCGGACTGCGCACTATCGACTACGATGATCTGCGAACGCTGCCGTCCCACGCGCGCGTTCTTCTTCGCGCACATGGCGAGCCTCCTTCCACGTATTGGATCGCACAGCAACGCGGTATAGAAATTATCGATGCCACCTGCCCGGTGGTCAAAAAACTGCAGGACCGCATTCGCGCGTGCTACGAAGCGCATAAGAACGATGAAGCCCTGCCGCCGCAAATAGTCATCTACGGCAAGCCGGGACACGCGGAAGTAATTGGTTTACAAGGACAAACGAACAACACCGCGATCGTTATTGAGAACACGGATCAACTCGACCGACTGGATTTCAGCCGTCCTATTTACCTCTTCTCGCAAACCACCAAATCCGTCGAAGGCTTCCAAAACCTCGTAGAAGCAATCTTACAGCGCAAGCGGTCATACAGCGAAAGCGGTCTTACAGGCGAAGCCGGTCCTACAGCGCAGCGGTCTTTTGAATACCACGACACCATTTGCCGCAACGTGGCGAACCGCGTGGCGCAGTTGCAGGACTTTGCACGTGCCAATGACATCGTTTTCTTCGTCGGCGGCACCAAATCGTCCAACGCCAAAGTGCTGTTCAACCACTGCTTGGAAGCCAATCCGAACACTTTCTTCATCAGCAGTCCCGAAGAAATCACAAATCATAAATCAAAAATCATAAATCATAAATCAAATTCCGACTGCAAGGTCGGAATCTGCGGCGCCACCAGCACCCCTCTTTGGCTGATGGAGCAAGTCAAAGCAGAATTGGAGAAACTCTAAAATCCGAAGATATTTCGGGTTACCCAGAAGAGCATAATTACTGTAAACCAGGTCCAAATAGCTATGCGGCCTGTTATTTTGTTGTGTACGGCTGGCCATCTACGCGACACCAGGATAGCAATCAGATAGATGGCGGAAGGAATAAACAAAGCATTCTGCCGAAACGCTTCGCCTATTTGCCCGTGTACAATAGCATGAATAGCCCGTTGCGAACCGCATCCCGGACACTTCCATCCCGTCAAAAGCATAAATGGGCACTTAGGTACCCACTTATGCATGACAGGATCGATGAAGTAATACGCCACGCCGACACAGATGATAACGGCGATGACGAGGATCCATTTGTATGTCTTAGAAATCTGCAAGAGAGACTCCCAAAATTACTATATAGTAAATAAGCAAACCCACCACGTAGAGTCCGCCAAGAACCATACCGATGATGCTGATGCGTTTTGCTTTATCTGCATTCTCGCGTGCTTGAGCATACTGGCCGGAATTCCAGAGACCATCTACTTTACTGGCCAGGACGATTGCCCAAATACCTAACGGCATACAGCACATGATGGCTGTAATAATAGACAGTACCAGGTGGTTGTCAGGCTTCGGGCCCTGATTCTCCTGCGGTTGGTTCATAAAGCGGTTGTTGTACTGCGGAGCCGGTTGTGGCTGCGGAGTCGGTTGAACGGGTTGAGCGGCCTGCAAAGGAGCACCACAATTCGGGCAGAAAGCATTACCTTCGGACACTGGTTTGCCGCATTTAGGACAATAAGAGATCATAAATTGTTTGTTGTTTGTTTTGTTAATAATTAAGTTATCTTACACTTGTCAGTTTCTTGATCTTGGCATTCAATTTATCACACTTCATTAACTCCTCAAGGCTCAAATGCATGCGATAGTTCCAGAAATGGCGCGGGTTAGCCGGCACATTGATTCGATCAGCGAACTGGTCTTTGATTCGTACGTCGCCGTCTATAGCAAGCCAGTCTTGCAGTGGTAGGATGGTCCACATTGCCGGACTGTACATATGCTGATTGATGATGAATTCCGCTATTTCCGGCGTCATCTCTTGCGGAGCTTCGCCCCACCAACCCATTTGCTCGTTGTAGAAACGCTGAGTTACGCCACGATCTTCTTCCCACCATGCACGCAACGGGTTCATATCGTGTGTGCCGGTGGTGCAAACACTCTGATAAGGAGCGTCTGCCGGGTGAGCGAACTTAACGGTCGGATCTTTCGGCATACGTTGGATCTCAAGACTCAAGATCTGCAGTTCGTGCATTACATCAGGCACACAAGCAGGCACCATTCCAAGGTCCTCACCGCAGCAGAGCATATGCGTCGAGTGAATGAGTGTCGGCAACTTGCGCATTGCGGAGTCACGCCAGAATTGGGTATGACGACGGAAGAAATAGTCGTTGTAGATTCGCATCAGCACCTCTTTCTGGTCGCTATAGAGCTCGTTGAACGAGTGGCTCTGATAGATCGAGATACGCGGATGGAGCCATCCCGGACGACGCTGGTCTTCTACCATCAGCACTTCGCAATGCAGATAGATAAGGCCGTTGCAGATATTATGAACAGCCTCAGCGCTCAGACCGCTGGCCTTCAGTTGTTTCTCATCGCCGAGCAGACGATCAGCCCACTCTTGCACTTTCAGTTGCGTATCAAATTCCGGACGGAACCAATAGATATAGTTATCGTGCGTCTGGAGTGCATTCTGCTTTGCCCATTCGGTATCGAAGCCAAGCACATCACCGAGGAAGTTCGAGCGGATATACGGTTTGGTCATTCGGTCCCAATCAAGGCATACACCTTGTGCGCAGAGATCATCGTAGCTGTACGGAAGTGCCGGAACGAAGTGTCCGCAGAGTCCCCATACGTCGGTCTTACGCATCTGCCAGATACGGAAGAATCCGAGGATGTGATCTACGCGGTACGCATCGAAATAATCCTGCATCTTTTGGAAGCGGCGTTGCCACCAGCCGAAGTTATCCTCCGCCATCTTATCCCAGTTATAGGTCGGGAAGCCCCAGTTCTGTCCGCTGATGGAGAAATCATCGGGCGGTGCACCGGCAGATGCGTCCAGGTTGAAGAGCTCCGGATAAACGGCAGCGTCCACGGAGTCTGGACTAATACCGATAGGTATATCACCCTTCATGGCTACGCCGATGGAGTGCGCATAGTCCACAGCCTCAGCCAATTGCTTGTCAGCGTGGAACTGGAGGTACTTGTAGAAGTCTTTCGGCTGTTTGTCGCGTTTGTGCAGGAACTCAGCGTACGGCTCCAGCCAACTGTCGTTCTTGGCAATGAATGCCTTGTATTCCTCGCTGCTGAAGAGTGCGTCCTTGTCTTGTTTGTACAGCGCTTTGAAGAAGACCATCTTCGCGTCATAGACGTTCTGGTAGTCAGCAAAATTAAGCGCATTCAGTTCCGCTTTCTGTGCCTCGTATTTCTTCTTCTGTGCCGGTGTCAGACGACCCATTTTCTCAATATTGATGTATATCGGATGGAGTGCGAAGACCGAAACGGCATTGTACGGATAGCTGTCCAAATTATTGTGACGAAGCGTCGTATCGTTGATCGGCAGGGTCTGAATCATCTGTTGTCCCGTAGCCGCAGCCCAGTCTGCCATCTTCTTGAGGTCCTGGAACTCACCGATACCGAAACCTTCGTCCGTACGCAGCGAGAAAACAGGAACGGCCACACCGGATCCCTTCCAACGCGGTTGGGTACGACGGAAAGCGCGGTCGTTCTGATAGATCACCTGTCCTTTCTCAACGCCCCAGATCTGGCGGTTCTCACCCCACTCGGTATCCACTACGGCGCCGGTCTTCAGATCATAAACGATATATTTGTATTCCACTATATCTTGGCCTTTCACCTCGATGTCCGCACGCCAGAGCGGGAACTCGGCGTCGCTCATTACCAAGCGGTTAGCAGCGTCCCAGTTACCCAGCGCATCGCAGTTACCGATGATTGCCACACCTTGCGTCGGCAGGATCTGCGGCAGGTCGATGGAGAAACGAATAGTACCCTTCGGGGCTTTCACTTTCGCCGGTTTCTGACGTTTGAAAAGCGATTTGAGGAAAGCGGTGGTATAGAAACTGTCCTCGTAAGTGCTGGCCTGCCAAGCGTCGCGAACAACGATATTCTTGTCGGCAGCCTTCAGCGCCAGATGACGCGGTTCGCCTGCCTCGTAGATATAACCTCCGTCCTGCAAACGGATGGCATATTTATACTGAATACCGGTCGGAAAATCGCTGATAGGCACATTGCATTGCCAGAAGTCTGTTCCCTGACAATTCAACACCAACGGCGATTTCTCGGTCCAACCCAAAATCGACTCATGCGTCTCAATCACGCACAAAGATTGCCCGTACTCGGCACGATAGTGAATTTGAAAATTAATGTTCATGGTTATTTAGTGTTAATTGTTTTCCAGTATTCTAATCGTCTAGTAGTCTAGCTTACTAGCAATTCGGCTACAAAATTACAAAAAAATTCTCAATTACGCAAATTATTTTTCATTTTTACGTAAAAAAGGCCAAACAAGGCAAGGTAACAAGGTGTTTATCACCCAGAGCAGCACACCT
Organism: Paludibacteraceae bacterium; assembly: GCA_017401985.1. Taxonomy (GTDB): domain Bacteria; phylum Bacteroidota; class Bacteroidia; order Bacteroidales; family Paludibacteraceae; genus Colicola. The sequence goes on along the minus strand of JAFPNK010000026.1, from coordinate 139,747 downwards.
GCCAGCGCCGCATTCACGCTGCCGAACAGCACCACAGCCCACGCCCCGCGCACTCCCGCTTCCGCTATCGGCACATTCGGTGTCACTGTCACGAGCAGGTAGTAAACTGCACTTTGACCTAGGTTTCCTATGACTCCTATGTCTCCTAGGCCCCCTAATGCAAAAAGGACCAAGTAGAGTTGTACGCACCAGCACAACAGCCGCACGAGACTCTGCCCGACACTCACCAGCACCAGTTTATGCGACACCGTCGCCCACCGTCTCAACAGCCGCGGTGCCAAGACCAACGCAATGATCAGCAGGAGCAGTACTGCGACGAAGAGGTTACAATACCTATATGAGATGACAAAAGCATCCAAACTCTCCATAAACAGCACTTGTGCTATCAATGCAATTCCGCCTGCGATCAGGATCGCCATCGTCATGGTCGCGGAGCCTACAGCTCCCATGCTCAGCGTCTGTGACCATTCGTTGCGCAGCACGGCGCGGGCAGGGTATTCTCCGAGTTTCCAAGGGGTGATGAGACCGGCTAATTTGGAGTAATAGACCTGTCGTTGCGCTTCGCGCCAAGACATCGGGATCAGCGTCTTCCAACGCCATGCTTCAAGTGCCATATTCACCGGCATCAGTGCTACGCACAGCGCTAACGCGCCCCACTGCCAAGCGTTCATCGTGCGCAGACCGGCCCAAACGGAGGCATAGTCATCGAACACCACGAGCCGGTACACCAAGTATCCGCACGCCGCAGCGGCTATAAGCCATTCGATAATATGGTAGATCTGCTTTTTGGTCATAAAACGCCACAAAGGTACAACTTTTTTTGCATATGTGCAAGATTTTTTGTACTTTTGCACCGTGAAACGGTATATTCTATCAATCATGGCGCTTTGGTTGGGGGGTGGTTTATATGCGGAGGAACCTTTCAACCTTCAACTTTCCATACATTCAGATCGTTCTCCGAAGGAGATTAGAACTTTCAACTACACGATTGATGACATCGTGTTGGACATCTACAATGCGGCGACAGAATTAGGCGAAGTGGATTACGAGCAACTGCAAAACGACCTCTTCGCGCTACACGAGAGCCCTATTGACTTGAACAATACGAATGATGAGGAACTGAGTCAACTGTATTTCCTTTCCTCTCGCCAGATAGATGATATTTTGCTGTACGCGTACAAACATCCGTTTGAGTCGCTGTATGAGTTGCGGCTGATTCCGTCCCTTGCCGATTACGAGATTCGCGATTTGTTGCCGTTTGTGACGATCAGCAACGATTCCTCACCTAATAATATAGCGTACGCGCGCGAGGTGTTCACGCAGGCGCATCATGAGTTAGTCACGCGTGTCGATGCGCGGAACATAGAGGCGTTTGAAGGCACAGATCCCGTTTATACGCAGTTTCGGTACCGTTTTGATTACCAGCGGCGTGTGATTGCAGGCGCACAACTCCGGCGTCCGGCAGGAGGCGAAGCGAAGGATTTGCAGTACGGCGCGTTTATTCAGTTGCAGGATTTAGGCCATCTGCACAAGCTGGTAGCGGGTAATTTCCAAGCCTCTTTCGGGCAGGGACTGGTTTTCGCGCCGGCTTTTCATTCGGGCAAATCGATGTACGTCTCTTCGGTAGGCGGGACGAAGGAAGGCTTGCGGTATTACTCGTCGGTCGATGGCGCAGGGCTGCACGGAATAGGTGCCACGCTTCGCTGGAACTGGGGTAAGGCCACACGGCTGGATGTGTCGGCGTTGTACTCGATGAACCACGCCAATGATACAACCTGGCGGCACGTGCTGGGTGCTAATCTCACGCTGCGCCATCAGCGATTGGAGGTACAAATGACTGCGGCGCAGTCGCTCTGGTCGGACAGTATTCATCCGTATTCGAACGCGGCGTATAATCAGCATTATTTTCGCGGGTATCGCCAGACTGTTTTGGGTGCTTCCGCGCGGTATAATTACGGTCTTTTTGACGCGTTCTGCGAGCTTGCTACAGCGCAGAACATCGACAAATGGGGCGTGGGCGTTATAGCCGGCACGCGTGTTTATCCGACGGACGGCGTGTCGCTGATTGCGTTGTACCGGTATTACTCACCGTATTTCGATAACGCCTTGGGCTACGCGTTCTCCGAGACTTCGCGGATAGGCGATGAGAACGGCGGTTATATGGGTTTTGAGATCACCCGTCTGCCGCACTGGCGGTTCAGCGGTTACGCGGATGTGTTTTATTTCAGCGGTGTCAAATACGGAATTCCGCAAAGCGGAACCATCGGCTACGATGCTGTTTTGGATATTCGTTATAACAATATAACGTTACGTCATAACGAATGGTGGTCGGCAATAAGACTCCGCGCGCGAAAGAAAGGAACCCTTTCCACCTACTCTTTTCGCGCGCAGTACGATTGGCAAAGCGGTCCTTGGTCTCTTCGCACGACTGCCGATGCGAATTTGAGTAAGAGTGACGGGTTACAGGGGATGGGTTACGGAGTTAGCCTCGCGCAGGACTTGGGTTTTGATTGCACGCCGTACACCGTGCGTCACACCCCGCTGAGTTTCAAACTCCGATTGCAGTTCTTCGACGCGCGGCAGTGGGACAATCGCATTTATCTGTACGAGCACGATGTATTGTATGCTTTTTCGGTTCCTGCCACGTACGGTTTGGGCGGTCGAATGTATGTGTGTCTCAAGTGGCAGGCGCACGAGAAAGTGGCGCTTTATCTGCGGGCGAGCGAAACGATCTACCAGCGTGCCTGGTACGTGGACAAGCACCCCGGTTCTGCTTTTGCGGCCAATCCGAAAGCTATCCCTACGCGAACGGATGTCCACTGCTTAGTGCGGGTGAAGTTATAATTTTCGAACGTCGCCGTGTCTAAAATTTCGGTATTTTTAGACGGCTTGATACCTTTACCGAACAAAGCAAATTTATTTGCATTTTTATTTGCATATATCAAAAATTATTTGTACCTTTGCACTCGGTTTCCAAAAAGGGTTCACAAAACCCTCACAGGATCCCCGAAAAAGTACAAACGGTTAAGACACTACTTTTAGTCATGAAATCAAACGGTTACCATAGTTCCTATGCATTTTTCACGTGCGACGCAATAACTGCGTTTGTCACTATGGTCATTACCGGGTAAACTACATGCGTGCTATCAGTGGATAGTGCGCATTGCTTTTTTATAAGAGTGGTGTTGGTTATCGAAGATCGCCGGTGAAAAGGACTAAGTAAAGTGTGCCAAGTGTGCCATGACAAAGTATCAAAAGTCTCAACTGTCTCATGCAATTTTTTCATAGCAGGCTCTAGGCTTCTCTCGTAACAGTCTCGAGAACGGCAGGGAAACGACAGGTAAACGGCAGGTTCATGGCAGGTGCACGGCAGGAAGAAGAACAAAAGATAGTGCCAGCTGTCAGTACTTAAATATAGATAGAAAGTCGGTTCGGGAGTTAGAGAATTAACAAACAACAAAATAAATAATTAAAATTCATTTAAGTCATGAAACACTTAAAAACAATTTTCGCCTGTTTGCTGATGGCCGTCCTCAGCATCGGGCAAGTGTGGGCGACGGATGTTACATCCAAGATGGACTTGGATGATCAATCACCTGCGTACACAGCAAACACTACAAGTTACACTGGAACGCAAAGTGCGACCTGGTCATTAAGCAAGACTTGTGCTTCTCAATCTGTAGGATCGGAGTCAAGCGCTAATAATGATAAGTATTACCAAATTGGTAGTGGCAGTAAGAATGCTACCTCAATGACTTGGTCATCTTCTTCGTTTAATGGAAAGAGAATCAAACAAGTTATTGTTAAGTGTAGTTCGTCTGCATCTGCAACTGGTACTAATAAAGCCACGGTAACGGTTACGGCAACAGGAGGGACTTTCTCTCCAGCCACGAGTGGTTCCAATATCTTATCTGGTTCCACCTATACTACTGTAACATTTAATAGTTCTGCTTCGGGGGGAGATCAGATATCAGGAAATTTAACTGTGAATATTGCGTTCTCTTCTCAACAACAAAAAAACATTAGGTTATACCAAATTGATGTAATTTATGCGAACGACGATACTCCTTCATGTACAGAGCCGACTACGGCGCTCTCTATTACGAATGCTAATACTGCAACAATTGGTACTCCTCTTACGTTGACATCAACTGGAGGTAACGGCGGTACTATAATATGGTCTGTGGCAGCAGGAACGGGTACTGCTTCGGTTTCGGGAAATGTACTTACTCCGTTAACGAAAGGAACAGTTACGGTTACAGCGACGCAGGCAGAGAATGACGGTAAGTGCGGAGCTGCTCCGACACAAGAGATTACTATCAGCAAAGCCGCTCCGGCTCCTATCGCTGGTACGGTAGTGGATGAATTAACAAGTTCTACATTTGCATCAACTGGTAGTTATACGGCATTTAGTGGCAAACAAGCTGCCAATGAGGGACACTCTTCTGCAGTTTATGCAGGAAAAACTTCCCGTAATGGTAACTCGACGAAGTACAATGTTCAGCTTAACACAATAACCTCAACGGGTAACCCGGCAGGAAGCGCAATTTCAACTACTACATCTGGTGGTTTGGCTAAGCGCGTTTATGTAACTTGGGCAACTCAATCAACCAACACAAATAATCGCAAACTTACTGTTTATGGTAAAAATGATGCTGCATACACGGGAACTGAAACAGCAACGGCCGGAACAGAGATTGGCGACATAGTTTATGCAACAGGAGATACGTATGAATATCTGGATATAACCGGTGATTATCAATACATCCAAATAGTAGCAAGTGGTGCTATTTATATGGATCAGATTGATGTGTACTGGCTTCCGATTAAGTCTGCAATTACTATTGACGATGATGTTGAGAATGGTAGTGTAGGTGTAAGTGGAATAGCGAATTTGTCTGAAGTTGCTGCTGGAACAGAAGTGACGCTTACCAACACTCCGGCAAGTGGATACAAGCTGACGGCATATGATGTATATAAGACAGGTGCAAGTGCTACGAAAGTAACTGTAACCAATGGCAAATTTACGATGCCGGCATATGGCGTGACGGTTTCTGCTACGTTCGAAGCAACGAAGACTCTGACGGGTATTGCTCTGACGGGAGAGTATCCTACGGTATTCCTTACTGGAGATGCTTTCTCGCACACAGGAATGACGGTTACGGCAAACTATGACGATAATAGTTCGGCAGATGTAACATCAAGCGCTTCGTTCACTGGCTATAATATGAACAATGCCGGTGCGCAGACGGTTACCGTTTCTTATACAGAAGGAACAACTGAGAGTCAGACTTATGGCATTACCGTAAAAGATGCTTATACGGTAACTGAGATCCTGCCGTTGGTTCCGGCTACCGGTTCTATGGCAACTCGCGTAAAGGGTTATATTAGTCAGATTGATTCTTATGATAGCAATCACAATTCTATCACTTATTGGATTACAGATGATGGCAAAACGACTTCTGATAAATTGGAAGTATATAGTGGTAAGAACGTAGGAAATACCAACTTCTCTGCCATTACTGATTTGGAGGTCGGTGACTTTGTTACTATTTCCGGTAATGTGAAAACATTTGGAACTGTTAAAGAGTTTGACTATAACAACTACATTATTACTGGTGGAAGAATTCAAAAGGGTGACGTAACAAATGTTGTTGTTTCCGGTACACCGAGCAAGACAACTCCGTACACATCTTCGGAAAGTACTTTCGATCCGACCGGTTTGGTTGTAACCGCAACTTATGAAAACGGTTTCTCGGGCGTTGTAACAGAAGGTATCACTTGGGGTGATGATTTAACGAATCATGAAGTTACGGCTTCTGGTACGGTAAATGTAACTGCTACTGTTGGCGGTGTAACAAGTGATTCGTATGCAGTAAGTGTTGAGTTCTCAGGAAAGACACTTAGTTCGATAGCAGCAGGTACGGCTTCTTATACTATCTACACCGGTGAGGCTCTTCCGAGACCAACTATCACGGCTACTTATAGTGAAGGAGATCCCGCAGATGTAAAAGATGATGCCAATACGGTATTTGATACAGAAAGTGTATTTGATACAGACACTCCGGATGATTATACCATCACGGTTTCTTACACGTTTAGTGGAGAAACAAAGACCACGACTTATACTGTAACGGTTGTTGACTATGCTAATGATGCGGCTCATCCGTACACTCCGGAACAAGCACGTTATATCACTATCAATGCTGTTGGCTCTACAAAAGCAACAAAAGACATTTATGTACAAGGTAAAGTTAGCCAATTAGGTGGAAGTATCAGCAGTGGTAAATGGGGATATTATATTTCTGCCGATGGAACTACGGCAAACCAATTCCAGATTTATAATGGATATTACCTCAATGGCGCGCAGTTCACTAATGCTACCAAACTGCATCTTAATGACGAAGTTATCGTAAAGGGTAAAGTTATTTACTATAATGGTGAAACTCCTGAGTTTGCGGCAGGAGAAAGCCAATTGGAATCATTGGCTCGTACGCCGAACTTCTCAATTACTGATGTAGCAGAATTTGAGGTTGGCGCTGCTGATTTGGCCGTAGAAGATTTGACTATTACAGTAGAAGGCGAAGGCGCAATTACACTTTCTATTGCTCCAGAAGACGCAGCAAAGGCTACTATCGTAAACAACGCTATTCATGCAGTAGGTGCCGGTACGGTTACTGTAACCGCCAGCCTCGCTGCTGATGGTATTTATAAAGCAGCTTCTACAACCTTCGATGTAACGGTAATTGCTGGAACAACTAAATATACCGTCGCATTTGATGAGAATGGCGCTGACGGTGGTACTGCTCCGACTGCAATTGCCAACCAAGCAGAAGGCGCAAGTGTAACTCTGCCGACAAACACTTGGACGAAGACAAACAAGATATTCGATGGTTGGAAAGTTTTCAACAACTCAACAACTGAAGAAATTTCTTATACTGGAAATTCGTTCACGATGCCTGCTTCGGCTGTAACTATCCAAGCACAATGGGCAGATCTATCCGAATGGGCGACCACCTACACAAGCAATATTACCGTCGGAACAGATGTAGTTAAATTCAGCGATGAACTTGAAGCTCCGACATTTGCTGCGAAGAAGACCGGTACGGGTTCTAACTATGGATCAACTACCGTGATTGTTCCTGTTAGCACATCTAAACTTCACTTCCATGCTGTATGCTATGGTGCTGATACATATGCTGTAACCTTGAAAGTTAAGAATGGCGAAAGCGTATTAGGCACGTTTAATATTAACAAAGATGCAGGTGCTAAGGGTAGCTCAGAGTTTACACTTGCAAATACCCCATATGAGCAATACTATTTTGTTAATCTTACTGGAATAACTGAACCTACAACCATTACCTTTGAGGCTGAATCAGGGGATGACAAGGGCAAGCGCTTTATCATCTTTGGTGTTAACCAAGAAGGTGGTTTAGTTCCTGTTCTTGATAGAATAGTAGTAACTGGTGACGCGGAGAGTAAAGCTTATGATGCTGGAGACAGATTCGACAAGTATAATTATGCAGGTCTTGGTGCAAATGCTATCTATAAGTTGGGCGGTGTAGATCAAACTCCTGTTGCAATTGATTTCGCAGACATCGAATGGAGTAGTGATCCGGAAATCGTTCAGGCAAGTACTGCAAAAGTAACTGTTACTGCTACTTATGAAGGTAAGTCTGCGACGAAAGATATTACGGATCTGAGTATTACTGTAACTGAACCTGAAATTACTACTGATAAAGCTACTCTTGAATTTGGCACATATAATCAGACTGCAAATGTTGCTGACAAAGAGTTCTATGTAACTTTGAAGAATGTAGCTAACGCTTCACTTGAGATTACAGGAACAGGTGCTAGTGCATTCGCTATTGACAATACTGCTCTAACGCAATCAGGTACGATTACTGTTTCGGCATCTACTGCAACTGCCGGTTCTTTCAATGCAAAAGTAAGAATTACAGACAATGCAGGTGTCGCTGAAGCAGTTGAGGTTTCGCTCCATATTACAGTTAATGCAGCAGAAGCACAGGCTAACAAGAACTTGGAGTGGGTTGAAGCAACGGAAGTATTCGATGGAATGCAAGTTGTATTCACCGGAGTAAAGAGTTCTACTACCTATGCAATGAGTTCGCAAGCAAGCAATAACCGCACTACTGCTGCCTTTGAAGACGCAACAACTCCGGGTGATGGAAGTGTCGTATTCACACTCGTGGCACAAGGGAATGGCACTTATGCAATCAAGACATCTCTTGGTGAGTATCTCTATGCTGCTTCAAATTCTGCAAATCATTTGAAGACACGTGCAAATATTGGAGATGATGGCAAGGCTGTTTGGACAATTACTATTGGTGAAGAAAATGTGGCATCAATTGCCGCTAATTGCGAAACTGCAAACTGGCGTAATGTAATGCAGTTTAATCAGAATGGAGGAAATCCTCCGGTATTTGCTTGCTACGCGACAGCGAGTCAGAGCGCAATCAAACTCTACACGCCGAAGTATTATCATCGCGGCGTGACGGTTGACAGAATGGGAACCGTTTGTGTGGATCACAACGTGCCCGCAGGTAACATACAGGGTGCAGAGGTTTATAAACTCCTCTACTGGAAATACGGAACCAGCTATGCTGACTGCCAGATGGTGGACTTCGAAGAAGTAACCGAGATGGAAGCGGGTAAACCGTACCTGATTATTCCGACAGCTGAAAATATACGTCTTGTTTACGGCGAAACAAGTGTAGGTGCTCCTGTTGCTTACAGCGGTTTCATAGGAACATTCGCTGACATCGCGGCTTCGGAAACAAACGTGTTGGTAGGTATGTACGGAATTGTGAACAACATGATTCAGAAGTTGGGCGAGAATTGCTCGTCAAAGGCTAACCGCGCATACATCGATTTGAGCCAGACACCTTCGAAGGAAGAGTACGAAGCATCGCATCCGTCAAGCCCTGCACCTTCTCGACGCATCTCGTTGAGCCATCAAGCAGAAGAGGTTACCACCGATCTTGATGCACTCCAAGTGAATACCGAAAAAGTGGAGAAGGTAATGATTGAAGGCCAACTCTTCATTCTCCGTGGTGGTCATGTTTATGATGCAACAGGCCGTTTGGTAAAGTAATGAAGGTTTAATGTTTAATGACAAAAGGATTGAAATTATGAAAAAGATGTATAAGAAACCTGAAATTGCGGCCGTAGAGTTGCAGCCGATGACTATTTGCAATGTGAGTCCAGGCGTTAATCACACTCCATCAAACGGAACAGAGATTGAATAACGTACTCTCTCGCCCTATTAAACACCCAGCCCTGTCGGTAATCGGCAGGGCTGGTGTGTTAAGAGGGGGTGTTGCAACGATGCTACAAAAATGCACGGCGAGATAGATTTTTTGACGAATCTCTTGCACATTCCAAATATTTGTAGTAATTTTGCAGCGAAAATAAAATTGAATCATTATGAGTAAAGGACAGTATGCCGTAGCAAGTCCTGAAATAACAGGACTCACAGAAGGAGTTAAAGGTGAGGTAATTAACGTACGCCAAAACCCGTTCCTCGGACAGGAGATTGCGATTCGCGATGCTTCCGGGCGCGTGTTCTTTGGTGAGTCTAAATATTTTACCGCAGTTTGAGAACTGGTCTGACTTTACTCAATTTATGAAAGAATAACCTTCCTTTCTTTAAAATAATCAACAACCCTGCTTCATCGGCAGGGTTGTTTGGTTATAGGAGTACTATTTCGACGCGGCGATTCATCTGGCGGTGCTCGTCGTTATCGTTCGGCACGATAGGATCGCGTTCACCGCGGCCTTCGATCTCTATGCGGTCGGGTGATATACCACGATCGATCATTGCCCGACGCACCTCTTCACAACGGCCTTCCGACAAGATCTGATTAGATCGGTCGGAACCTATATCGTCCGTGTGTCCCACGATACGTATCCGCTGGTTGGGACGAAGCGCCAGGAACTGGTGCAACTCCGCTAACGCCGGTTCGGACGAATCCAAGATAGTGGTCTTACCCGTGGCGAAATAGATATTATGCAGCACGAACGACTTGACTTCATTGGGAGACATCACGATTCCCTCGTACTCCGTGACATTATAGATCGTGTCGTGGAACGGAAAGTAATTGGCGGCCGTGGCGCTCACGGTATAGAACGGCACGCGGTCGTCCAACAGCACCGCAATCAGCGAGTGTACCGAATCAGAGGTAGTCTGGAGCACGCGTTTCTGCTCGTTCGTCCGCACGATGATGTTCGCCGCCACCGGACGACCTGTTAGCGAATCGGTTACCGTGAAGGTGAGTCGGCTCTCCGGATAAAGCGCTACACGAACGGTGTCTTCGTCCTCCTGATGGCGGAAGAAAATGGTGTCAGCGGGGAAATAACCCAGACGGGAAGCCGCTACCCAGTACTGCCCAACAGGCAGTTGTTTGGACACGCGGAAACGCTTGGCGTCCGTCGCTTTGTACAACTTGGGTTTTCTGCCGGGACGGGCATTCACATCCTGCACCGTAATATACGTGCCCGCGAGCGGGTCTCCTGTTCGCAGATCGTACGCATAGACATACATCAGCGGTTTGCCTTCTTTGATTCGCTTGCGCTTGGCGGCTTTCAGTTTAGCCGCTTTCTTGCGCTCCGCTTTGCGTTTGGCCGCCTCTTTCTTACGTAACCTTATCTCCTTCGCTCTCTCCCGCTTCTGCTGCGGTGTCATGCCATAAGCGTCCACTCCTCCTATCAGGAGAAACAGACTAAGCAGTAGGGATATAACAGAGAAACGGGATAGTGACATTTTCGATTTGTTCGCTCTTTATTCAACAGGAGGATAGTCGCGGGACTATCCTCCTGTCGTGGTCCCACTTGGGCTTGAACCAAGGACCCCCTGATTATGAGTCAGGTGCTACTAACCAACTGAGCTATGGGACCCCTAAACCATTTTTGATTTATGATTTACTTAGCTGCACGCGCTGCGCGGTACAAGTCAAGACTCTCTTCTTTGGTGACAGCCAACTCCTCGCGGGTCAACTCCGGAATCGTTAACTGCGTACCCTCTACGATGGCATTCGGGTTGCTGATGCGATCCTTGTTTGCCAAGTAGATGTAAACCCAGCAGAAAACGTTATCGTAGTACTGTCTTGCGAGCTTGGAGAGCGTTGCGTTCTTACCGGCGGTAATCGTCTCCGAAGTGCGGCTCTGGTACTCGTTCGTTTGTGCCTGGCGAGCGGACTCGGACAGAGGAACAGTCTGTGCCTCGGTCTCGTCTGTGACACGAAGCTCTTTCTGATCCTCCAGACCTTGTTTCAGACGCTCGAAGGTCTCTCTGTCAACCAGACGGATCTGTGCACGACGGTTAGGACCGTAAGCAGCTGCTTGTTTGCCGCGACCGACAACCTTACCCAGACCCATTGCGTACAAGTGGTCTTCCGGAATATTGTACTCTACGCGGAGCTCACTCATCACAGCCTCAGCACGATTGTCACCCAGTGTGTAGTTGAGACTTGCCGAACCGGTGTTGTCGCAGAAGCCGGTAACTACAGCGTACAACTCATCGTCATCTTTCAGACGATCAGCTACCTGCTGAATCGTTACTAAGCCTTGGTCATCCAGTTCGTATTTGTTGTTCTCAAAGTAAACGTAGTAGTACTGCGACTGTTCGTGCTCTGTCGTCTCACGAACAATCTCGCGAACGATGATCGAATCATGACGCTCGATGATAACGGTGTCGTGTGCCACCAGTTGCTCCGTCTTGTCGAACGCATCGAAGCTGACAATGTTACGAACGTGGGTTTGCGAAACAGCCATCAGTTTGAATCGCATATTCAGCGTCACATCGAAAATACCATCGTTGTTTTTCGAAGCCACAGCAGGCAGACCCGAGAAACCGCGGTTGTCCACATAGTCATTGACGAAATAGTTGTACTGAGCACGAACACCCAACGCAACGATACGGCTGAGGTTGAACTCCACGTTCAAACCGCCTTGGATAAACCAAGCACCCTCATAATGATCCATCGAGAGCATAGTGCTGGAACCGGTATGACCACGAGAAGCATCGTCGAACATCGCGCTGTTGCGATACCAAGCATATCCGGCACCTACCAACGGCTGGATATTCACGATCTTGCGCTGTGCTTTCGGGAAGAAGAGATTGACCACATCCATCGAGCCATATACGCCCAACTCATGCATGTAACCGTTCAGCAGGTAATCGGCATTATCCGCACCCGGCTTACCCGTTACATGATAGCGATCAAACATATAATCAATACCCACGCTCCAAACCGGAGTAAACGAGTACTCCAAACCGATACCCGCATTCGGAATCGACACGCAGTGCTGCATCTCACTGTTGAAGTCGCCATCAAACGCGTTGAAACCGATGTGAGGGATAATCGACCAGTGTGCGATCTCCTGTGCAATCTCCTCATTCTCAGAGAGTTTGTACGGGTGCGCACCTTTTACATTATGCTCAGCCACCTCCTGCGCCATCATCGCGCCGGTTAAGCAGAGCAAAGAGATTATAATAATACTTTTCTTCATAATGAAAAAGAGATGTTTGTTTCCAATAATCACAATTCAGGGTGCAAAGGTACAACTTTTTTTTGACATGACCAAATATTTTAACAAAAAAAAATAAATTTTATAGTCAGTATTGCATATATGGAAATTTTTATGTAACTTTGCAGCGATTTATGGATCGGTTATCGGTTAACGGTTATCGGTTACAGGAAAGGACATTAAAACACATTATATCTATGGACATTTTACAACAAATGGTTGCGCGTGCGAAGGCTAATCCGCAGCGCATTGTTTTGCCGGAAGGCGATGAACCACGTACATTAGAGGCTGCTAACATCTTGTTGAGAGATAAGATTGCGCAGCTTATTTTAATTGGTAACCCCGAGACCATTATGAACATGGCCAAGGAGAAAGGATACGAGCACATTCATGAGGCGAAGATCGTTGATCCGATGAGTGATCCGAAAATGCCGGAATACGCCAACCTGCTCTTTGAGCTTCGCAAAGCGAAGGGCATGACGGAGGAAGAGGCGAAGAAGAAAGCACAAGACCCGTTGTATCTCGGTTGCTTGATGATCAAGGCCGGTGATGCAGACGGCGAATTGGCAGGTGCTCGCGGTACTACGGCCGACACCATCCGCCCGGCGTTCCAGATCCTGAAGACCCGTCCGGGGTGCTCCATCGTCAGCGGTGCGTTCCTTATGTTCACGCCGGCTAAACAACTGGGAGAGAACGGCTTCCTGCTCTTCGCAGACTGCGCCGTTAACCCGAATCCTGACGCTAAACAGCTCGCCGAGATTGCCATCTCGACCGCAGAGACCGCTCGCGCTATTGCCGGTATCGAACCGCGCGTAGCCATGCTGAGTTTCTCGACCAAGGGTAGCGCTAAGCACGAACTGGTGGACAAAGTGGCAGAGGCAACCAAGTTGGCGAAGGAGATGGCTCCGGAGCTCGCGCTGGACGGCGAACTGCAAGCAGATGCAGCGCTGATCGAGAGCGTGGCTAAGACCAAAGCACCGGGCAGCCCTGTTGCCGGCAAGGCTAACGTACTCGTCTTCCCGGACCTGCAAGCAGGTAATATCGGCTACAAACTGGTTGAGCGCTTCTCGGGCGCAGACGCCGTAGGACCGATCCTCCAAGGTATCGCCGCTCCGGTGAACGACCTCAGCCGCGGATGCAAAGTACAAGACATTGTACAAATGGTAGTAATCACAGCAAATCAAGCAATTAAGTAATATGAAGATTTTAGTATTAAACTGCGGTAGTAGCAGTATTAAGTATAAGCTCTTTGAGATGGAGAGCAAGCAAGTGATGGCTCAAGGCGGAATCGAGAAGATCGGTTTGCCCGACTCGTTCCTGTTAGTCAAACTGCCGAACGGCGAGAAGGTGAAATTCGAGAAGCCGATGCCGGAACACACCGTAGGTATCGAGCTCATCCTTGAGAAACTCGTTGACCCGCAGATCGGTTGCATCAAAGACCTCAAAGAGATCAATGCAGTCGGCCACCGCGTAGTCCACGGAGGAGAGAAATTCAACAAGTCCGTACTCATCACACCGGAAGTGAAAGAGATGATCATCAAGTGCGTTGAGTTGGCTCCGCTGCACAACCCCGCTAACCTGAAAGGTATTGATGCCATCGAGGCTATCCTGCCGGGCGTACCGCAAGTGGCTGTGTTTGACACCGCTTTCCACCAGACGATGCCGGACTATGCATACATGTATGCATTACCGTACGAGTTGTACGAGAAATATGCGATTCGTCGTTACGGTTTCCACGGAACCAGTCACCGCTATGTAAGCGCTCGCGTTTGCGAGTTCCTCGGTGTGGATCCGAAGGGCAAGAAGATCGTAACCGCACACATCGGAGGCGGTGGCAGTTGTGCAGCTGTGATGGACGGCAAGTGCGTAGATACCTCTATGGGTCTGACGCCGGTTGAAGGTCTGGTAATGGGTACCCGTGCCGGAGACCTCGACCTCGGTGCCGCTACCTTTATCATGGATAAAGAGCACCTGAGCACGGCTGAGTTCAATAACCTCGTTAACAAGAAATCCGGTCTGCTCGGCGTCAGCGGCGTATCCAGCGACTGCCGTGACATTGAGGCTGCTATCAACGCCGGCAACAAACGCGCTGACTTGGCTCGTAAGATGTTCATCTACCGTCTCAAGAAATACATCGGTTCGTACGCAGCAGCAATGAACGGAATGGACATCCTCGTCTTCACCGCCGGTATCGGAGAGAACGATCCGTACATCCGCGCAGAAGTGATGAAAGGTCTGTCGTACCTGGGTATCGAACTGGACGAAGCAGCCAATAACGTACGCGGCGAAGAACGTATCATCTCCAAGAAGGGCAGCAAGGTTACCGTTTGCTTAATCCCGACGGATGAGGAGCTCATGATTGCAAGCGATACAGCTGCGTTAGTGTAAGATTCGTGGTCACGTGGTCTCGTGATTACGTGATCTCGAAGATTTAATCCATTAGAAAAACACACAACAACGAATGAACAAACCGATTATTTATCAACTCTTCCCGCGTTGGTTCACCAATTATAACGAGACGCGCAAGCGCAACGGAACCCGCGAGGAGAACGGTTGCGGTCGTCTTGTGGACATCAACGAACGTGCACTCAAGTCTATTGTGGACTTGGGTGCTACGCACGTTTGGTACACCGGTATCATCCGCCACGCCACAGCCCAATATAACCACCCCGCTATCACCAAAGGTCTCGCCGGATCGCCTTATGCCATCACCGATTACTATGACATAGACCCCGACCTGGCGAAGAACGAAGCCAAACGAATGCAAGAATTCGAGGCGCTGGTTAAACGGACTCATGAAGCAGGCTTGGACGTGCTGATTGATTTCGTGCCCAACCATGTGAGCCGCGAATACAAGAGCGTTTGCAAACCTGCCGGTGTGGAAGACCTCGGAGAAAAAGATCATCCCGAATGGGCATTCTCGCCGCTGAATAACTTCTATTATATCCCGGGCGAGAAGTTCACGATGGATCAGGATCTGCAGGGATACGAAGAGTTCCCCGCGAAGGTAACCGGCAATGACTGCTTCACCAGCCATCCGGGGCCGAACGACTGGTACGAGACCGTCAAACTGAACTACGGCGTGTTCTACCAAGGCGGCCGCGAGAAACAGTTCAATCCGATCCCGAGCACCTGGATCAAGATGCGGGACATCCTACTCTTCTGGGCCGGTAAAGGCGTGGACGGCGTTCGCGTAGATATGGCCGAAATGGTGCCGGTAGAGTTCTTCGCATGGGCGATTGCGCAAGTGAAGAAAAAACATAAGAAATTCATTTTCATCGGTGAGTGCTACGACCCGAATCAATATGATGCGTATCTGGCAGCCGGTTTCGATTATCTGTACGACAAAGTAGGCATGTACGATTATCTGCGCGGCGTGACAAGCAAAGGATGGCCCGCTGAGGGCATCACCCGCCAGTGGATGCAGCACGGAGACGAGCGGTTGAAGCATATGCTTTACTTCCTGGAGAACCACGACGAGCAGCGCCTGGCCAGCGGATTCTTCTGCGGCGACGGCCGTTGTGCCGAACCTGCGATGATCGTAGCTGCCACGCTGAACCAGTGTCCGGTGATGATCTACTCCGGCCAGGAGTTAGGAGAACGTGGCATGGACATGGAAGGTTTCTCCGGCATCGACGGGCGAACGACTATCTTCGATTACTGGGGAGTACGCAGTATCCAAAACTGGGCGAACAAAGGTAAGTTCGATGGCGCCAAGATGACTGACAACGAACGGGAGATACGGGAGTTTTACCAAAAACTGCTCACCCTGGCTCGTGCCAACAAGGCGATTCAGAAAGGCCTGATGTATGACATCACATATGCACAAGGAGAAGGATTTGACAAACGCCAGCATTTTGCATTCATTCGCCACACCAAAGGCGAGACGCTGCTGGTAGTAGTCAATTTCCACGACCGCGAGCAACACATTCACCTTCGCTTGCCGAACGATGCCTTCGTTTATCTGGGTCTGGAGGGCAAAGCAAACGCTACTGCTACCGACCTGCTCACCGGCAAACAACAAACAATATCTTTCGTTCCGGACGGCACGGCGGAAGTGACGCTGGAAGCATGGAAAGGAGCGGTGTTGAGAATTAAGTAATGGAACAGTTTAAAGACATAATGCGGCTGGTGAGGTGGAGCAATGTACTCTTCCTCGGAGCGTTGATCTGGTTAATGGAAAAATGGGTGGCTACGCCCATATTAACCCACATTCCGTTCGAAGGGGAGATGATCTCGTTTGAAGAGCAGATGCCGTGGTACGTGCTGCTGCTGATCATCTTGGCAACCACCTTGATTGCAGCAGGCGGATACGTGGTCAACGATTATTTTGATGTGAAGATAGATCGTATCAACCGCCCGGATGAACTGATTGTAACGCGTTCGGTAAGCAAGCCCGCAGCCATGCGTCTCAGTTGGATACTGAGCGGAATCGGTATCGCGTGCGGCCTCACGGTAGCTATCCTACTGCGCAGTTGGACACTGGGTATCATCTTCGTGATGGTACCGGGACTGCTGTGGTTCTACTCCAGTAGTTACAAACGGCTGTTCATGCTTGGCAACCTGACGATTGCGTTGCTCGCCGGACTGGCCCCTATGGTCGTGGCTATTGCTAATGTATCGATACTGAACAGACATTACGGAGGGTTGCTGTCGTACTTGACACTCACGCACGACCTGTATGTATGGTTAGGCGGATTCGCGGTATTTGCATTCCTGCTGACTTGGATTCGCGAGATTATCAAAGACCTGCAGGACCAAATGGGCGACCGCGAATTAGAATGTCATTCAATGCCTGTAGTATGGGGTGAGACCTGGACCAAAGTGTTTGTCACGGTGCTCATCGCCGGCACGCTCGCCCTCATCGGCCATGTGTGGTATCATATGCTACCGTTCGACACCTCCTGGACCAGTTTCAGCACGCGGTACATCGCATTAGGAATCCTCATCCCTATGCTCAGCACACTTTGGTTACTCTGGTCAGCAAAGATACCAAGTGACTACAAAACCTGCCAGCAAGTGGTGAAATTCACTATGCTCATCGGTACGTTGTACAGTTTTGTCATCGTTCGGTATTACGGAATCGTGTAATAACGCGATTCGCAATTACAAAAAAAATCGGGACATCAGACGATGCCTCGATTTTTTAATTCTTCGTAAACCCGATGAACGGGGAATCCCATCACGTTGAAATACGAACCGTTCATTCCCGTACAGGCGATATAACCGATCCACTCCTGCACGCCGTACGCGCCGGCTTTGTCCATGGGACGGTACTTCGTCACATAGTGCTGAATCTCCTCGTCCGTCAGTTTCTTGAACGTCACATCCGTTTTATCGACGATGGTCGACAAAACGATTTGTGATTTGTCATTTGTGATTTGTGATTTATTGGCGAACGTAACGGCGGTATATACCTGATGCGTCTTGCCGCTGAGAGCACGGAGCATAGCCACCGCCTCAGCTTCATCATGGGGCTTGCCAAGCATCTGTCCGTCCAGCCACACGATCGTGTCGGCTGTAATCAGTAACTGGTCCTCCTTCAGCTGCGAAGCATAAGCCTGCGCTTTCGCGCGCGATATATAATAAGGAATATCCCCGGCTTGCAGTTCCGCCGGATAAGTCTCATTGGCATCGATATTAATAGCTGTAAATGGCAGGTCTAAACCTGCCATCAATTCACGTCTCCGAGGACTCTGACTACCTAAAATAATTTCCATTAGAACAAATCCAGTTGTGTATCCTGCGGCTTTTCGAACGTCATGGTTACGCCCTCTACCTCGATGGAATCGGAGCTATCCGAGTTTTCGGAGTTGTCCGAGTTATCAGTAGCCTCCTCTATTTCTTCATCGGGGGACATCTCTGGTTCCGGCTCAGGATCAGGCTCCGGCGTGATGTCTTCAACAGAAGCCACCTCAAGGGTCGTGATACGTTTACCTTTCGCCTTCGCGGATTTCTCGTCAATAAACTCCGCCATCAGTATATCAAGCGGCTGCTTGGACTCATCCGCAAACAGAACACGGAAAGTGGCTTCTTCGCGATCCGAAAGCGCCACAATGCGGGAGTCTTTATCCTCGCCGAGCATCGACTGCACCTTCGCATTTGCATCGTCCAAACGGAAACGCTTGCCGTAATAGTATTTGAGTTCACCGTTCCACTGAATAAGCGACCACACTTTGTCGGCATCCAGTTTCTCGATCCGCAGGATATTATCCTCAAAATGGGCAGTGAGATCAAAATTGGTCGTGTAGTACGTTCCGTCGTTATTGATAACGAGAATACGGTCTTCGTCCCAGAATTCACCCAGATAGATACCGTGTTCGTCATAATTGACACGCAGCACGTCCGCATCGAACCACACCTTGCGTCCGCCAAGCGTGGAATGACCCTTCTGCTTAAGCGTGATGGACTTGACTTCGAACTTGGTCAGCACATTACCACGCGCGGTACGGGACTTAACGGCCAACTCGCTCAGGTCTTTGCACACCTCCAGTTTCTTAAGATGCAAAGCCGGCTTCAGCGTCACGCGTATCACCTCCGCCTCGCCATTCGGGTTGGCGGTGAAATAGACGATCTTAGACCCGGGTTTGCCTTGCGTCAAATCGTACTCTTTGTCCTTCGCCACGCCGGTTACATTGAAGCGCTTCATGAAATATGTGCCCTTCTTGCCGTCGCGATAAACCACGTTATACACCGTACGCTCGTCTCCGCGCTGGAAGACCGCTATATGAAGTATATCCGTGCCGACAAACAGTTTCTCCGCCACGCGCATCACCTTGTATTTACCGTCCTTGTGGAACACGATGATGTCATCTATATCGGAGCAGTTGAACAGGAACTCATCTTTCTTCAGACCCGTTCCGACAAATCCCTCTTCGCGGTTGATATAGAGTTTCTCGTTGTTCTCGACCACTGCCTTCACGTTGATCGCTCCGAAATTGCGCACCTCTGTGCGACGAGGATACGCCTCGCCGTATTTGGATTTGAGCATTTCGAACCAAGCAATCGTGTAATCAGTCAAGTGGTTGAGGTTCTTGACGCAGGCCTTGATCTTCTTCTCCAGTTCCTTCATCAGTTCATCCGCTTTCTTCGAATCGAACTTAGTGATACGAATCATGCGGATCTCAAACAGCTTCTCTATATCCTCGGTGCGCACCTCGCGGATAAGCATAGGCTTGAACGGCGTGAGCGCGTTATCCACGAACTCAATGAGCTTCTCTTTGTTAGGCGCGTTCTCGTAACCCTCCTGCTTATAGATGCGGTTCTCGATAAAAATCTTCTCCAGCGAAGTGTAGAAATACTTCTCCTCCAACTCCGCTTTCTCAATCTCCAACTCCCACTTTAAAAGCGCTTTGGTATTATCCGTGGACAGTTTGAGCAGATTAGTGACGGAAGTGAAGATCGGTTTCTTATCCTGCACCACGCAGCAGTTCGGCGATATATTCACCTCGCAATCGGTGAACGCATAGAGCGCATCGATGGCTTTGTCGGACGAAGAACCCGGGGCCAATTGCACGACAATACGCGCGGTGTCTGCCGTAAAATCATCAATCTTACGGATTTTGATCTTACCCTTCTGGTTCGCCTTCAGGATCGTCTCAATAATCTTGGAAGTGGTGGTGCCGAACGGAATCTCAGTGATGATAAGCGTCTTGTTGTCATCCGCCTTTTGAATGCGCGCACGAATCTTAACCGAACCACCGCGTTCACCATCGTTATAGCGGGTGACATCAATCACACCTCCGGTCGGGAAATCAGGATATAACGAGAACTCCTGATTGCGCAGATAAGCCAAGGCGGCGTCGCACAGTTCATTGAAATTATGCGGCAGTATCTTGGAATTCAATCCGACCGCAATACCTTCCACGCCCTGCGCCAACAGCAGCGGGAACTTAACAGGCAAGTGAATCGGTTCGTTCTTACGGCCGTCATAAGACTTCATCCACTCGGTAGTCTTGGCATTAAAAACGGTCTCCAGCGCAAACTTGGACAACCGTGCCTCGATATAACGAGGAGCTGCCGCGCCATCACCCGTCAGTATATTTCCCCAGTTTCCCTGGCAATCAATGAGCAGATCCTTCTGGCCGAGTTGAACAAGGGCATCACCGATAGAAGCATCACCGTGAGGGTGATACTGCATAGTCTGACCAACGATGTTCGCCACCTTGTTGTACTTGCCGTCATCCACCGTCTTCATGGCGTGCAGGATACGGCGTTGTACCGGCTTCAAACCATCCTCGATAGCAGGCACAGCACGCTCGAGTATCACATACGAAGCATAGTCCAAGAACCAGTCTTGGTACATGCCCGTAAGATGATACTTCACAGCATCATTGAAACCACCTTGGGCAGGCATCGTTAATCAATCGCTTTATTGATGAAGATATACGACAGAATACCTACTACCTCCAGCGCAATCGAACTGATAAGCAACCAGTTCTCCGGCAGCGCGAACTTGTATACCGCCAGGCATACAACTCCCAAAAGCAAAATGATTACTCCTAAATACTTCAAAAAAGATTTCATATATAACGCGTTAAAATATTTGCGGCTGCAAAGTTACTACAAAAAATTGAAATATACAAGACTTTTAGTTAAAAAATCAAATTTATTTGTTGTTTTCAACTAAACAGGATTGTTATTTGCACGAATGTGCGAACGTAACTTCGAGGTGGGATTGCAAAAGCAATGTCGGTGTCCTCGAAGTTACTTCAATTTTTTGCATATTACCCAACAAACCTATAAACGCCCCCGGGAAGTGAACGAACAAGTCCTTGCAACTCAAGCATCACCAATTCGGAAGCCACGGCTTCGTACGGGGCCTCTGTCTCCATCACCATAAAATTGATATTCAGCCCATCCTCCGCCTCCTGCAGTTTTTCCAGCAGGGTCTGTTGCAGCGGATTCAGATCGCCCAGCAGCCCGACCATCGTCGTTTGCAGCGGTTGCTGCGCCGCATCGCGGGTCTTCCACTCCATGATATCAATCAGGTCGTCCGCGCTGTCAATCAAGTGCGCTTTATTCGCCCGAATAAGGTTATTGCATCCTCGCGAGGACTCATCTTCAGGCCGTCCGGGGAAAGTGAACAATTCGCGGTTGTAATCCACGGCCATATTCGCCGTAACGAGGCTGCCGCCTTTTTCACGACTCTCCACCACGACTACCGCGTCCGCCAAACCGGCTACAATACGGTTACGCTGCAGAAAATAAGCAGGCAACGGTTCCGTTCCCGAAGGGAACTCCGTCAGCAATCCGCCTTGCGCCAAGGCATCGATGGCATCCTTGCGGTGCTGATACGGATAGATACGATCCAGTCCGTGCGCAGGGATAATAAGGGTCGGCACTCCGAACTCGATGGCCGCACGATGCGCCGCTATATCGATACCGTAAGCGCCGCCGCTGACAATCGTGACTTGTTCCAAACGCTCATGCAAATCGCGCACCAACCGCCGTGTGATCTCTTTGCCGTGCTCCGTAGGACGACGGGTGCCAACAATGCTGACGAAATGGCCGGTCGAAGGCTCTATATTGCCCTTACCGTACAGCACAATGGGTTTGTCCGGGCATTGTTTGAGCCGCCACGGATAATCATCATCCGCCAGAGTCCATATACGAATCCCGTGCTTTTCCGCCCACTCCATCTCCTTCCGAGCCCGTTCAAGACAATCCTCCATCCCCGGCTCATGCAGATGCGCCCACGCCGCCTCAGCCGACCCATAGTGGTCGATTAAAGCCAACGACTTCCGTAACCGAGTACGGAAGAGAAGACTGAGAGCTATGTCAAATTGGCAATTTGACAAGTGACAAGATCGATTTAAGCGTTAACGTTTCACACGGCGACGGCCGTAATAAAGAAGCGCAATAACCAGCACCCCGATGAAAGCGCCGAGACAGTCGGCATACACATCCGCCAGTTCACCGGTGCGGGAAGACGTGCAGAAATGCTGCAGCAGCTCCATGATTGCACCGTAGGCGGCTGTGGCCAGCACGGTATAGACATAAGTCGTTATGCGCGCTTGGCGAATAAGTACAAAGCCGCCCATCAACGCCGCAGACAGCAAGGCATACATCAAACCGTGCAGCAGTTTATCACTGCCCGCAAAGCCGTCCGGAAAACAAGGATACTCCCACAGACTGGCTACTGCTATGCCTGCAGCAATCAAGGCCGCAGGCATAAAAGCCATATAACTTTTTTTAGTTGCGATCGGACAAATGTATTTTAGTTCCGTAACACAAATCACCGGCGTCACCTAACCCCGGCACAATATATTTCTTCTCGTTCAGCACCGGATCAATCGCTGCGCACCAAAGGGTAATATCCTCGCTGTCGCCCAGCGATTTGCGCAGACAATCAATCGCCTGCGGCGTACCTATCGTGCAGCACAGATGCGTGTGTTTGGGTTTGCCGTGACGCAGAAGCGCCAGATAGCCCACCTCCATCGACATACCGGTTGCCAGCATCGGATCGGCTACAATCAGCACCTTGCCGTCAATCGCCGGCGCGGCCATATACTCCGCTACGATCTCCAATTGCTCTTCCCCGTGCACATTACGTCCGACACGACGATAGGCGCTTAAGAAAGCATTCTCCGCGCGATCGAACACATTCAAGAAACCTTGATGCAACGGCATGCCGGCACGCAGGATAGTAGCCAGTACCAATTGATCACTGATCGTATTAACCGTAGCAGACGCCAGCGGTGTCTGCACCTCTGTCTGCTCATAGTCCAGCACTTTGCTCACCTCCATGGCCATGAACTCGCCTATGCGCTCTATGTTTCTGCGGAAACGAAGAGAGTCCTTCTGGATATTCACATCGCGAATCTCGCGCAGGTACTGATTGAGCACGCTGTTGTGCTCGGAAAGATTGATGACTTTCATATTATTGCATCATTTTAGCGGATTTCTGCTCTGCTTTAAGAATAGCCAGACGCTCTTTGTATTGCGCTGTCAGGGCAGCCAACTCTGCGGCTTTTTGATCCACCTCATTCTTATAAGCCAACAGTGCGGTCTGGCTGGATTGAATAGACGTCTCCATCTCGGTTACACCGCGCAGACGCTCCGCCAATTCGCGCAACGAGTTGCCCAACTGGGTCTGCTGCTGCTCCAGAATTTGGCTATAGTTCTCGCGATTAGCATCGTTCAGCGCTTTCTGCTTGTTCAGCGCACGCTGCTGCTTCTCAACCACTTTCTGCATCGCTTTGAGTTCAGCCTCCTCTTTGGCATACAGCTTCTTGAGCGAAGCGGCCATCTTGGTTGCCTCTTTGAGTGCGTTCTCTATCTCCATGGCATGAGCCTGCTCAGCCTTCAACTCCGCCTCAGCCTTCTTCAACTCCTCGGCTGTACGCTCATACTGCTGCGCAACTACGTCCAGCGAAGCGCGGTACATCGTCGGCTCCGAGTGATACAAAGCGCGAAGGGAATCCAACTTCAAATCAGCCACCTGAATAGACAGCGGAGTAACATGCTGCGCCATCAAACTCATACTCATTGCCATAAAGGCCAAAACAAATATTTTTCTCATAGATACCAATTTTAAAAACGCTGCAAAGATACTACAAAATTTGCATATATGCAAAAAAATATCTAAAAATTTAACGATTACTTGCGTAATAAGAAATTTTTCATTAATTTTGCACCGTTTTTATTAAATTAGGGCATGAAATATATCTATAATGACAGCACGATTGCCTTCGTTACTGCGGCTGCACAGACCTGCCTGCTGATTGAGCACGCTGGTGAGCATGAGCGCAACGAATGGCGCGAACAGATGCTACGATTATTACCTGTGCTTTACCTTAGAGCACGGTTGTTGGAGAAGTCGGAAGCGATCCTGGAAGATGAACCGCAACGCTTCGTCACGGAGGAAGATTACAACTATGTGTTAATCGGCATGAGGGACCTGTTGGGCCAAGACGATGCTTATCTGGACGTGTTCGTGGATCAGGGTATTTACACGGACGAGATACGTACCGCGTACATCTCCGAAGGGCTGGCGGATATCTATCAGGAACTCAAAGACCTTGCTGCTGCATTCCAAACGGAACAGGAGGATATCATGCACGATGCGGTGGTGGTATGCCGGGAGGCTTTTGAGGCACACTGGGGACAAAAAGTATTAGTCGTAATGCGCGCTTTGCATGAATCAGTATCCGCAACATATTAGTAAAGAAGAACTCCAGGCGCTGCCGCTCGTGGCGTTTGAAGGCGAAGTGATTGTAGTCGATCACGAAGAGCAAGTAGCGGATGCGGTGGTTTATCTCAAAACGCAGCGGGTGCTGGGTGTGGACACGGAAGCGCGACCCAGTTTTCAACGCGGCATACACTACCCTACCGCTCTCGTACAGATTGCCAGCCATGAGCGCTGTTACCTCTTCCGACTGACGCACACCGGTATGCCGCAAGAACTGGCGGATATATTTGCCGACCCGAAGATTCGCAAAGTGGGACTGGCATTCAAAGATGATATCAACGGACTTAGACGCAGACGCGAATTCACTCCGGCTAACTGCATCGACGTGCAGTCCATCGTAGCGCGATACGGCATACTGGAACTGGGACTGCAGAAACTGTTTGCTATCTGCTTCGGCAAAAAAATATCCAAAGCGCAACAACTCACCAATTGGGAGAACAGCCATCTTACCCCGGAACAGGCTCGCTATGCCAGCACAGACGCATGGGCCACACTGCTTATCTACGAAGATCTGATGGCACACGAACCGCTACCGGAACAAGCGGTAGCGACGCTCAAACAGGAAGAGAAAGAGCGGATGATTGAGCATCAGCAGCAAATACAAGACCAGCGCTTGCGCGAACAAGGCATCGAACCGCCGCCTCACTTGACACCGGAAGAACGGAAAGCCCATCAGGCACAGAGGCGCAGAGAAGCGCGTAAACGCAAACGGCAGCGCCAGTCTGCACGCAAAAAGAAACAAACATCAACCGATACAACGAAATGAAACGAATCTTATTACTTTGTACATTGTACTTTGTCACCTTGTCACTTTTTGCACAAGCAAAGTACGTATTCTACTTCATCGGCGACGGCATGGGCGCCAACCAGGTTCTGGGAACAGAGATGTACCAGTCGGCCATTCAAGGCAGACCCCTGGGACGCGTACAGACGCTCATGACCACTTTCCCGTATTCCGGCCACGCCTCCTCGTTCTCCGCGAGCAATGGCATCACAGATTCCTCAGCAGCCGGCACCTGTCTGGCCACAGGCAGCAAGACCAATAACGGCACGCTGGGACTGGACGCGAATGGCAGCGAACTAAAAACGATTGCGGAAGAACTCAAAGAAGAAGGTTGGGGAATCGGCATCATGACGACCGTAGCCATCGACCACGCCACGCCGGCCGCTTTTTACGCACACGTGCCCGACCGCGACGAGTATTATAAAATAGGAGGCCAACTGATCAGCAGCCAATTCGATTTTTTCGGCGGTGCCGGTTTCCACTACCCGCAAGGAGAGAAAGATGACCAGGAGGATAATCTGTACCGTTTGGCGGAACAGAGCGGTTACACGATTGCGCACGGATACGCAGAAGCGCAGGAGATTCTAACCTCCGGAACCGTTGGCGGCAAAAGCCTGATGGGAGAAAAAATGATCCTCGTTCAGAAAAACGATGACCAAGGAGCGCAACACGGCAGCAACCTCCCCTACGCCATCGACCGCAAAGAAGACGACCTAACCTTGGCACAGATAGTCAGCACGGCTATCCCCTTCCTCGAGAAACGCTACGACCGCTTCTTCATGATGATTGAAGGCGGTATGATTGACTATGCCAGCCACGGCGATGACGCCGCTACGGCTTTCGGAGAAGTATGGGACATGAATGCCGCAATGAAAGTGGCTTACCAATTCTATCTGGAGCACCCGGAAGAGACGCTCATCATCGTAACTGCAGATCACGAAACAGGCGGACTGGCTTTGGGCAACAGCGATTATACGCTCAACTTGGAGATCCTGCAAAACCAGAAATGCTCTGCTTGGATCTTAAGTGATCTGTTCACACAACTGTTCAATGACAACAAGAAACCAAGCTGGGAACAAGTGCAGCAGATTTACCGCGAGCAATTAGGTTTCTGGGACAAAGTAGAGATCAGCAAGAGCGAAGAGAAGAAACTCAAAGAACTGTACAAAGCCGCTTGCGCGAAGAAAAGCAAAGACACCAAGACGATGTACAAGACCATCAATGCACTGGGCAAAGCAGGCATCGCGCTGCTGAACAAGAAAGCACACGTCGGTTGGACCACACGTGCTCACACAGCACACGCCGTTCCTATCTTCGCGATCGGCAAAGGCGCTGAGCAATTCACCGGATGGCACGATAACACCGAGATCGTTCCGCTCATTCGCAAAGCAGCGCAAGAATAAAAACCTTTCGTAATTCCGTAATACCGTCATTACATTATCCGGTTTTACGACAAACCAAAAGAGGGGCGCCACACGGCGTCCCTCTCCTTTAAACCTTAATCGTTAAACCTTACTTAACCAGTTGTCCTTGTGCGTTGTACGTCTTCTCTCCCTTGATAATGAGTAACTGTCCGTCACGCAGCACTTTCACTGTCTGAACGCCGTCATTAATAAGGTCGACATCTGACGGTACATCTCCATAGTTAGACCAATAACCGTCGTTCTCTCCCCATCCGGTAATCGTATAAAGATTCATTCCTTCCGGTATAGTCAACTCGGCTGTTTGGTTCCAAACAACATGATTGATATTAATAGGATCTACGCGTTGGAATACGATAGTGGTGCTAAAGATATTGATTGATATCTTATATACATCACCACTTACATGCGTCATAAATGGGAAATCATCGTAGTAATTCGGATATGCCTCAAATTCCGCATCATCTGCACCCCATAGGTTAGCACCACCGGTATTCAGATAAATATCGTATCTCCAAACATTCGGTTCCACGAAGATGTAACCTTCGAACCATGGGCCATCTCCCAGACCATCCGGACGGAAACTAACCTTTTTGGCTGAACCGGCAAAGTTCTCACCAACCACATAATTATTTCCGCCTTCACCGGGATACCATGTTGTAATCTGTCCGTTAGATACAGAGACAACCTTGAACTCATCTCCGACTTCAAGTGCTGTAGTCAAATCCCATCCTTCTCCAAACGAGAATTTGTATGCTGCCTTCGGAGTCCAGTTATTCATCGTACCAACGAGATAGTAACCATCTTCAATTACCGCCGGAGCAGGTTTAACATAGAAGTCACCCTCTAACTTGAACAAGCCGGTCTTGTAGATAACCTTCACCTCACCGGCCGTGTTCAGCTTGAAACTAATATTTCCGTTATCATTATTCAAACCTGCGGTCACCGGAGCAGTCAAGTCGCTATAACCCTTTGCATCATTCCAAGTACCGTCCAGCGTCACCTTCAGCGAATAAGTCACATCGGCCTTCAGTGTCAGCGTTAAGGTGTCGCTCTCGCTCTTGATAGCATCCGCATTCCATGCCTTATCAGCAGCCAGACCTGCATCTACTACCAGCGCACTATCACCGGCTACATAGAACTTAGCCGTCGGATCTGCCGGCACTACCGGTGCATTCGTATGTACCCAAATAGCATAACCGTTTCCATAAGCGTACTTGGTGAAATCGTTAATCGCATTACCGGCTTTGTTACCCAATTGAAGCACAATATATCCGTTCTTACCGACAATAGTAGCCTGATAGCCGTTTTGGTCGTAGTATTCATCCTTCACCTCACTCTCGCTGTGAACGCCCGTCATGTGACGCGCCTCAATCATCTTCTTGAGTTCGGTCTTGTACGTCACCCAATGCGGATAGAACACGCACGGAATACCCGGCATCGACAGAATATAAGCATTCGCTTGCAGCAGACGATCCTTCAAGCCCGCAGTCATCGAGTTATTCTGGCCTCCGAACTCACTATCGTTGCGCGTGAACGTGTCATGGTTATCCACGAACGTCACGGCATATTTCGACTTGCCGGCACCCGGAAGACCTGCTCCATGGCACTTGGAATAATCAAAGGAACAAATACCGTTGTTCAGCGCATTGTACTTGGTGCTGAAATCAAACACCATCGTGTTCCAACCGGCATCGCTCAAACGATCCTGCAGCACATCACGGTTACCGTCCCAATACTCCACTACCGAGAAATACGCTCCGGCAGCCGTGTTATAGTCATTAATATGATCGTGCGTGAAGCCCTTACCGTAGTCATAACGCCAACCGTCAAAACCCTGGTCTTTCATCCATTTCAGATAAGCACGGCACATAGCCTGCACATTGGGGTTCTGGTGATCCCAGTCACGAGCCGAACCATAATTCTCCTCACCATCATAACCTGCGTCTGCATGCGAACCGCCCGAACAACCACCTTCATCATTAGTTGTAATCCATGTATTGTCCGGTTGGAAGGTTCCGTACGTTCCAAAATCCAATGGATAGAAATCACAGGAATTATATCGGTTACCGCAGTGGTTAATGACAATATCCGCTACAGCACGGCTGTTACGTCTATGCAACGAGCCAATCAGCAGACGCAGATTAGCCTCGCTACCAAATGCGCTGTTCAGATTACTGTACTGCTTGGGAATATATCCAGTTCCGTCACCATTATTGGTTGGCGGGAACCAAACCAAGTCAAAGTACTCGCCCAACTCTGCCGAGTCATTGAGCAGGGTCTCCCAACCCGTGTTACCATAGGCACTTCCGCTTCCTCCAGGATAACTGTCCCAGTAGAATGCCTGTAACATCACATCCGGAGCCTGCGAAGGTACACTCGACACGATCGTTTCTTCCGCTGCATTAACGTCATACGTTGACCATTTGCCGGTACATCCGGGGTCTCCCCATACGGCACTGGCGGAAGTGATAATGTAGAGGTTCTTGCCATCAGTCGGAAGCGTCAGGTTCGCAGTCTTGGCTCCCCAGTTTTCAATGGCACCACTACTGTTCACACGTACAAACATCAGACCCGTAACATCCGAAGGAACATCATAGGACCATGTGCCTGTTTTTCCCGTAACTGCACTCATTCGCACACCGGGCCAAGTGGTGGCTGCCGAGGTGCCGCCCCAATAGTGAACCGCTACAGCTGCTCCGTCGACCGTCCACCATTCCTGAGTCATCTGGCAATAAATGGTTGTTGCAAACGAATAGCAAATGCTTAGCACAACAGCCATCCATAAAGAAAGAAATTTTCTCATGATAATTTGTGTTTTGGTTAATATAATTTTGTGTGTGTTTACAAAATTAGCATGCAAAAGTACTACATTTTTCTGAATTATGCAAATAAATATACCTTTTTTTTACTTTTCGCACTCGTTCTATAGTCCTGCACCTGCCTTAAACCTGAGTTGCACGAGACATTCACGTATCCCACCCCACCCTATATATATACATAGTATATATATCCCGTGATTTTAGAATTTTTCCTTCAAAATGTCCCATATAACAACAAAACAGCTCGCCGAAGCGAGCCGTCTTGTCATATATCACGTTGGATCAATTAGCGAACCATAGCACCCTGTGCGTTGTAGATCACACCATTCTTCTCAATAACGAGCTGGCCGTTTACAATGCGCTTAACTGCCTTACCCTCAACAACCGTGTTGTCAATTGCATCCGGTACATCAGTTACAAACTCATAGTCGTCAAGTGCCTTCACACCTTTGAACGAGAAGTACGCTATCAACTGACCATGTACTTTCACTTTCTGACCCAAATTAGAAGCATTGTCAACAATGTTCAGTGCAGTACGAATATCACCGCTCGGCAACTCTACCGGCACTACATCCTCTGTTTGATCAGCGGCATCACCGAGAGCAATGTTTGTTGCCACATTGGATTCTGCAACCAAACCACTATTAGTTGCGCAACCTACAATATAGCCAACCACCCAATATTTCTCCATACCGATCTGGTTGTTCAGTTTTACTACATCAGCTACCGTAAAAGGACTATTCTTAGTTCCATCACCAACTGTATTAACAATAGTAGCCGTCACATGAACTGTTTGTTGAGTAGTTCCGGACGAAAGAACGATAGTCTCATCATACTCGCCTTCTGCAGCAGCATTGAGCGTTACGTTCAGCGTACCACCTGCTGCGGTGAGAGCACCTGTTACGACCAAGTTAGCACTCGGCTCATAAGTGATTGCACCTTCAAGATTCGAACCGGTAACCTCTACATTTATGGTGCTGTCTAAAGGAAGGCTTGTTGTTGCAACAATTCCCAATTCAACATTAGATGCGCTGATTGCAGCAGCGTTAGCATCTTGGAAAGAATAGAACTTAATAGAAGCTACATCGAAACCATAGTTACTACTAGTATTGGTATTTGTTACATTAAACAAAAATTTATAGTATACACCACTATTCCACTTCTCGTTCTTCGGCAAAAATTCTAACGTTCCTGCTGTTTGTTTTGAAAGAGAAGGAGCATTTAATTTCACTGTATCTAAACCAGTAGTAAAATTAGCATCTGTTGCTGTCACTACAGAGATAGAATTCACAACAAAAGCAGCACTGCTAAGGCCTTTGTGGTTCAACTCAATCTTGGCAATTGCATCTCCCATTGCTGTTTTAGCGGTAATGATACGATCAACACCGTCAATGTTTTTACCTCCGATTCGTACAAAGCCTTCTTGCTTTTGGTTGCCGGGTACAGACCAGTCCATACCACTAATCGTTACATCATACACATTAGCATAACTGGTGTTAGAAGAGTTATAGGCTGTTGCAAACGTGTAATACAAGTTGCCTACTGCAGCCATCATGCTACTTGCGAAAAGCACGGCAGCGAAAAGAGAAAAGATTTTCTTCATGATTTTAATTCATTTAGTTAAACAAAAAGTTGGTTGTTTGTATGTTTGTGAACATATTTTTCAAATCCGCTACAAAGGTACTGCTTTTTTTTTACTTATGCAAATTTATTTGCACATTTTTTATTTTTTCTTCGCCGCAATGAATAATTGGACTGAATTAAATAAATTCTGCCATATAATGTATGCCGCAGCACCTAACGATGCCATCGGATCCAGATACGTCTGCGCCATCCAAACACCTAACGATGTATTCTTCTGCCCGAACGCTTGCCCTGCCGTAATAGAACTCACTCCCGCCATCGTCTTAGGCGCCGCAGCTGGGTTAATCAACACGTCTTGATAATCCGTTCCTTTGCTCGGGGCAGGCAAATAATAGCCGATGAGTTTGCCAAGACCGAATTGCAGCAGACAAGCAATAAAACTACCCAACAACAACCAAAGCATCGTGGTAAGCAAGGAGGCATAAGACGAAACAACCGTCTCCGTCACTACCGATGAAAGCACGATAATCGATGCCACCCAAAGGTAAAAAGGAACAACGGCCAAACGTTTGGAGAGTACGAACTCACGTTTGGTCTTGGCTTTGTAAATCAGGCGAAGTATCCACGCGCCAAAGAACGGACCCAAAAGCAAAGGCGCTATTCGACTCAAAATCAACAAGAATGCAGACCAGAAATTCATGTCCGCTGCAGGATTAACAAGCGGGAAAGTGGCGGGAACAATGATCGCAGTCGCAAAATTGCTAAGCAGCGTAAAGGTTGTCAAGTTTTGTATCGAACCTCCCATTTTGCCCGCAATAATCGGAGCGGCCGTTGCCGTAGGCATGATAAAGCACATCAGCAATCCTTGCGCCAACACCGCATCATTCGTCAGGTATAAGATACCTGTATAAGCAGCAAAACTAAATACAAGTTGCGTCGTCAAAACCACCCAATGCCATTTATGTAAACGCAAATCAAGCGGATTGACTTTGCAAAACGTAAAAAACAACATGAAGAAAATCAACCACGGTAGAATCGGCTTAAGCGGCAAAAACCATTTATAACCGAGCGCACCGATGAGCATCGATACCCAAAGTGCATTACCATCGAAATATTTACGAAATCCTTTCACCTCTCACCTTTAACCTTTCACCTTTCACCTTTATCTCCCCCATTTATCTACTATCTCATCCATTATTCCGAACACTTCCTCCACGGTCTCCGCCCGCAACAATGCAATACGTGTCTGCTTAAAATCCGCAAGACCCTTAAACACCGGCGAAGCCGCAAAATGACGTCTTGAATGTACGATTCCCTTCCTCTCGTCATTCCCGCACCACTGTATGGAAGCCAGCACATGTTCCTTCAGCACCGCTACCTTTTCTTCCATAGTCGTCGGAATATCCGTAACCGGTAACCCGTCACCCGTCACCCCTATTCCCTTCTTCATCTCCGCGAACAACCACGGCGCACCGAACGTAGCGCGTCCGATCATAATAGCGTCCACACCGTATTTCTCAAAACACTCTTTCGCGCGCTCCGGCGTGCACACATCGCCATTACCTATAATAGGAATGTGCATGCGCGGGTTATTCTTCACCGCCCCGATCAGCGTCCAGTCGGCATCACCGCGATACATCTGACTCCGCGTGCGACCGTGAATAGCCAATTCCTGAATACCGCAGTCCTGCAGCCGCTCTGCTAAATCGACGATGAAAGGCGTACCATCCTCCAGATACAAACTGTTATCATCCCACCCCAGCCGAGTCTTCGCCGTCACCGGTGTGTGTACCGCATTCACAACCGCACGAGTGATCTCTAACATCTTCGGCACATCACGCAGCAGTCCCGCACCGGCTCCTTTACCGGCTACTTTTTTCACAGGACAACCGAAATTTATATCGATGAAATCGGGCTTTGCCGTCTCTACTATGCGCGCTGCGTCTGCCATCGACTCCGGATCACGACCGTAGATCTGAATAGCCACCGGACGCTCTTCATCGTGAATAGTCAACTTACGCGTCGTCGAGGCTATATCCCGCACCAACGCGTCCGCATTAACGAACTCGGTATAGACCCGATCGGCTCCATAACGCTTGCACAACATGCGAAACGCCGGATCGGTTACATCTTCCATCGGGGCGAGATATAGATTCATTTATTCAGGGTCGGATAAGAGATTCGATGATGATTCATAGCAACAAGTCGGGAAGTAAAGACTCGGCGGATATCTTCTACATCCTTGAAACTCAGCGGCGTCTCGGAGAATTGTCCGTCTGCAATCTGGGCATTAATCATCTGATCCACCGCAGCCGCAATCGCTTCTTCCGTAAACTCCGAGAGACTGCGCGAACGCGCCTCAATAGCGTCCGCCATCATCAAGATCGCTCCTTCTCTCGTTGTCGGTTTGGATCCCGGATAACGGAACAGCGTCTCGTCCACCTTCTCGTCCGGATGAGCATTACAATATGTATTATAGAAATACCGCACAAGAGAGGTGCCGTGGTGCGTAGTGATAAAATTAATCACCGCTTCAGGCAAATGGTTCCTACGGGCAATCTTCTCGCCTTCCGTCACATGAGAGATAACGATTTTTGCTGCCTCACGCGGATCCATTTTAATCAACGGATTGTCCCCGCCTTGCTGATTTTCTACAAAGTAGAACGGATTCTCAATTTTTCCTATATCGTGATACAACGCACCCGTTCGTACCAACAAGGCATTCGCGCCGATGGTTTTGGCGGCCTCAGCTGCCAAATTAGATACCTGCATAGAGTGCTGGAACGTTCCGGGTGCGCGTTCCGCTAACGTATGTAACAGCTCGGAATTGATATCCGTCAACTCAACCAACGTAATCGACGAGATAAAACGGAACACTTTCTCAAACGCATAAATCAGTCCGTAGCAACCAACAGTGAAGATACCGCAAACAGCGAAGTAAAGATACATCCACGGATTAACGGCAGTTATCGTACCCATTTGTGCAAAGGTAATAGCGGTATAAGCCACCGTCTGAGCCAGTAATATCCACAAGGCCGTGTGAACCAGTTGTGCGCGGCGCGTCATGTCGCTCAACGACGAGACTGCCACCATTCCCACTACAATCTGAATAAAGAAGAACTCAACCGGTGCCGGCACAATAATGGACGCAATCAGCACCGTGGTAAAATGGAGATACAACGCCGTGCGCGAATCAAAGAACACACGCGTTAATATAGGTACCCACGCAAACGGAATCAGATAAACCGGCCAGTTGAACCGCAGCACAATACAAGCCAGTGCAATAACAATCAATATTTGCAAGCAGAAGAACAGAACCGTAGGATTACTGCGCAGATACTGTCTGCGGAACACGTACAGATACAATATAAACAAGCCCAGGAACATGAGCACTAACAGCGTTTCGCCGGCTACAGACAACACGCGCTCCGAATTGCCGCGAGAATCATCCTCATACGCTCGACGCAGAGACTGCAAACGCTGGTAATCACGCTCGGATATAATATCTCCCTGGTCTATGATCTTCTCTCCTTTCTGCACCATTCCCTGGGTAGGAGAGAGAGACGCCAGCAGTTTTTCGCGTAACGCCTGCGTTGTGGCCGTGTCTAATTGCAGGTTTTGTGCGCACTCATAACCGAAATGCTGGAAAGCGGTTTTAGGCGTATATACCTCCGAAAGCGGATAGTTTTTCGACACCTTGTTCTGCATCACCGCAATGCGCGTATACCCTTCCGCCTTGATCCATTCCATGTCCTGAAGCGAAACAACCAAAATCTGGCGCTGCACCTTCGGCAAATAGTGATACGTCGGAGCAAAAGTGGAAAGTAACTGCTGCTGCTCTTTAGCCAGTTGTTCGTCCGTTTTGTAGATCGGGAAATCAAAATCCGCAGTCAAGGTAGCGTAACCCCAAGGTTTGCCAACCTCATAATGATAACGGAACGAATTGTTATAACGAGGGAAAAGTAACACCAACACAGCTGCGAGCAGAACGAACGCACCTATCCGAAGAACGGCATCCCAATTTTTCTTACTGGTAATTTGTGATTTTAGACTGGCCATCGTATATTATCTTTTCTTTTTAAAAAATCGCTGCATTAATTCGCGGCATTCGTCTTCCAGCACGCCGCCGGTGACTGTTGCTTTCGGATGAAGCACTTTAGGCGCATACACCGTATAACCGCGTTTCGGATCGGACGCTCCGTACACTATTCGTTTAATCTGAGCCCACCCGATAGCACCGGCGCACATAGGACACGGCTCCACCGTCACATAGAGTGTAGCATCCGGCAGATACTTGCCGCCTACCGTTTGCGCGGCTGCTGTGATAGCTTGCATCTCTGCGTGCGCCGTCACATCATCGAGAGTCTCCGTCAGGTTGTGTCCGCGGCCGATAATTTGATCTTGACTGACAATAATGCACCCAATAGGTATCTCGTCCTTCTCCAGCGCCTTCTCCGCCTCCACAAGCGCGAGGCGCATGTATTTCTCGTCACCAGACTGACTAGACGACCTAGGCTGTCTAGACTGCCTAATAAAAGCCGATAACTCCTCCGGATGGGCTTCAAAATGGTTACCGATCACCACTATATCGGCACCGGCCTCATAAGCCGCACACATTGCTTCAGGCGTACGAATGCCTCCGCCTACTATAAGCGTAGCGGAAACAGAAGCGCGAACAGCACGAATTATCTCCGTTGAAACCGGAACTTTTGCACCACTACCTGCCTCCAGATAAATGGCTTTCTTTCCCATCAATTCCGCTGCTACCGCCGTATCGACTATTCGGTCTATTTGTTCCGATGGAATCGGCTTTGTATGCGTCACGCGCATCGTAGATGTCTCCACGCCTCCGTCAATCAGAATATAGGCGGTCGGGATGCTATCCAAATGAGACGCATGAATAGTTCTCGCCGCACGAATCTGCTGCCCGATCAAGTACTCAGGATTATCCCCAGACAAGAGAGAAAGGAAAAGAACAGCATCTGCCTCCGGCGTAAACTGCGAAGCGTCGCCCGGAAACAAAACAATTGGAATTTGTTCGTTGAAACCGGATATTTTAGCTTTCAACGCCCGCACGAAATCCGTTGCATCACCACCCGTCGAACCGCCGACAAAAATATAATCAGGGTGACATTCTCGGGTAATAGGCAAACGAGACAAATCTGCCTTCTCCGGGTCTAATAATATGGCTAATTTCCTCTCCATTCAAACGTTTCTACCATTCGAATCACATCCGCTCGCAGATAATCATACACCGGAGCAAGCGAATCCGCATTAGGCGGGCAATTACAATAAACGGAAGCGCGGAAGAAATGATGCACGGAATCCGTAATGAAAAACTGGCAGGAGGAAGCGGTATTCCCTTCCAAATCAAACAGCACTCCATACACATCCGCTTCCGGATGGCTGTACTCTTTCTCCGGAATCGCGCTCGCAAACGATGCATTGCGATACACAAACTCAAGCGCATCGTTCGTCAATTCACGCAGGTTATTCCGAACCGGTTTGTACGAACAATGTATCGTGGCGTCCAACGACGGATAATACAGATTAATCCAATAGTACTCATCTACGTCCGTACGCGGCTTGACGATTGCATTCTCCGACAAATCGAAGGTGTACGGATAGTACGGATACAATTCATCAAAAGGTGCGTACGCCGTGTCCGGCGTGGTGATGCGATAGTATCCGTACGGACGCGGAGTCGGAACTGAATCACAAGCCACGCACATCCAAATCACCAGTCCCATGACCAGCGACTGCAAAACAACCGATTTATTTTTTTGCAAAAAGCACATATTCCTCCAAATTACGTTGCAAAGGTAGTATTTTTAATTGAAAATCGAAAATCTAAAATCGAAAAAATCCCTTCCGGACACAAAATAGCACTTTTTTCGGAAAAATTGTACGCGCGCGCTTGCACATATCAAAAACTTTTTGTATCTTTGCGCCCAAATCGGAATAATCGTGCCCTTGTGGCTAAGAAATAATCGTGCCCTTGCGGCTAAGAAATAATATCAATATGGACAACAAGAACAACTATTGTGTAATCATGGCAGGAGGCGTCGGAAGTCGCTTTTGGCCGTTCAGTAGGGAGAAGAAGCCGAAACAATTCCTGGATTTTTTCGGAACAGGCCGCAGCTTACTTCAGATGACGGTGGATCGTTTTCGTCCGATCATACCGATAGAAAATGTGCTGATTGTTACGAACGTAGCCTACAAGCCATTGATCATGGAGCAGGTGCCGGACTTGAAAGAATCGCAAATCTTATGCGAGCCGGCTCGAAGAAACACCGCTCCGTGCATTGCGTACGCGGTGAGCGCAATTAAAGCGCGCGTGTCGTGTCCGCAGTCAGACATTCGCATCGTAGTTGCTGCCAGTGACCATTTGATATTAGAGGAAGAGAAATTCCGGCAAACGATCCTGCAAGCTTTTGATTTTGTCAGTCAAAACAAAGCTATATGCACCTTAGGTATGCAGCCGACCAGGCCGGAAACGGGCTACGGCTATATTCAACGTGATGGGGCTAATAAGGCCTGCGAAAACATCTACGCTGTGAAAGAATTCAAAGAGAAGCCTGATTTGGCAACTGCTCAAGAATACCTGAAAAGCGGTGAGTATCTGTGGAACAGCGGTATATTCATCTGGAGTTTGGAGACCATCAACGCGGCCATTCAACAACACATGCCGGAAATAGCAGCTATTTTTGCAAAAGGGGACGGTTTGATCGGCACAAAAGACGAAGCGGAGTGGATCAAAGAAAACTTCCCGAAGTGTCCGAACATTTCCGTGGACTACGGTATTATGGAGAAAGCAGACAACGTGTTTGTCCTTCCGTCCAGTTTCGGATGGAGCGATTTGGGCACTTGGGGCAGTTTGTACGAACTGAGCGAGAAAGACGAGAGCGAGAATGTAAGCTTGCACAGCGATGCCATGTTCTACGATGCCACAGGCAATGTAGTCACGTTGGAATCGGGCAAATTGGCAGTAGTGCAAGGCGTAAACGATTTGGTTATTGCAGAGCAAGGAAACGTACTGCTCATATGCAAGAAAGCGGAGGAACAGCGAATAAAACAGTTCGTAGCCGACGCACAAGAGAAATTTGGTGGAAAATTTAATTAAAACAATTTACTTAATACTTAATCACGATCATGAGTTATCTTAATTTTGACAAGACAGTGCTTGTTAATCTGGAGCGGTCGCTTCAGAAAGAGATGATTCGAACGAATCGTGCAGGTGTGTACAACTCCACGACATTAGTGGATTGCAACACTCGTAAGTACCACGGCCAGTTGGTGATGCCGTTACCGCACATCAGCGACGACAACTATGTGTTGCTCAGTTCGTTGGACGAGACGGTGATCCAGCACGGCGCAGAGTTCAACTTAGGTCTGCACGAGTACAGCGACAATCATTTCAGTCCGAATGGACACAAGTACATCCGCGAGTTTGACTGCGAGTTAATCTCCAAGACGGTTTATCGCGTAGGCGCTATGGTGCTGGAAAAAGAGCGTATGCTCGTCAGCTTTGAGCCGCGTGTTCTGATTCGCTACACACTGCTGGAGAGCGGAAGTCCGACCACACTCCGTTTCCGTCCGTTCTTAGCGTTCCGAAGCGTGAACGAACTGACGCACGAGAATCCGCTGGCCAATGCCAACATGGATGAGTGCGAGAACGGGCGCTACAATCGCATGTACCCCGGCTTCCCGAATCTGTACATGCAGTTCAGCAAAGCCGTTGAGTATCACCACGATCCGCAGTGGTACAAAGACATCGTGTACCGCAAGGAGCGCGAACGTGGTTATGCATTCAAAGAGGACTTGCTGGTTCCGGGTTATTTCGAGTTACCGATGAAGAAAGGCGAGAGTATTATCTTCTCGGCAGGCGTAACCGAATGCAAGACCAGCCAGTTGAAAGCGGTTTGGAAGAAAGAATTGGAACGTCGCAACCGACGTGAAGACATGTTCAGCACCCTGAAAAACAGTGCCAGCCAATTCTACAAACGCGAAGGTGATAAATGCTACCTGTTAGCCGGTTTCCCATGGTTCCACGCAGATGCTCGCGCCACCTTCTTCTCAGTAGCCAGTTGTACGCTGGATATCGACCGTCCGGAATACTGGGACGCCATCATCAACAAGACGG
Organism: Paludibacteraceae bacterium; assembly: GCA_017401985.1. Classification (GTDB taxonomy): domain Bacteria; phylum Bacteroidota; class Bacteroidia; order Bacteroidales; family Paludibacteraceae; genus Colicola. The sequence continues at coordinate 100,251 of JAFPNK010000026.1, read as the reverse complement.
CCATTGACGAAATTCTGAACTTCATGCATGGGCGTGGTAACGAGAACAAGATGACTGGCATGGACGAACCGGATGTATTACTATGGTTCATTCGTGCCGCGCAGAAATATGCCCACAAGTACACCGTACGCGAAGCGGCTGATTTATACGGCCAGTTGTGCTTGGATATCATCACTTGGTACCGCAAGCAGAACCATCCGCGTGCCAAACTGCACCAAAACGGTCTGCTGTGGATAGACGGCACACAACGCCCGGCTACGTGGATGAACGCCACGGAGAACGGCTGGCCTATCGTGCCGCGCACTGGATACGTGGTAGAAGTGAACGCACTGTGGTATAACGCGATGCGGTTCACCGCAGAAATGTTGCGCGAAATGGGCAAAGAGACCAGTGCTGATTTGATGGAGTATCAGGCAGAGATCACCAAGGATGCCTTCGTTAAGACCTTCTGGAACGGATTGTATCTCAACGACTATGTCATTGACAACTATGCCAACAAAGAGGTACGTCCGAACATGATCTGGGCAGTCGGTCTGCCGTACAGTCCGTTAGACAGGAAACAGCAGAAAGCGGTAGTGGACATCTGTACCAAAGAGCTATTGACACCGAAGGGTCTGCGCAGCCTCAGTCCGAAGAGCGGATTGTATCATCCGTACTACGGAAGCGATGCTGCTGAACGCGAACGTGCGTTGTTCAACGGAATCGTATGGCCATCCACTATCACCGCTTACTCACGCGCTTACATGGGCGTGTACAAGTATAGCGGAACAAGTTTCATGGAGCGTCTGTTAGTCGGTTTCGAGGCAGAAATGGACGAACTGACAATCGGTACGCTGAGCGAGTTCTACGAGCCGAACCCGCCATACAGAGGACGTGGCGGTATGAGTAGTGCTCCGTGTGTAGCCGCAGTAATCAGCCTGCTGGATACGTTAAAGAAATATGAACGCGAGCATAAAGAAGCTCAAGAAAAGGAGGCACAACAATGAAAGCGTTAATGTTCGGTTGGGAGTTTCCTCCCCATATTTTAGGCGGTTTAGGCACAGCCAGTTACGGTTTGACCCGTGGCATGGCTGAGCAACCTGATATGCACATCACTTTCGTCATTCCCAAACCATGGGGTGACGAGGATCAGTCTTTCCTGCGCATCATTGGCGCCAACAGTGTGCCCGTTGTATGGAAAGAGAACAGTTATGACTATGTCAAAGAGCGCATGGCAGGCAAAATGACTCCGGAAGAGTATTTCCACCTGCGCAACGGAATCCATTACGACTATCGTCGTATCGGCACGGACGACCTGGGTTGTATCGGTTTCTCCGGTCGTTACCCGGACAACCTGATCGAAGAGATCGGTAACTACGAAGCTGTTGCCAGTGTGCTCGCACACAGCCTGGACTTCGACATCATCCATAGTCATGACTGGTTAACCTACCCTGCCGGTGTATTTGCAAAGCAAATAAGCGGAAAGCCGTTGGTTATCCACGTACACGCTACGGATTTTGATCGCAGTCGCGGTAACGTCAACCCGACCGTATTCGCCATCGAGAAACGCGGTATGGAGGAAGCAGATCACATCATGTGTGTAAGTAACCTGACTCGCAACACCGTGATTGAGAAATATGGTATCGATCCGCGTAAGGTAAGCACGGTACATAATGCTGTTGAGCCGCTGGCTCATCCGGAAGAGTTCACCAAACCGGAACGCAAAGACAAACTGGTTACATTCCTTGGTCGTATCACGATGCAGAAAGGACCGGAGTACTTCGTGGAAGCCGCAGCTCGCGTGCTGAGCAAGACGGACGGCGTTCGTTTTGTAATGGCCGGTAGCGGTGACAAGATGGCGGAGATGATAGACCTTGTAGCTAAACGCGGCATCGCCGACAAGTTTCACTTCCCGGGCTTCATGCGCGGCAAGCAGGTTCAGGAAATGCTGGCAATGAGCGATGTATATATTATGCCTTCCGTCAGTGAGCCGTTCGGTATCTCTCCGTTGGAGGCAATGCAGGTCGGATGTCCGTCTATCATCTCTCATCAATCCGGTTGTGCCGAGATTCTACAGCACGCCATCAAGACCGATTATTGGGACATTGATGCCATGGCAGATGCCATCTACGCGATTGTTAAGTATCCGGCTATGTACAAGAGTTTGCACGAACTCGGTATGGCGGAAGTCAATAACATCAAGTGGGCTGACGCCGGCCTCAAAGTGCGCCGCATTTACGACGGAGTAATTAACCATACTTTATAAACGATAAATTTAAAAATTATGAAAAATATATGTTTATGCTTCCAGATGCATACTCCGTATCGTCTGAAGCGCTATCGTTTCTTTGAAATTGGTCATGATCATTACTACTACGATGACATGGCTACTGAGGAACATGTAAACTGGCTCGTCAGCACCTCTTACCTGCCTTTATGCCAGACCATTAAGGACATGATCAACCTGAGCAAGGGCAAATTCCACTGCGCTTTGAGTGTCAGCGGAACTATGATCGAGATGTTCGAGCAGTTCAACCCCGAGATGATTGACATCCTCAAAGAACTGGCTGCAACCAAGTGCGTTGAGTTCTTGGCTACACCGTACAGTTATTCGCTCGCTTCGGAGTATAACGAGAGTGAGATGAAGGAACAATTCAAGAAACAAGCAGAATTGCTGGAGTCTATTTTCGGAGTTAAAGCACAAACTGTTTGGAACACCGAATTGCTGTACACTGACGAGACGGCTTTCCAACTGAACAAAATGGGTTACAAAGTAATGCTGACCGAAGGTGCAAAACACATCATCAGCTGGAAGACCCCGAACCATGTTTACCAGTCAGCCGGAGCACCGAAGATGAAAGTGCTGTTGCGCAACACGAACCTGAGTGACGAACTCAGCTTCCATTTCTCCGATCCGGGTTGGGCTAATTTCCCGATGGATGCAGAGAAATATGCAAACATGCTGCAAGCACTGCCGGAAGGCGAGGACATTATCAACATCTGGGTTGGAGCCGAGACCTTCGGTATCCGTCAGAATGCCGGAACCGGTATCTTTGACTTCCTCAAAGCACTGCCGTACTACGCACTCGAGCGTGAAATGGGCTTCATGACACCGGCGGAGGCTGCTAAGAAACTGGCGGCTAACGATGTACTGTCCAGTCCCTATCCTCTCACCTGGAGCGGCGAAGCAAAAGACTTGAGCGTTTACGCCGGCAATGATCTGCAGCAAGAGGCTATTCATAAACTGTACGCCGTAGCAGAGCGCGTTCATCTGTGTCAAGACAAAGCACTGAAGACCAATTGGCTCCGTTTGCAAGATGTGAACTATCTGCATTACATGAACCATATTGATCAAGGTGAGACACAGTACGAATCGGCATACGATGCGTTCATTAACTACATGAATGTACTTTCTGATTTCTTGCAGAGTGTTGAGGAGCAATATCCGACCACGATTGAGAACGAGGAATTGAACGAACTGCTCAAGACCATACGCAATCAAGAGGAAGAAATTCAGAAGTTGAACGCTAAACTCGCGAAGAAGAAGTAATTTGAAATTCCAACGTATCGGAATAGTATTAGTGCTGTTGGTAGCGACCCTTGCGGCCGCTGCCAAACAGCCTCGTACTCCAACCATCGTGCATACATGGCAGATGGCGAATTGGAGTGCTGTTGCCGATACCATCGCTTTCAACGATACTGCAACACTCAACTACCACGACATTGATGTACAACAACTCTACTCGATGAGCAGTACTACCAACGGCAATGTGTTGGTTTCGCCCATCCAAAGCCGTATCATCAATGATCGTGTGCATACGGTAGACGATCCGTTTGCATGGAGTTGGGCACCATACGTGGTCACTCCTCAGCAGCAACGTTATTTCAACACCACTACCCCCTACTCAACCGTGGCTTACAAGAAAGGGTTTGTCAGCGGACACGAGGAGAACGATATCGACTTTTTGTTTACCGGCAATATCGGAAAACAGTTGAATCTGGGTGTTGAAATGGATTATCTGAATTCCGTCGGTCACTACGCCAACACGGCCGGTAAATTATACCGCGGCTCTGTCTGGGGTAGTTACGATGGAGCACATTACAGCATGCACGCGGCCTTCGGATGGAGTCAGTTAAGCTCGTTCGAAAACGGAGGTTTGAACGATGTCACTCAGCTAACCAGTAGTTTGAGCCCGGAAGATATTCCGGTGAGAATGAATGCGATGACTCGATACCGCTATCTGAGCGGATACCTGCATAACCAATATGCCATCACCAAAGAGCGCGAGTATCACGACTCGGTAGAGGTAGTGGTGGAAGGACGAAGGGTCAAACGGGATACCATTAAGGTGGAGTATATTCCGCTTATGACTTTTAGTCATGTCTTTGAAACCAACAATTCCAACAGGCGATACATAGAAAAAACCGCTAATCAGGGCTTCTATGACACCGCTTATTATGATGCAGCCAAAACACACGACACAACCGATGTGCTGACCATCCGCAACACGGTAGCCGTAACGTTTTGCGAAGCATACAACACCAAACTGAAGTTTGGTATCACCGCCTTTGCGATGAACGAATGTCAGCGATTCCTAAACGACAGCGTGCCCTACGACAGTATCTACGACTACAAATGGACTAACAATACATATGTCGGAGGCGCGCTGCATAAGCACAGCGGCACACATGTGCTGTATGATATAGAAGGCAAAGTGTGCGTTGTGGGATATAAGATCGGAGAGTTTGATGTCAATGGTCGTTTAGAAACAAAGTTTATGGCCGGTCAATACCCGTTGATCCTTTCAGCGCGGGCATATGCCAAGAGCGAGACACCTCACTGGTATTTGCAGCATTATCGGTCCAATCACCTCAAATGGGAAAATCAATTCGGTTTCACGTACCGTTTCCTTGGCGGAGCGACGGTTGCGTACCCCACCAAATGGGTCAAGACAAAGTTAGACTTCAGTTTTGAGAACCAAACCAATCCCATTTACTTCTCCGCCGCAGACTGGTGTCCCCGCCAGTATAAAGGTAATGTACAAAATATTACCGGGGATGCACAGGTGGATATCACAACGCCGTGGATTAATTTAGAAAACCACGCCGTAATACAACACTCCACCAACGACAGCGTGATGCCCGTTCCACTGCTCATCTTACAGCATCGACTGTATTACCACGGCAGCTGGTTCCATCGCGCGATGGACGCACAGATAGGTGTGGATGTACGCTATTTTACCCGCTATCACGCACCCGTTCTGTGTCCGTCAACTGGACTTTTTGCCACCCAACAGACAGAAACGGTAGGCAATTATCCATGGATGAACGTGTATGCCAATTTTTATGTACGTTCCATCCGCTTGCGCTTTTTTGCGCACTATCAACATGTTAGCTATTGGTTCTTTAAGAACAACACCGCATATTTAACCATGCCCGGCTACCCAACCAACCGAGACGTTTTTCGCGCCGGACTGGCATGGCATTTTTATAATTAAAAGAGACATAGTGAGTTAGAATATATGGTTGTAACACAAAACTTGAACAAGATCATCGTCTTCGCACAAGAAGAGGCAGAGCGGTTACTAAGCACCTCTGTGGAACCCGAACATTTGCTTTTGGGTATTCTTCGGTTGGGCGAAGGTTCCGCGTATGATATACTTTGTCAGACCTCGTTCCGCCCGAAAGAAGCGAAAGAGTATCTGGACCAGACCTTACACAAAGACGCGCAAACGATAGAACCTGTGGCTCGTAGTGCACGCGCGGAACGCGTCTTGCGAATCGCAGAAGGTATCAGCCGCGAATATAAAGCGGAGGCGGTTTGTTCCGCACACCTGCTACTGGCCATCATGCGTGACGAACTGAATATAGCCGCCGCATATCTGGAGGATACATGGGGTGTCAGCTACCAGCAGTTAGTCAGTTTGTTCGGCCAGCCGCACTACGAGACAGACACCCCTATCGACGGTTCAAACCAAATGGGGGATCTTAATGAAGGTAACTGGCAACCGCAAAATCCGCTGCAAAATAACAAGAAAGCAGCAGGTGCTACCACCGCCTTGGACAAGTACGGTCGCGATTTGACCAAACTGGCGCAGAACGGTCAGTTGGATCCTGTCGTAGGCCGCGAAGTGGAAATAGAACGCGTGGTACAGATATTGAGCAGACGGAAGAAAAACAACCCCATTCTGATTGGTGAACCCGGCGTAGGTAAGTCTGCTATTGTGGAAGGGCTGGCGCTGCGTATTCAGCAAGAAACAGCGGAAGCGCTGCATGGCAAGCGTATCGTGACCCTGGATCTGGCATCGATGGTAGCCGGTACTACGTACCGCGGACAGTTCGAGGAACGAATGAAAAATGTGCTGACAGAACTGCAAAACCATCCGGAGGTAATCCTGTTCATTGACGAGATTCACACGATTATCGGAGCAGGAAACGCATCGGGTTCCTTAGATGCTGCGAACATACTCAAACCGGCTCTGGCCCGCGGTGAGATACAGTGCATCGGCGCTACAACAACGGCCGAGTATGCCAAATCGATAGAGAAAGACGGTGCTCTGGAACGGAGGTTTCAGAAAGTATCGATTCGCCCGACCACTTCCGAGGAGACATTAGACATCCTCACGCGCTTGAGTGCACACTACGCACAGTATCACCATGTTGAGTATAGCAAAGAGGTGCTCAAAGCCTGCGTAAGCATGAGCGAACGTTACCTCACCGACCGCGCGTTCCCGGACAAAGCAATAGACGTGATGGACGAAGCCGGTGCTCGCAGCCATGCACGCAGAAAAGCAAAAGGTGAACTGGAAGGGGATGCATATGCCATCACCACTGATGATATCGCAAGCGTAGTCAGTATGATGAGTGGCGTACCTGTTCAACGTGTAGCGACTGCCGAAAACGAACGCTTGCGTACTATGGGCGAAGTGCTGAAACGTAAAATCATCGGCCAGGACAAGGCTGTCGAAACCGTGGTACGTGCTATCCAACGCAGTCGTTTAGGATTGCGAGATCCGAAGCGCCCGATCGGAACATTCTTCTTCCTCGGTCAAACGGGCGTAGGCAAAACGTACCTTGCACAATGTCTGGCAGAAGAGTTATTCGGCAGCAAAGATGCAATGATACGATTTGACATGTCCGAATATATGGAGAAACATGCTGTGAGCCTGTTAGTCGGAGCGCCTCCGGGATATATCGCACACGAAGATGGTGGTAAACTGACTGAAGCCGTGCGCCGCAAACCCTACTCCATCGTACTCTTCGATGAAATCGAAAAAGCCCATCCCGACATTTTCAATGTGCTGCTGCAAGTACTGGACGAAGGACGTTTGACAGACCGACAAGGGCATGTGGTGGATTTCAAAAACACCATCATTGTGCTGACCAGTAATGTAGGCACACGTCAACTGCAAGAGTTCGGGAACAGTGTCGGATTCGGTTCCGGCGAAATGAGCCAGAAAGAGGTTAACAAAACATTACTCAAAGCGCTGCAGAAACAGTTCCCGCCCGAGTTCGTGAACCGTATAGACAATATTGTAACATTCGAGCCTTTGAGCCGCGATACAATCAACCAGATTGTACGCATCGAAATAGGCTTGCTGCAACAACGCATGAAGAATCAAGGACACCAATTGAGCGTAACGCCGGAGGTGGTAGGACAATTGGTAGAGAAGAGTTATGACACCAAAAATGGTGCTCGCCCGGTAAAGCGCGCCGTTCAGACCTATCTGGAAGACCCGCTCACAGACATTCTTCTGCGTAGACCGAATCAAAAAAGAATAACTATTAAAAACATAAAACAACAACAAGTATGACAGTAGAAATTACAGACGCTAACATCAAGGATGTCATTGCGTCAGGCAAACCGTTGGTGGTTGATTTCTGGGCTGCATGGTGCGGCCCCTGCAAAATGATGCTTCCTATCTTAGAGGAACTCTCCAACGAGTACGAGGGGAAAGTAGTTGTCGGTAAACTGAACGTCGATGACAACCCTGACACCTGCGAGGAGTATGGTATTATGAATATTCCTACCATGCTGTTCTTCCAGAACGGAGAATTGGTAAACCGCCACGTAGGTGCTTGCCGCAAGCAGGATTTAGCGCAACTTTTTGATACTCTTTTGTAAAAAACTGTGCAAAAACGATTATTTTCTAAAAAAAAGTAATTAAAATCTTGCACAATTCAAAAAAAAGCAGTACCTTTGCGCCCTAATTTGCCCTAATGGGCACGCTTTTTGTGTGTATTTACGCGCAGAAATGCGGGGTCCGGTAGCTCAGCTGGATAGAGCAACAGCCTTCTAAGCTGTGGGTCTCGGGTTCGAATCCCGACCGGATCACAAGCCCTTACATTTGTACAACATTCTATTAAATAGAAATGCGTCAATTAAAAATCACAAAATCAATCACCAATCGTGAGTCTGCTTCTCTCGACAAGTATCTTCAGGAGATCGGTCGAGAGGACTTGATTTCGGTGGAGGAAGAAGTAGAACTGGCCGGTCGTATCCGTAACGGAGACCGCGCTGCATTAGAGAAACTGACCAAGAGTAATCTACGTTTTGTCGTTTCTGTAGCCAAGCAGTACCAAAACCAAGGTCTGAGTTTACCGGACCTGATTAACGAAGGCAACTTAGGCTTGATTAAGGCGGCAGAGAAATTCGATGAGACTCGTGGTTTCAAGTTTATCTCTTATGCTGTATGGTGGATTCGCCAGTCTATTCTTCAGGCATTAGCGGAACAGAGCCGTATCGTACGCCTTCCGCTTAACCAGGTTGGTTCGCTCAACAAAATCAACAAAGCTTACCAGCGTTTCGAGCAGGAACATGAGCGCAAGCCGAGTGCTGAAGAGTTGGCAGAAGAACTGGATATGCCGGTTGACAAGATTGCAGAGACGCTGAAGATGTCCGGTCGTCATGTGAGTGTGGACGCGCCGTTTGTAGAAGGAGAGGACAACAGTCTGATCGACGTGATGGTCAACGAAGATTCGCCCAATGCGGACCGTGGCCTTATTAACGAGTCCCTCTCTACGGAAATCAATCGTGCGCTGGCAACATTGACACCGCGTGAAGCGGACATCTTACGCAAGTTCTTTGGTATCGGTACACCGGAAAAAACGCTGGAAGAGATCGGCGATGAACTGCATCTCACCCGCGAACGTGTGCGCCAGATCAAAGAAAAAGCAATCAAGAAACTGAACTCCGGACAACGTAGTCACATTCTACAGACTTACCTTGGATGATCAAGATGAAAGGTTAACCGCTTGATTAACCGAAAATGGTAACGCCTCCCGAAAAGGAGGCGTTTTTTATTGATAAGATAGCTTTTTCTAATCGAACAACGTAGGCTGATCATTCTCAATCTGCTTCAAAATAGCGCGCATCAGCGTCTCGCGAATGAGCCGGCTGCGGTTCACTACCGCATATTTATCGCAAAAGCGATCCAGCGCCCGCAATTCACTCTCGTTGAGCAAGATAGATACTCTATGTTCGCGCGGTTGTTTTTTCATTATCAGAAATATAATGCCAATTTGAGTCCGGGTGTCACCAAATTTCTGCCTGTATAATTGACAAAATCCTGACCTTCAATCGTTGTCGTTGTTGCCATTTGAGCCTGCTGGAACTGCGTGTAAAAGACCAGTGCAACAGCCGTCTTTTGATTTAATTGACATCTATATCCCAAATCAATATCCGCGTATATTCCACCTTTGTAATTTTTGCTTAACGCGATCCCGTAACCGAGCGAAGCCCCAAAAACAGGCGCATGTTTTTGTTCAACAAACGGCATACGAAACGCCACCTGAATCGGCAGGAAATTATATTTCTCTCCGCCAATAAAAAGTCCATGGTATCCTAACCCGCCTCCAATGAAGATGTGCCGGTCGCCGATGTGATGGGATCCGACAAGCAGGTCAACGCTCGCAGCACCTCCCGCGGCCTCATTCGGAAGAACGGCAGCTCCTCCGGCTACCTCCAGCAGTATCGAGGCTTTCTTCGAAGTTTTAATCACATCCACCTCTTCAACCTCGGGTTCTGCGACCTCTTCGCCATCCGCGAGAATCTCCGACACATCCGAACGCAGATATTGAAATCTGGCACCGGTGTTGTCGCGCACAATAACCACCTCTTCATTTTGGAACACGATCGTTCCCTTCACGCGCGCTCCCGTGCGAAGCAATATTGTTTCCGCGTGCGCGTATGAGGTCACAAAGAGACAAAGTACTATGTAAACAAGAAGTTTTTTCATATTCGCTGCAAAGGTAATACTTTTTTTTCAATTATGCAAATTCTTCGTCATAAAGGGACAATTTTTTAACAAAATTCAAAATCAATTTGTCCCCTATTAACATCCGCACGAACCACTTTGACTGTCACCTTGTCCCCAAGCGTGTAACTTTTCTTATTCTCACAAACAAGGCGATAGTTTTTCTCGTCGTACTGCCAATATTCGCCGGGCTCTCCTATTTTGGAGATGTGTACCAGACCTTCACAACGCGACTCATCCAGTTGAACAAACAATCCGAAATCCGTTACTCCGGATATATGTCCGGGCAGCACCTCGCCTATATGATCGTTTATCCACATGGCTTGAAACATCTTAATCGAATCACGCTCCGCCTGCGCTGCCTCTTGTTCGCACGCAGAACAATGCTCGCATTTTTCCTCCAGTTCCTCGCGGGTCATACTCTCTTTTTTGCCGGTTAGGATATATTTCTCCACCAAACGGTGTACCATCAAATCGGGGTAACGACGAATAGGCGATGTAAAATGCGTATAATGGGAGAACGCAAGACCGTAATGACCGATATTATAAGTCGAATAAACAGCCTTTGCCTGAGCACGAATAGTCAGCATATCCAACGCCTGCTGCGAGACACGGCTACCCATTTTGCGTTTAAATGCCTGTAATTCATCCAACTTATCCGCATTAGGTAAATCGTGCACACGATAGACAAACGGACGACCCGAACCTACAGCTTTCGCAATCGTGCGGTTCGCCAACAGCATAAACTCCTCAATCAAATGATGCGCTTCGTTGGATTGCTCAAAATAGATCTCAACCGGATGACCGTGGCTGTCCAATTTAAACCGCATCTCCTCTTGCTCGATAGTCAACGCTCCGTTCGCAATCCGCTCCGCACGAAGCTTGGCAGCAAGGGTGTTGAGTACGATGATGGCCTCTGTTAATTCGGACATCCCCTCGACCCGATTCTCACTCGTTTGTGTCTCGCCAGTCTGATTTGCGCATATAATGTCCTGCGCCTCGTCGTAGTTCAGCCGCGCATTGGAACGAATAACCGTTCGGCTCACCTTATATTTTAACACGCGCGCGTCCGCGTCCATAGTGAACACAACCGACATGCATAATTTATCTTCGTTCGGCCGGAGCGAACACTTATCGTTGCACAACTCCTCCGGTAACATCGGCAGCACGCGGTCCACCAAATAAACCGATGTGCCGCGTTTGTATGCATCCTCATCTTCTTTGGTACCGGGACGCACATAAAACGAAACATCGGCTATATGAACCCCGATCTGATAGGTACCATCTTCATTCACTTCAAACGACAATGCGTCATCAAAATCCTTGGCATCAGCAGGATCGATAGTAAATGTAAAAACATCGCGCATGTCGCGTCTGCGAACTATCTCGTTGTTTATGTCGTTTGTCCAAATCATAGATTGCTAATTAGACTACACATTTTGTATAAATCGGTTGCAAAATTACAAAAAATCTTGCACATTTCAAAAAAAAGTCGTAAATTTGCACGCTTTTTTTGAAAATTAGATGAAATTTTAATATATTTACCTTATGAAAGTTAAAGTAAGTAATGTTAATCAGCCCGCATGGAAAGAGTGTAACGTACACGCTACCCTTCCGGCAGAGCTGAGCAAACTGCAAGAAATTGCGTACAATGTATGGTGGAGCTGGTATGGAGATGCAAAGGATTTGTTCCGTTACATCGACAACGAAGCTTGGCATCGTGCTAACTCGAACCCGATCGTTCTGCTCAATATCATCAGTTACGATCGCATGGTAGAGTTGACCAAGGATGAGAAATTCATGAAGAAGCTGAACGAGGTTTACGCTGAGTTCCGCAAATACATGGACACCCCGAAGGACAAGAAAAAACCGACAATTGCTTATTTCTCCATGGAGTACGGTCTGACACATGTGCTCAAGATCTACTCGGGAGGTCTGGGAATTCTTGCCGGTGACTATATCAAAGAGGCGTCCGACTGCAATATTGATATGGCCGCTATCGGTTTCCTTTATCGCTACGGTTACTTCACACAGACACTGAGTCCGGAAGGACAGCAGATCGCCAACTACGAGGCACAGAACTTCTCCAACCTGCCTATCACGCAGGTGAAAGAGAAAGATGGTTCGAACATGGTGATCGAGGTTCCGTATCCGGGCCGCACTGTAAAAGCGTACCTCTGGTGTGTAGCTGTGGGACGTATGAACCTGTACCTCTTGGATACGGATAATGAGCTCAATAGCGAATGGGATCGCCAGATTACACACCAACTCTATGGTGGAGACTGGGAGAACCGTATCAAACAGGAGATCATGTTGGGTATCGGTGGTATGCTGGCACTCAAGAAACTGGGTATCAAGAAGGATGTTTACCACTGCAACGAGGGACACGCAGCCCTGATGGGTCTGCAACGCCTTGTCGACCTGGTTCAGGAAGAAGGCCTGACTTTCAACCAAGCCAAAGAGGTCGTTCGCGCAAGCGGTCTGTACACCTGCCATACACCGGTTCCTGCTGGTCACGACTATTTCGAAGAGGGCTTGTTCTACAAGTACATGAGCGAGTACGCTCCGAAACTCGGTATCGAGTGGCATGACCTGATTGGTATGGGTCGTACGAACCCGGATGACAGCAACGAGAAGTTCTCTATGTCTGTCTTCGCACTCAACACCTGCCAGGAAGCTAACGGTGTATCGTGGTTGCACGGTGAGGTTTCGAAGAAGATGTTCGCACCCGTTTGGCCGGGTTATTTCCCTGAGGAACTGCACGTTGACTATGTCACCAACGGTGTGCATATGCCGACTTGGGCAGCTTCGGACTGGAAGAAAGTATATCAAAAATACCTGCCTAAAGAGTGGATCAACGACCAGTCGAACCTCGAAATGTGGAAGGCTTACAACGATATCCCTGACGCAGAAATCTGGGCTACCCGCCTCGGTTTGAAGCGTAAGATGGTGGATTATATCAAGGAGAAATTCCGTGAGGACTGGATGAAGAGCCAAGGTGATCCTGCTCGCATCGTTCGCGCCCTCAATGAGATGAACCCGAACAACCTCATCATCGGTTTCGGTCGTCGTTTCGCTACCTACAAACGTGCACACCTGTTGTTCACAGACCTCGAGCGTCTCGACAAACTGGTTAACAACCCGAACTATCCGGTTCAGTTCCTCTTCACCGGTAAGGCTCACCCTGCTGACGGCGGTGGTCAAGGCCTTATCAAGCGTATCATCGAGATCAGCCGTATGCCGCAATTCCTCGGTAAGATCATCTTCCTCGAGAACTACGACATGCGCCTCGCTAAGCGCCTCATCTCCGGTGTGGATATCTGGCTCAACACGCCGACTCGTCCGCTCGAGGCATCCGGTACATCCGGTGAGAAAGCACAGATGAACGGTGTACTCAACTTCTCCGTCAAAGACGGTTGGTGGTATGAGGGTTACGTAGAGGGCGCAGGCTGGGCATTGACCGAGCACCGCACCTACGAGAACCAGGCTCACCAGGATCAGCTCGATGCTGCTACTATCTACCAGATGCTCGAGAATGAGATCATCCCGCTGTACTATGCGAAAAACTCCAAGGGTTACAGCCCTGAGTGGATTCAGTACATCAAGAACTCGGTTACCAAGATCACTCCGCGTTTCACCATGAAACGTATGATGGACGATTATTTCGATAAGTTCTACAACAAACTGGCTAAACGTCACAACCTGCTGCTCGCTGACAACTACAAGGTTGCCAAAGAAATCGCAGCTTGGAAAGAGAACATGGCCGCTCACTGGGATGAGATCGAGGTAGTCGCTAAAGAGAGTCCGGATCTGAGCAGCCTCACCGTAGGTGATAAGGTGAAGATTGCGGTTGAACTCGACACCCACGGTCTGAACGACAAGGGCCTCGGTGTGGAACTCGTAGCTGTACGTACTTCGACGCACAACAACGACAAACTCTACGAAGTAGAACCGCTGAAAATGGTGAAATCTGAAGGCAGTCACCTGTTCTTCGAGAACACCTACCAAGTGGACTATGCCGGTGGAATGAAATTCTGCTTACGTATGTACCCGCAGAACGAACTCCTCCCGCACCGCATGGACTTCTGCTACGTACGTTGGATCTAAATTTGAAAAAAAATCGCAAAATATTTGCATATATCAAAAAAAAGCAGTAATTTTGCAGCCCGTTTTGAGCCTCTGGCGATTGCATTAGGAAAATCCGAATAGTAGTAAATGCTCAAAGCGTAGTATAAATCATCCATAAATATAATATAAAAATGGATTTGATCAAAGTAGCCGAGCAAGCTTTTGCCGGTGAGAAAAAAGAATTCCCTGCATTCAAGGCAGGTGACCAAATTACGGTAGGATACCGTATCAAAGAGGGTAACAAAGAGCGTGTTCAGGAGTTCCGCGGTGATGTGATTTGCATCCACGGTAGCGGCGACAAGAAGCGCTTCACAGTTCGTAAGATGAGCGGCAACGTTGGTGTAGAGCGTATCTTCCCGATGGACAGCCCCTTCATCGAGAGCATCACAGTGAACAAGTACGGTAAAGTACGTCGTGCTAAACTGTATTACCTCCGCGAGCGTACGGGTAAAAAAGCCCGCATCCAAGAGCGCCGCGTTAAGTAAGGCTCAACAATTAGGGGTTCCGAAAGGAATCCCTTTTTGTTTACTAAACCACATGCACACCATAGGAGAGGCATAAGACCGGAACGAGACAATCACGTATCCCACTACACCTTATATATATACTGCGTATATATATGCCGTGATTTTAGCAAAGACCCGAAAAAATGTTCAAATTGGAGAGTCCATACAAACCGACAGGCGACCAGCCACAAGCCATAGAGGCACTGGTCTCCGGAATCAAAGCCGGCGCTGACGCGCAGGTTCTGCTCGGTGTAACCGGTTCCGGCAAGACCTTTACCGTCGCGAACGTCATTGCGCAACTCAACCGCCCTACTCTCATCATGAGTCATAACAAAACGCTCGCCGCGCAGTTATACTCAGAGATGAAAGCCTTCTTCCCGCACAACGCCGTCGAGTATTTCGTTTCCTATTACGATTATTACCAGCCTGAAGCGTACATCCCGTCCACAGACACGTACATCGACAAAGACCTATCCATCAACGAAGAGATCGACCGGCTTCGCCTCTCTGCCGTAGCGGCCTTACTCAGCGGGCGAAAAGATGTCATCATTGTCTCATCCGTCAGTTGTATCTATGGTCTTGGCAGTCCGCAGGACTTCACAGCGAATGTCATTGAACTCAAGCGGGGACAAGTGATTCCCATGGACTCATTGCTCAAACAACTGGTCGGCGCGCAATATATCCGCAACGATATTGAACTCGCACGCGGACGATTCCGTGTCAAAGGAGATACCATAGACATCGCACTCGCCTATGCCGACTACCTCATCCGAATTGAGTTCTTCGGCAACGAGATCGATGCCATACTAACCGTGGATCCCATCAGCGGACAAGTGATCGAGGAATTTGAGCACTACAACCTTAGCCCGGCAACAATCTTCCTCACCTCTGCCGATCGCATCGCCGCAGCGAAGGAACAGATCAAAGCCGACCTTGCCAAACAAATACGATACTTCACCGAAATAGGTGAAGACCTCTACGCCAAGCGTATCGAAGAGCGCGTCAATTACGACCTCGAGATGCTCGACGAACTCGGATACTGCACCGGAGTGGAGAACTACAGCCGTTATTTTGACGGCCGCGAAGAAGGCACTCCGCCTTATTGCCTGCTGGATTATTTCCCGAAAGATATGCTCCTCGTCATTGACGAGAGTCACGTCACTGTGCCGCAGATTCGCGGTATGTACGGAGGAGACAAAGCGCGCAAAGACAACCTCGTCACATACGGATTCCGTCTTCCCGCCGCACGCGATAACCGACCGCTCAAATTCGATGAGTTCGAGGCCAAAACGGGGCAGACCATCTATGTCTCCGCCACGCCGGATGAATATGAACTCAATCGCTCTGAAGGCATCGTCATTGACCAGCTTATCCGTCCGACAGGCCTACTCGATCCGGAGATCGAAGTGCGGCCCACCAAAGATCAAGTCGATGACCTCATGGACGAAATCAAATTCCGTATTCATCGCAACGAGCGTTGTCTGGTCACAACACTAACCAAACGCATGGCGGAGGAACTCGACGAATACTTGCGCAAATACCGCATCAAATCGGCTTATATCCACTCGGACATCGACACCATCGAGCGTGTTAAAATCATGGAAGACCTGCGGCGCGGCGAATACGATGTATTAGTAGGCGTCAATCTGCTCCGAGAAGGACTGGATCTGCCGGAAGTGTCACTCGTGGCCATCCTTGATGCCGACAAAACCGGCTTCCTGCGCGACCAGCGTTCGCTCACCCAAACCGTGGGACGAGCCGCGCGGCACGTGCACGGCAAAGCGGTGCTCTATGGCGATAAAATCACACCCGCCATGCAAGCTACCATCAACGAGACGAACCGTCGTCGGGCTATCCAGATGCGATACAATGCCGAACATGGCATCACACCAACGCCGATCAAAAAGGAGATCAACACCTCCGCACTCGCCGGACTTTACAAAGACCCGGAGGAAGAGAAACGCAAACTAACAGCTGCTATCAAAGAAGGATGGAAACATGCGGAATGGCAAAAAATGGACGCCAAAAGACTGGAGAAAGCCATCGACGAGAAGCGCAAACAGATGCTGGCAGCAGCGAAAGCCACAGATTTTGAGACCGCCGCTTTCTTGCGCGATGAAATGTTGGAAATGCAGAACCGACTGCAAGCCATCAACGGTTAATAGAGACTCTGATAAACCTTTTCGAAGAAGGTGGCACAAGCATTCATATGACCTCCTTGTGGGGAGAAATTATACTCCACGTTCGTCAATAATTGCTGAGTGAATTCGTACGCCACTTGCGCGCTGTTAAGGAACGGAACCATGTCATCCTCTGTACTGTGGAACATGTATAGCGGCGCCTTGGGCGTCCAACCAAGAATGGAATTCTTCTTCATCGCTTCATAAAGCAACGAAGTCGGGTACTTCTCTTTCTCAAAAATAAGCGGAGTAAGCAACAAGTCTATGCGGTGATCTAACCGGTCATTCACTTCGAACATCGTCCACTTCTTCGATTCTATCAGGTTGGGGTATTTTTCCAGCAATTCCGGTTGAAAATAATCCTCCGGCTTCAACGGTAAGTTCTCGCCATACGCCATGCCGATTATCAGCATAGGCAACGAACACGGAATATTCGTCTTGGGCTGACTCACATAGTAATCATATGTCTTCGCCAGATTATACGGTCCCGCTCCCACAAACACACGGCGAAGCGGGAAACGATCCGCGTACTCCTCTTCCAACTTCTTCTGCATCGCCAGCGTGACGGCCGCACCTTGCGAATAACCGACCAGAACAACCTCTTTGGGGAACAAAAAGCCGCGCGACGCAATATACGGCATCGCCGCTTTAAGCAAGTCTATTGAAGATGTCACAGCACTCTCCAATTGCAGATACGGATGAGGCAAATGGGAAGAAATACCATAGCCGACATAGTCCGGCATGATAACAATATAATCCTTCGTCGCAAAAATACCCTCTATACTATGCGCCTGACTTGGTGTTTCCAAATTGGAACAAATAGTATAGTGATTCGCTACGATAATATTCTTGATTTTCTTTCTCGGCGGCAGAAAAATCTTGCCGGACAGCGTCACTTTCTCGCCGTTCGGAGCTACAGATGTATAGCGAACAGGGACTTCTTCCGTAGAGGCATACAATGTTTTTAGAAACAAATCACTACCTTTATCAGCTCTATAACGCGGCTGATAATTAGCCATTTTACTCACCAGTGTTCCATCACGCAATGCCGCACGAAGCATGGACCAGAACAAATTGGCATTCACATTCTCGGACACAAAATGATTGTTAATCTCCGATTTGAACGTATTCAACTTGTCCTTCGCTACATGAAGAATTGCTTCTGGAATGGAGCGACGTATCTTCCATCCCTCTTTGTACAAGTTCGCGTACGCGTCCAGGTTAACGTAGGTGAGTTGCTTCATATTACGTAGGTTTTAGCGGACGTTTTACAACGCATTCGGCACAAGAGAAATAATCAGCACGGCGAAAAGCACGGCGTAAAATCCTGCCGTCTCAAACCAGAAAAGCGGATACAGACGAAGCGTGCGAGTCAGCGCGCCGGTAATCATCATCACCAAGATAAACACGATCAGCACGTAACTCAACTTCAACCCTACCGTCAAGAACCACACTACCGTAAAGAATCCCGCCAAAATGGCCACCGTATAGTGAAAATAAATACGAAAATCCGATTTCTTATAGCGCGCTGACAAACCCACTAAAGCCAGACAGATAGTAGTCAAAGCCGGCAAGAAAGCGCAATAACGTCTCCAGTCATCCAAACAAAGGGTGTAATAAACCTGCATCGGCAATGCCGTAACACATAAGAAATACAACATTGCCGGAAACAATTTACCGTAACCGCGATGCTTGCGGTCGAAATGATAATACGTATTCGACAGATTGTTAGGGATACAGAAATTGAGTACCACACCCAACTCGTAGGCTGTGAATACAATAATATCTATTATTGCGACAATTGCAAATGCTGTTGACAGTGTCATAAGCTCCCCGTATTCAAAAATCGTGCAAAGTTACAATATTTATTTCATATAAGCAAGGAAAAAATGCAAAAATAGATAAAACATACGTTTTATTTGCATATATAAAAAAAAAGTAGTAACTTTGCGCCCTAATTTGCATAGTTATGCTTTTAAATATACTGAAATCCAAAATCCATCGTGTTACCGTTACCGAAGCGAATCTTGAGTACATCGGATCCATCACGATTGACGAGGCGCTCATGGAAGCCGCGGACATCTATGCCGGAGAGCGAGTCCAAGTAGTGGACAACACCAACGGCGCTCGGCTGGAGACATACGTTATCCCCGGCAAACGCGGTAGCGGATGTATTTGTATCAACGGCGCGGCAGCCCATCTGGTCAATGTAGGTGACACCGTCATCATCATGGCCTATGCCCTTATGACACCGGAGGAAGCGAAAACATTCAAACCATCGATCGTCTTTCCGGTCAACAACCAACTGGGATAATGAACTTTTTCGAACTCAAATACGGAAATAGCGGTGTCGGCCCGCGCGCCGGTGTGATTCACACCGACCATGGGGACATCATGACACCTATCTTCATGCCTGTCGGTACGGTAGGCACCGTGAAAGGTGTGCAACGCTGCGAACTGGAGAATGATATCAAAGCGCAAATCATCTTAGGCAACACCTACCATCTCTACCTGCGTCCCGGCACACAGATCCTGCGGCAGGCCGGAGGATTGCACCGTTTCGAAGGATGGGCACGACCCATATTAACCGATTCCGGTGGTTTTCAGGTATTTAGCTTGACCGACATTCGCAAGATGACCGAAGAGGGTGTACGGTTCAGCAGTCATATCGACGGCCGCAAACTACTCTTCACGCCCGAGAGCGTCATGGACATAGAGCGCGAGATAGGCGCAGATATCATGATGGCTTTTGACGAGTGTTGCCCGGGCACGGCGGATAAGAAATACGCCAAAGATTCCATGGATCGTACGCACCGATGGCTCGACCGATGCATCGCGCGCTTCGATGGTACTGAAGATATGTACGGATACAAGCAACACCTCTTCCCCATCGTACAAGGTTGCTCCTATCCCGATTTGCGGCAAGAAGCATGCAAGCGACTGCGCGATCTCGATCGTGACGGATACGCCATCGGCGGACTCGCCGTAGGCGAACCGACGGAAGTGATGTATGAGATGATCGAGGTGTGCAACGATATACTACCGCAGAACAAACCGCGTTACCTCATGGGAGTCGGTACTCCATGGAACATCCTCGAAGCCATCGAACGAGGCATCGACATGTTCGACTGCGTCATGCCTACCCGTAACGGACGTAACGGCATGATTTTCACATGGCAGGGCGTGATGAACCTGCGCAACAAAAAATGGGAGGACGACTTCACTGAACTCGATCCATACGGCTGCTCCTACGTGGACCACGCTTACACACGCGCTTATGCGCGCCACTTGATACACGCACAAGAGATGCTGGGACTGGAGATCCTGTCTATTCATAACCTCGCTTTTTATCTGGACCTCGTTACGCAAGCCCGACAGCACATCATAGACGGCGATTTCTCCGCTTGGAAAGCAAGCGTCATGCCTAACATCATGCAACGAATGTGAAACGTCTCGACTGGTACATAATTCGCAAATTCTTGGGCACGTTCTTCTTTTCTATCGTGCTCATTTTGTCTATCGCCATCGTCTTTGACTTAACGGAGAAGATGGATGATTTCTTTGAGAATCAAGTACCTTTGCGCGAGATAATATTCGATTATTACCTGCCGTTTATCCCTTACTACATGAATATGTTCAGCTCGCTGTTCATATTCATCTCCGTCATCTTCTTCACCTCCAAACTGGCAGGAAACTCAGAGATTATCGCCATGCAGGCATCCGGCATGAGTTATCACCGACTGATGCTACCCTATGCCGTATCCGCCACCACGTTGTTCCTGCTGGGCATTGTGCTCGGCGGATGGGTCATCCCCAGAACGTCCGAACGCATGCTGCACTTCACCGACCAGTATGTGGACCATTTTACCTCCGAACATGCCCGTAACATACAGATGGAGGTGGAACCCGGAACCATTCTATACATCGAGTCTTTTCAACGCCGTTCAGCAATCGGATACCGATGCTCTATTGAGAAATTCGACGGCAAAACACTCATCGAGCGAACCACGGCCGAACGCATCTACTACGATTCGTTGGAGAATTGGCATATCGAGAATTACACCCGTCGGCAATTCGATGACATGCGGGAAATACTGGACAAAGGCAAACGACTGGAGTTCACCATGCCTATCATCCCGGATGAGATGTTCATCACTGCGCAACAGGCACAGCAGATGACCACGCCGGAACTGCGTCACTACATGCAGCGACAACGCGAAAGGGGAAGCGGAAACGTGAAGGCATTTGAAGTGGAGTACCATAAACGCTGGGCTTCACCGCTCGGAGCGTTCATCATGACCCTCCTCGGCGTCACTATGTCCAGCCGCAAAGTGCGGGGAGGTATGGGCAAGAATCTGGGTATCGGCATTGTGCTGACTGCCGGTTATATCTTGTTCTCCACCGTCTCCACCACCTTCTCTGTCAATAACGTCATGTCCCCTTTCATGGCCGCATGGCTTCCCAACTTCGTCTTTCTGACCATCTCAATACCGCTTTACATCCGGGCAAGCAAATAAAAAAGGGCACGCTTTCGCATACCCTCACAATGTTTGTACCTTAAATAATCGATTACTTTCCCCTTATCGGAGTTCTATACGACGAGTAACCGTTTCGCCGTTGACCTTTGCGTAGAGGCGGTAAGTTCCGCGATCCAATTCGAACTCGGCTAATTTGCCTTGCTCTTTTTGCAGCAGTTTACCCTGCATTGTATAGATTCGCGCCTCCTCCATCTGAGTGGATGCTACCACCAGCGTATTTTCGCGGAAGCGAACAGTGAAATTATCATTGCTTTTTGCGGCGTCCGCGTAATTTACTCCGGTCAAAATTGCAGCTAATGCTGCCAGAACAACTAATACCTTTTTCATAATTTGTCCTTTCTTTTAAATGTTAGACCATTTGGTTTTCATCCTCTCCCGCGAATGCTTTTTCCACGTGCGGAAATGTTCTTTTTGAAAACCGGTGCAAAATTACTGCCTTTTTTCGAGGCCGCCAAATATTTTTACTAAAAAGCGATAAAATTCTACAAATTGCCGAATACGGTTTACAAAATATTATTTCATTCCGCTATTCGCTTACAATTTGCTACTCTCAGTTTACAAAATACAGATATCATTTTCAAAAAAAACGCGCGCGCGCTTGCATATCTGAATTTTTTTTACTAATTTTGTGCCCGATTTTAATTGGCTTAGTGTGGCCATACAAAAAAAAGATATGCAAAACATACGAAACATAGCAATCATTGCGCACGTGGACCACGGTAAAACAACGCTGGTGGATAAAATGCTTTATACCGCTAACCTGTTCCGTGAGAACGAGAACAAAGGGGAGTTGATTTTGGACAACAACGACCTGGAACGCGAACGTGGAATAACGATCCTCGCCAAAAATGTAGCCATTGACTACAAGGGAACGAAAATCAACATCATCGACACTCCGGGGCACGCAGACTTCGGTGGCGAGGTGGAGCGTGTACTGAACATGGCAGACGGCGTACTACTGCTGGTGGACGCATTCGAAGGAGCCATGCCGCAAACGCGTTTTGTGCTGCAAAAAGCACTCGAATTGGGACTCAAACCCATCGTGGTAATCAATAAAGTAGACAAGCTTAACTGCCGTCCGGACGAGGTACAGGAAGAGGTATTCGACCTGATGTGCAACCTCAACGCCACCGACGACCAGTTGGATTTCCAGACGCTATACGGTTCGGCCAAGCAGGGATGGATGTCCACCGATTGGCGCAAACCGACCACTGACCTCACCGACCTGATGGACGCTATCATTGAGTATATCCCGGCACCGGAAGAGAACCCCGGTACGCCGCAGATGCTCGTTACCAGCCTGGATTACAACTCCTACGTAGGCCGTATCGCTATCGGTCGTGTGCATCGCGGTGAATTCAAAGACGGACAGGCGGTCACGCTTGCCAAGAAAGATGGCACCATGGTTAAGACCAAGATCAAAGAGCTGCACACCTTCTCCGGCATGGGACACGTCAAAACAGATGTCGTTAAGAACGGAGACATATGCGCCATGATCGGTATTGATGGCTTTGAGATCGGCGACACGATCTGCGATGCCGAGAACCCTGAGGCACTCAAGCCTATCGCCATCGACGAACCGACGATGTCTATGACTTTCTGCATTAACGACAGCCCATTCTTCGGTCAAGACGGTAAATTTGTTACCTCCCGTCATATTCAAGACCGTCTCAACAAAGAGCTCGAGAAGAACCTGGCACTACGCGTAGAGAAAGGGGCTGAAGAGAGCAGTTGGCGCGTCTATGGTCGTGGTGTGCTGCATTTGTCGGTATTAATTGAGACCATGCGTCGCGAAGGATATGAACTCCAAGTAGGACAACCGCAGGTCATCATCAAAGAGATCAACGGTGTTAAATGTGAACCGGTGGAAAGCCTGACCGTCAACACACCCGAAGAGTGCAGCGGTAAGATCATCGAATTCGTTTCTACCCACAAAGGTGAGATGACGAAGATGGAAATGGTCAACGACCGTGTACATCTCGAGTTCACGATTCCTTCCCGCGGTATAATGGGTATGCGTACGTACGTGATGAACGTCAGCGCTGGCGAAGCTATCATGGCACACCGATTCCTGGAGTACCAGCCGTGGAAAGGTGAGATCGTCAAGCGTAACAACGGTTCGTTGATCGCTATGGAAGCCGGCACAGCATATGCCTATGCACTCGACAAACTGCAGGACCGCGGTAAGTTCTTCATCGATCCGCAAGAGGAAGTATATGCCGGGCAAGTGGTAGGAGAGAACGCAAAAGAAGGGGACATCGTCATCAACGTGACCAAGTCCAAGAAACTGACGAACATGCGTTCCAAATCTGCCGACGACAAAGCTGTTCTGCCGCCGCCTGTTAAGATGAGTCTTGAAGAAGCACTCGAATATATCAAAGAGGACGAATATGTAGAGGTAACACCGCATGCAATGCGTATCCGCAAGATCATCCTTGACGAACTGGAGCGCAAACGCGCAGGAAGAGTATAAAAATAAAAAACAACGATAATATGAAAATTGAACAATCAGAATTGAAAGACCTGCAAGCAGTCGTATCCATCACGATCGAACCGGCTGACTATCAGGAGGAAGTTGCTAAGCAACTCAAACAAGTTCGCCAGAAAGCACAAATGCCGGGCTTCCGTCCGGGAATGGTGCCTGCTGGACTGGTAAAGAAAATGTACGGTAAGGGTATCCTTGCAGATGTACTCAACAAACTGGTGGGCGAGAACCTCCAAAAGCACATTGAGGACAAGCAACTGCAAGTACTGGGTGACCCGATGCCGAATAACGAATTGACCAAGAACATCGACCTCGATCACGAGGACACCTTTACCTTTGCTTTTGACATCGCAGTAGCACCAGAGTTCGATGCGAAGCTGAATGGCAAGAACAAACTGCCGGAGTACACGATCGAAGCTACCGACGAGATGGTGAACAACCAGGTAAAAGCATACACCGAGCGTTTCGGTGAGTATATCCCGGAGGATAAAGAGAAAGGCACCAAAGCAGAGGTAAAACCGTGCGCAGTGGACGCTGAGTTGTTCGCTAAGGTGTACGGCGCTGACGCTCCGAAAGACGAGAAAGAGTTCCGCGCACGCATCAAAGAGGACATCGAGCGCAGTCTGGCCGAGGAGAGCAAATACCGCTTCGGTATCGACGCAAAAGCCGCTATCCTGAAGAAAATGGAGAAAGTGGCATTCCCGGAGGATTTCCTCAAACGCTGGGTACTCGCAACCAACGAGAAGATGACACAAGAGGAACTCGACAAGGACTTCGACAAGATGCTCGAGGAACTCAAATGGCACCTCGCTAAAGACCAGTTGATGAAAGAGTATAACATCAACGTGGAGAAAGAGGAAATGGAAGCCTTCGCGAAACGTATCGCTAAGATGCAGTTCATGCAGTACGGTCTGATGAATGTAGAGGACGAGATGCTCGCTAACTACGCACAAGAGATGCTCAAGCAGGAGAACCAACTCCGCGGCATCGTAGAGCGTTTGGTGGAAGACAAGATTTTCGAGGCTATCAAAGGCATTGCTAAAATAGAGGCCAAGAAAGTCAGCCAAGAAGATTTCGACAAGTTGTTTAAGTAATCGGTCGTGATCTGTGCAGATCACGTGATCACGTGACTACGAAAAACAATATGACACACATTCATTTTATAGCTATTGGCGGCGCAGCGATGCACAACTTGGCACTCGCTGTCGCCTCCAAAGAGGGGTATCAAGTAACGGGGTCGGATGATGAAATATTCGACCCCGCCTTGTCTCACCTCCGCGACGCCGGACTGCTGCCCGACGAAATGGGTTGGCACCCCGAGCGTATCACACCGGACATCGATGCCATCATCCTCGGTATGCACGCTCGTGAAGACAACCCCGAATTGGTGCGCGCACGCGAACTGGGATTGAAGATCTACTCTTTCCCGGAGTATCTATACGAGCAGACCAAAGACAAGATTCGTATCGTTGTAGGCGGTAGCCACGGCAAAACAACCACCACTTCGATGATCCTCTACGTACTCAACCGACTCGGTATCGAAGCCGATTATATGGTGGGGGCGCAGATAGAAGGATTCGAGCGAATGGTACGCCTGTCTGACACGGCCAAATATGCGGTGTTTGAGGGAGATGAATACCTCACTTCCCCACTCGACCTCCGTTCCAAGTTCCTTTGGTACCACCCGCACGTGGCCATCTTAACCGGCATCGCGTGGGATCACATCAACGTGTTCCCTACTTTCCCGCAGTACGTAGACACCTTCCGCCAGTTCGTGCATACCATCGAACCCAACGGTTCGTTCATCTTTTACAAAGGCGACGAGAACCTGCGCACGATTGCAGATAACGCGCAAAAAGATATCATTTGTATTCCGTATGACGCCTATGAAGGAAACGTTTCCATGAACGTCTTCGGACGACATAACATGCAGAACCTGCAAGCTGCTATGCTCGCTTGCCACTGCATCGGTGTGGCACCGGACGATTTCTATCGTGAGATCAGCACGTTCACCGGAGCCAGC
This sequence comes from Paludibacteraceae bacterium, assembly GCA_017401985.1. Classification (GTDB taxonomy): domain Bacteria; phylum Bacteroidota; class Bacteroidia; order Bacteroidales; family Paludibacteraceae; genus Colicola. The sequence continues at coordinate 74,156 of JAFPNK010000026.1, read as the reverse complement.
AACCGTCTGGAGAAGATATGCGAGACCGACACCTGCGTAGCTTACAAGGATTTTGCGCACTCGCCATCCAAACTCAAAGCCACCGTCAATGCCGTACGCGAACGCTATCCCGAAAAAACACTGGTGGCTGCGATGGAACTGCACACATTCTCTTCACTCATGGCGGATTTTCTGCCGCAATATAAGGGCTGCATGGTCGAAGCGGATACCGCTTTCGTCTATTTCAACCCGAAGGTCATCGAGCATAAACGGCTCACCCCTATCTCAAAAGAAGAGGTGCGCGATGCGTTTGGCACGAAAAATGTAGAGGTATTTACGAGCAGCGAAGAGTTGCAAAACAAACTCAAGAGCCTTCATTACAAGAACACGGCTCTGCTCATGATGTCCTCCGGCACATTCGACGGAATCAACATAAAAGAGTTCGCAACGCAACTCCTAAATGGTGAATAGTAAATGACAAAATGGTAAATGGCTTTATGGATAAACAACAACGACGCGACTACCTCTATATGCGCATGGCGCGCACTTGGGCGGAGAACAGTTACTGCGTACGCCGCAAAGTGGGAGCACTGCTGGTAAAAAACCAGATGATCATATCAGACGGGTATAACGGAACACCTTCCGGCTTCGAGAACATATGCGAGGACGAGAACAATGTGTCCAAACCATATGTGCTCCATGCCGAAGCGAACGCACTCACCAAAGTGGCTCGTTCTAACAACAGCTCGGACGGCGCCACGCTCTATGTCACCGCTTCCCCCTGCCTCGAGTGTTCCAAACTCATTATTCAATCGGGCATCAAACGCGTAGTCTATGGCGAAGAGTATCGTATCATGGATGGCGTTGAACTGCTCAAACGTGCCGGAATAGAAGTAGTCTTCCTGGACGATCAAAACAACCAATAACTCCTTTTCATTTATGAAAAAGTATCTTTATCCTACTCTCACCGTCATCGGAGTAGCACTGGGCATCGTTCTCGGTGTAGCATTAAGCCAGCAAGTGAACGCACAGCGTATCACCTACCAAAACGGTCAATGGCACCTGGAGCAATCCAAAGTGGACCGGTTACTTCAACTGATGGAGAACGCCTATGTGGATGAACTGAACATGGATAGTCTTACCGACGAGGTAATGACGGACATGGTCAAGAGACTGGATCCACACAGCGCTTATATCCCGAAAGAAGATCTGGAAATGCTCAATTCCGAATTGGCAGGTTCCTTCTCCGGCATCGGCGTGCAATTCACCATCCAGCAAGATACGGTACGCATCGTGGCCGTTATCCCGGGTGGACCGAGTGAAGGCGTAGGCGTCCTTGCCGGCGATAAACTCATCACGGTGGACGACTCTACCTTCGTAGGCAAGAAGATCAATAATGAAAAGGTGATGCGTACCTTACGAGGCGAGAAAGGGACGCAGGTGAAACTCGGTGTTCTCAGAGCAGGGGCTACGGAACCCCTCTCATTCACCATCACCCGCGGAGACATTCCCGTCAACAGCGTAGATGCGAAATTCATCATCGAATCCAAAGGACAGAAGATCGGATTCATCCGTGTCAGCAAGTTCAGTGAGACCACCTACCGCGAGTTCCTATCCGCCATGGCTGAACTCAAAGGCAAAGGTGCAACGCGTTATATCATCGACCTGCGTGAGAACTCAGGCGGATATATGGAAATGGCTATTCGCATGGCAAATGAGTTCCTCTGTCGTGGGGAGATGATTGTCTATTCCGAAGGAAAAGCGTATCCGCGTTATGAAGCCAAGGCTGACGGAAACGGACGCTTCAAGGAGGTACCGCTCGTAGTGCTCATAGATAATTTCTCGGCTTCAGCCAGTGAGATCTTCGCCGGTGCCATGCAGGACAATGACCGCGCCACCATCATTGGACGACGCTCGTTCGGCAAGGGACTGGTGCAACAGCAGATAGCCTTTGATGACGGCAGTGCAGTGCGCTTGACGGTCGCTCGGTACTACACTCCGGCCGGACGATGCATTCAGAAACCGTACACGCTCGGAGATCAAGAAGACTACGAGAACGATTTCATTGAGCGCTTTGAGAATGGCGAACTGTATTCGGCTGACTCCATCCATTTTGCTGACACCACCACCTACCGCACCAAGAGTGGACGCATCGTGCGCGGAGGCGGAGGTATCATGCCGGATGTGTTTGTAGGACGCGACACTACCCTCAACACGCCGTGGTATAACATATGCGTGAACAAGGCATACACCTACCAGTTCGCATACCAATACACCGATGAGCATCGTAAAGAACTGAGCAAATTCAAAGACTGGCAGTCGCTGGAGAAATACCTGCTCAAACAAGACATCATCCCGCAGTTTGTAGCCTTTGCTAAAGCGAAAGGTGTGGAACCGAACCAAGCGCAGATAGCTAAGTCACGTCCGTTAATGACCCGACTGCTCAATGCGTACATCGTGCGTAACATACTCGGCGATGACGGCTTCTTCCCGCTCTTCGAACGAGACGACGAGATAACCAAAAAAGCAATAGAGGTTATTTCGAAATAAACCAATAAACCCATACACAAAATAGGCAGTCCAACGGGCTGCCTATTTATTCGCTAATCGCTATATGTCAAAGTGCTTTCAGCGCTGCTCTTACATATTGGTAGAATTTCTGTACCGTAGCGATACTAACGCGCTCATCCGGACTATGTGGGTGCTCGATAGTCGGGCCGAAGGAGATCATCTCCATGCCCTCGTATTTGGAACCGATGATACCGCACTCCAAGCCGGCATGAATAGTGACGATACGCGGTTCGCTACCGAACTCTTTCACATACGTCTCTTTCATCGTCTTGAGCAATCCGCTCTTGAAATTAGGTTTCCAACCCGGGTACGCCCCATCGAACTTCACATCCGCACCGGCCAACGAGAACGCAGACTGGATAACAGAAGCCAATTCCTCTTTGCGGCTCTCTACACTCGAACGAGTCAGACAAATAACCTTAACGGTATTGTCCTTGGTCTCAATAATAGCTAAGTTATTACTCGTCTCCACGATGTCCGGCATCTCAGGAATAACGCGGTAAACACCGTGCGGACAAAGCGTAATGGCATGAATCAAGAAGTCCTGTACATCTTCCGGCATCTCTTTCTTCGGGCACTCCACCTCTTCTGCCGTGAAATGCAGATCGGTCTCTATGCCGTCGTACTCACGAAGCCATAAGTCCTCATAACGATCCACCAGATCCTGCAGATCCTGATAGCTCTCCTCCGGAATAGTAATCACAGCCGATGCCTCACGTGGAATAGAATTTCGCATATTACCGCCTTCCACATACGCCAGACGCGCTTCGAAATTAGCTACTGCATCCTTCAAGAAGCGGAACAACAACTTAACCGCATTCGCACGCTGCAAGTGAATATCACAACCCGAGTGACCACCTTTGCAACCCTTCACGCTCACTTTGAGTGCAATATCACCCTCTTCCGTCTCCACCGGTTCGTATGTGAACGTAGCCTCAGCATCGATACCGCCGGCACAGCCGACATACAACTCACCTTCGGTTTCTGAATCCAGGTTCAACAGGTACTTACCTTTCAGCCAACCGCTCTTCAGGTCATTAGCACCGTACATACCGGTCTCTTCGTCAATCGTAAAGAAAGCCTCCAACGGCGGATGAACTGCATTCTTGTCTGCCAGAATTGCCATCGCAGTAGCTACACCAATACCGTTATCCGCACCCAGCGTCGTGCCATCTGCTGTCACCCACTCGCCGTTGTCTTCCACATACGCCTGAATAGGATCTTTCTCAAAATCAAACACCTTGTCACTGTTCTTCTGTGGCACCATATCCATGTGACCTTGCAGAATAACACCCGGATGATTCTCCATTCCCGCACTCGCAGGTTTGCGAATCAACACGTTGCCGATCTCATCTTGCAGCGTCTCCAAACCGAGACTCTTGCCGTAATTAACCAGAAAATCTGCAATCTCTTTGCGCTTCCCGCTCGGACGCGGAATCTGAGTAAGGCTGTAGAAACTGCTCCACAAACCTTGAGGTTCTAAGTTTTTCATATCTTTAATCAATTGTTAACTCGCCACAAATATTGGTTAATAAACGCTCTTTCACCCGCTCCGGCTCGTTCGGGAACTCACCAAGCAAGTACATCATCTTCGTCAGCAGCGCCTCGGTCGTGATGTCATAACCCGACAGCACACCCGCTTTCATCAGGTTAAGCGACACGGCATACAGTCCCATCTCCACCGAACCGGTGTTACATTGGGTCTTATTGACAATGATGACGCCCTTATCTACCGCCGCTTTCAACTCCTTGTACAGCCATTTGGCAGTCGGTGCATTACCGGCACCGAAAGTCTCCATCACCACAGCTTTCAAACCCTTGATATGCAGAACAGCCTTCACCGTCTGCGGCTGAATACCCGGAAACAACTTCAGCACTGCCACGTTGGTGTCATAAGCTGTATGAATCTTCAGCGGCGCATTCAAATCCGAATAATGCACCAAGTGCGGCTGATACGTGATGTGCACGCCCGCCTTCGCGAGCGCGGGATAATTATAGGAATTGAATGCCGAGAAATGTTCGGCATTGCGCTTCGTCGTACGGTTGGCGCGGAACAAACGGTCCTCAAAATATATCGTCACCTCCGGCACGATCGCATTACCGTCCTCATCCTTCGCCGCTGCAATCTCAATGGCCGTCAGCAGATTTTCCTTCGCATCGCTACGCAGCACACCTACCGGTAACTGACTACCGGTGAACACGACCGGCTTGCCTAAGTTCTCTAACATGAACGACAACGCCGATGCAGAATAACTCATCGTATCCGTTCCGTGCAAAATCACAAAACCGTCGTAGGCATCATAATGGTCATAGACCATCTGCGCCATTTTAGCCCAACTCTCCGGTGCCACGTCCGACGAGTCCAACAGGGGGTCAAAAGCCTGAATATCCACTTCTATATCCCCTGCAAACAACTCCGGCATGTAGGCTTTAAACGTCTCCATGTCGGCCGGCACCAAGGCTTGAGACACTTTGTCGCGCACCATGGTAATCGTGCCTCCGGTTGAAATCAATAGCACTTTATTCATAACCGATTCGTATTTGCTTCGCCTCTTTGGCGATGGTATTGACTAGTTTATATCCCTTATACCGAACAGCTAAAATCTGATAGTCTGCCGGGCTAAGAAAATTACGTAAGTGATTGATATACACGCCTAACGAACGGGAAGTGAAGGCGTTATCCTGCTTCCACAAAGCTGACAGAATACGATGCCGATCCACCATCTCGCCCTCGTTACGGCATAACATCAACAGCAAGTCGCTCAACCGCGCTGACATATGTTGTCCGTCAAACGTCTGATGCGTGGCATCGAACGTGTGACCGTTCAGGTCGAACACACGCTGCTTGCGCTCCTCATGCGCCCGAGCCCGTCGTAACACTGCCTCTATGCGGCAAATCAGTATATCCATCGAGAAAGGCTTCGTCTGATAGTCGTCGCAGCCCAACTGAAAAGCACGCATCTGATCCTCTCGGTCGCTACGCGTAGTCAAGATCAACAGCGGTATTTCCGGCAAACGATGACGAATGTCCTTAATCAACTCATACCCGTTGATACCGACATTCTGCAACTCCGTCAGCACCGCATCCCAATGCTCAGCCGCCAACAAATCCAAACCCGCACGACCGTCACTCACACGATGCGCTTTGTAACCTCGGCTCATCAGGTAGTCGCACAACACCGTGGATAGGCTGATATCACCGTCTATGATAAGGATTCGTGATGCCATAACTCTAAAAATCGCTGCAAAGTTACAATTTTTCTTGCATATGTGCAAATATTTTTGTAATTTTGCACCGCTAAATAAAAAAAACACCATGAAACTGATTGCCCCTTCTGTTCTCTCGGCTGACTTCGGCCATCTCGAGCAAGACCTACAAATGATTAATCGCAGCGAAGCGGATTGGCTGCACATAGACGTGATGGACGGTACGTTTGTGCCGAATATATCCTTTGGTTTTCCGGTGATGGAGCCCATGCGCAAGTACTGCACCAAACCGCTGGACGTCCACCTCATGATCGTGCATCCTGAGAAATACGTAGAGCGTTTCTGCGATGCCGGCGCATGGTCGGTCGGTTTCCATTTGGAAGCAGTGGACGACCCGATGCCCATCCTCGATCTCATCAAAGCGAAAGGCGTGCGCACCTGCCTCACCATCAATCCCGACATTGATGTGAAGCGTCTCGTGCCCTATCTGGATAAGGTCGATATGGTGCTGCTCATGTCCGTTTTTGCAGGCTTCGGAGGACAGAAATTCATTCCGGAAACCATGGACAAGATCCGTTTTATCCGTGCAGAAATAGACCGCCGCGGGCTGAACACCCTCATCGAGATTGACGGAGGTGTCAATACCCGTAACGCAGCCGAACTGTTCGCCGCCGGAGCCGATGTGCTCGTAGCAGGAAGTGCTGTCTTCGGTGCTCCTGACCCTGAAGAAGCCATCCGAATGATGAAAATCTAACAGCTTAGCAGTTTTACAGTGAAACGGTCTAATAGCGTAGCGGTCTTTTCCGCCTATCCGATGCTTGTATTGCTGCTGCCTTTGGTGGCGGCAATACTGCTGTTTATGGATCGGCCTCCACGTTACACGCCGCGACCACAACCCAACGCCATCCAGTCCCGTCTATACCACCGCCTGGGAAAAGCCGGACTTACCGAAGATGAACTGGCTACCGTCGGTGCACTCACGCTGGGTTACAAAGAGGACCTGAACAAAGAACTCAAGCACCACTTCCAAGCCTCAGGCGCAGCGCATGTGTTAGCCGTCAGCGGTTTGCATACCGGTATCCTCTACGGCATCGTCCTGTGGCTGCTTACCCTCGGCGGACGCTTCAAACCGAGGTACGAGAACCGGTTCGGCCGATGGACTATCAGTCTGATCATCATCGCCGTCATGTGGGCGTACGCATGGCTCACAGGCATGACTCCTTCGGTCGTGCGCGCCGTCATCATGGTCACCATGGTCGAAATAGCAAAAATGGCCTACCGAGACCCCATCAGCATCAATTCCATCGCTGCTGCGGCAGTATTCATCCTCATCTTCCGACCTACCGATCTGTGGAGCGTCAGTTTTCAACTCTCCTTTGCCGCCACTACCGCTATTGTGCTGATGGCAGACGCCCTGGGAACCGCCATTCACTATGACCATCTCCGCGCAAAATTATGGGGCAAAATACTTAATTGGATTATCGGCATATTAGTAGTTTCTTTGGCTGCCCAATTAGGCACGTTGCCTATCACCATCTATTATTTCCATCAACTCTCGTCGTATTTTCTGCTAACTAATCTCATCGTCTTGCCGCTCGCTACCCTCTTGGTGCCGTTAGGAATGCTCACCATCGCTTTAGGCGGCAGTGCTGTCGGAGTGCTCGTCGGCAAAGGCACATACGGCGTGGCATGGCTCATGAACCACTCTGTCGAATGGATAGAGAACCTTCCCGGATGCACCATTCCGGCACACGCGAATGGGTACATGGTAGCTGTGTACTATCTGCTACTACTCCTGTTCTACTTCCTCGTGCTTAGAAAAAGCGACAAATCGAACGCTACATTTGCATATCTCAAAAAAAAGTAGTACCTTTGCAGTCAAATTCATGACCATGAATACAATCACCCTCACCGAATTATGCGCCATCATCGGCGATGCGCTGGACACCGGTCTGGCTCCTACTTATTGGGTCAAAGCGGAGATCAGCAGCCTCAGCGAACGAAGCGGGCACTTATATCTCGACCTCGTGGATGGCAAGAGTGCTAAAATGCGCGCTACCTGCTGGGCCAATTACAAAGAGGTGCTCGCCGCGTATTTCGAATCCGAGACAGGCCAGCGACTCCAACCGGGAATGGCGGTACTCGTGGAAGTGGAGATACAGTTCCATCCGGTGTACGGACTAAGCCTCTCTATCACGAATATCGACCCGTCTTACACCCTTGGCGAAATAGCCATGCAGCGCCAGCGAACCATTCGGCAACTCGAGCAAGACGGCCTTCTGGAAGCGCAACAACTGCTTCCCTTACCTACTCTCATTCGCCGCATCGCCGTCATCTCTTCCGCCAACGCAGCCGGTTATGAAGACTTCAAGCATCAACTGGATAACAGCGGCTACCGCTTCGAGACACAACTCTTCGGCGCTACCATGCAAGGCGACACCGCCGAAAAATCCATCCTCGCCGCCCTCGAAGAGATATCTAACAGCGAAGCGGTCTTACAGCAAAGCAGTCCTACAGCGAAGCGGTCTTACAACGATAGTGGTCATTACGATATAGTCGTAATCATCCGCGGTGGCGGCGCCGTCACGGACCTCAGCTGCTTCGACAGTTACACCCTATGCGCCGTCTGCGCGCAGTTCGAGTTGCCCATCATCAGCGGAATTGGGCACACCCGAGACGTGTCCGTGCTGGACATGGTGGCGCACCAAGCGCTCAAGACACCAACCGCCGTGGCCGAGTGGCTCATTCACCGAATGGATGAACAAAACAACCGCATTGCCGACCTGCTCATCCGACTGCAACGCACCAGAGAACGACAGATACTCATTCGCAGGCATCGCATCGAGATGCTCGAACAGCGATTAGCCGCCTGCAATCCCGAACGCATCTACCGAATGGGATACAGCCTGTTGACCCACAACGGACAGGTCGTTCGCTCCGTTAACCAACTCCATCACGGCGACCGTATCACCACACATCTGGCGGACGGACAAATAGATAGCACGGTATGTTAAGTAATGAACAGCGCATCGGTGCCGCTATTATTCTTGGTCTGGCACTCATCGTCTGGATAGGAATGGCCGTATGGCCTACCGAACCGCAGGCTGAGCAACCCGAACCCAAGAAGAAACACCGCACTTGGGAAGAGATCAAAGACTCCATGCGTCTTGCCGATTCGCTTCGTTATGCCCAATGGGCTGCCGAACGCGAACAACGCTACGACTCGTTCCGCACCGCCGACTCCTTGCGACGAGCCGAATGGAAACGCATTCGACAACAGCAGTATGATTCCTTCCGTATCGCCGATTCACTCTGGCGCGATTCCGTCGGATGGCGCTATGCCAAACGGGTGAAGAAAGATACAATCCTCGACCTCAATCATTGCGACACCACCGAACTGCAACTTATCCGAGGTATCGGACATTTCTCCGCCGTGCAGATCGTGCGGTATCGCGAGCAGTTAGGCGGGTATTACAGCCCTACGCAACTGACGGACGAACCGCTGGCGCAATGCCATCTCGACACGCTGCTGACACACTTCACGGCAGACACGGCAGACATCCGCACGCTCAACATCAACACCTGCTCCGTGGAGCAACTGCAACGCCATCCCTACCTGCACCATCAGCAGGCCAAAGCCATCTACACGCTACGGCGCCAACGCACACGACTGCGCAGCATAGACGAACTGCAGGCCCTGCCCGACCTGACAGAACAAGACCTTCTCCGCCTCGCGCCCTACCTGCGATTCGAATAATTTTAGTCCCAAACTTCTTTGAGGACGCTTTAAGTCTTTATTTGATTTCGTCATTTTTATAAAATCACTCAGCATAAGCGCTTTTTTCTATTTTTATAGAAAATAATTTGCATATATCAAAAAAAAGTTGTAAATTTGCGTCCGATTTTAATTTAGGGATAAAATGAAGCGAAAGATAGCAATTATTGCAGGTGGGGACAGTAGTGAGCATGAGGTGTCGCTGCGTTCGGCTGCGGGTATCTACTCCTTTATGGACAAAGAGCGCTATGACCTCACAATCGTGGTGCTCAAGGGTAGCGACTGGCACACGGAGGACGGGTGCCCGATTGATAAGAATGATTTTTCTTTTACGCGCGGGGGCGTGAAACATACCTTCGATTTCGCGTATATCACGATACACGGTACGCCGGGTGAGAACGGTATCTTACAAGGCTATCTGGACATGATCGGTCTGCCTTACAGTTGTTGCGGAGTGTTAGCCGCAGCGCTGACGTTCAATAAATACGCTTGCAATCATTATCTCTCTTATTTCGGTTTTCATATCGCGAACAGCATGATGCTTCGCGCTGGTCAGAAGTTGCCGAATGCGCCGAAGATTGCCGAGACGTTAGGCTTGCCTTGTTTCATCAAATCGAACGTAGGCGGCAGTTCCTTCGGCTGCACGAAAGTGAAGACCGTCGAAGACGTCTATCCCGCTATCGAGCGTGCGTTCCAAGAGGGCGATGAGGTCATCTGCGAATCGTTCATGCAGGGCACGGAAGTGACCTGCGGTGTGTATAAGACCAAGAACAAAGCCGTTGCCTTCCCGATTACCGAAGTGGTGACGCACAACGAGTTCTTCGATTACAATGCCAAGTACAAAGGCGAGGTAGACGAGATCACTCCTGCCCGTATTCCAGATGCGATACGCGATAAGATTCAAGCGGAGACCCTGCGTCTGTATGACATCATCGGCGCACAAGGTATCATTCGTGTCGATTGGATCATCACCGGCGAAGATACCATCAATCTGCTGGAGGTGAACACCACACCGGGTATGACACCGACGAGTTTCATTCCGCAGCAGATCCGCGCCGCCGGCCTGGATATCAAGGACGTAATGACCGATATTATTGAAAATAAGTTTTAACAATGATAGACATTAACAAAGAGATTGAGAGCCTGAACTGGCAAAAAGAGCCGCGAGGACTGTACGAACCGATTGAGTACGCCTTGGCATCAGGCGGCAAACGCGTGCGTCCCACACTGGCGCTCATCGCAGCCGAAGCGATAGTCAACGGCGGACTGATTAACGGGGATGCCATCGAGCAAACGGTGCCGGCTGCATTGGCACTCGAGGTGTTTCATAACTTCACCCTGCTCCATGACGATCTGATGGACCACGCCGAGGTACGCCGCGGACGTCCCACCGTACATGTCAACTGGAATGCCAACACCGCTATCTTATCCGGTGACCAGATGCTCATTGAGGCCTACAAACTGCTGGCCGGCGTGCCTGCCGACAAACTACCGCAAGTGCTCAAGTGGTTCAACGAAATGGCTACCGGTATTTGCGAAGGACAACAGTATGACGTTGATTTTGAGCATATGAGCCAGATCAGCATCAACGATTATATGAAGATGATCGAACTCAAGACCTCCGTGCTGCTGGCCAATGCCATGCGGATCGGCGGTTACATAGCCGGCGCCACCCACGTGCAACTGGAGGCGCTGTACCAATACGGTCTGCATCTCGGTCTGGCGTTCCAGATTCAGGACGACATACTCGATGTCTATGGCGACCCTGCTACCTTCGGCAAAACGATAGGAGGCGACATATGTGCCAACAAGAAAACAGCACTCCTTCTCACCGCAATGGAGAACGCGGACGCGGAGTCTAAAGCCGAACTGCTGCAGTGGATCATGGCCACCGACCGAAACGAGGAGAAAGTGGCGGCAGTCACCGCTATTTATGACCGTCTCGGCGTGCGTCAGACCTGCGAAGCCATCATGGAGGACCATACGGCGCAAGCACTCGCCCAACTCGACAAGCTGCCGCAGAACAGCGCCACCGAACGCCTACGCGTCATGGCCGAACAACTCGCAATGAGAAAAAGTTAAATTTGAAATCATAAATCAAAAATAAAAAATTAGATTTATGCCTTATCGTCGATTACCCAACACAGACTTAGCACGCTTGCATGCGCTGCAGAACGCCATTCAACGGGCGCAGACTGCCGATTATACCGAGCAGGTCATTCCGTACAAGATGCAAAGCGAAGCACAACGGTTCTTAGTGTCGTTCGAGAACGTAGTGATGCAATCGAAAGACAACTACACCTCCACCGTCAAAGCCAACAAGCAGTATCGTCACATCGTGCAGAACGCGCGTATGTATATTTCCCATTTTATACAGGTGCTCAACCTGGCCGTCATTCGCGGAGAGATCAAGAAAGAGCAGAAATTGCTCTACGGGCTGGATCCGCATCTGAATGTAGTGCCGGATCTGTCCACCGAGGAGAATATACTCGAATGGGGAAAGAACATCATCGAGGGCGAGCAGAAACGTATGGCCAACGGCGGCTTCCCGATTTACAACCCGGCGATTAACAAAGTGAAGGTGCACTATGACATCTTCTGCGAGCACCAACGCCAACACACGTTCCATGTGCAAAACAGCGAACGCGTACACGGGGACCTGGAACCGATGCGTCAACAAGCCGATGAGATCATACTCAATCTGTGGAACGTGATCGAGGACTATTATAAAGACCTCTTCCCCTATGAGAAAATGATGAAGTGCCAATTGTACGGCCTTGTCTATTACTATCGTAAGGGAGAAAGAAAACTCTCCGCCGAGACCGACAGAGAGTTAAAGCGTATTCAGGAGAGCCAACCGACTATCCAATGGTTCGCTGAGGAGTAACCACGCGGTCCATCTTACGGTCGTGCAGCGAATGAGGCACATCGTGCTTCTTCAACTGGAACGTGTAGCACACACCTATCTTCTTGGCGCGATGCTGATGAGCAAGGAACTTATCGTAATATCCGCCACCACGACCGATACGGTGACAATGCAGGTCAAACACCACGCCGGGAACAAAGATTACATCAATCGGCCCCCGATAGGTTCTTGTCTGAGGCTCCGGCACACCATAACGCCCCTTACGCATCATATCCTCGCCATCGTAAGGACGAACCTCCATCGAGCGACGATGGGTCACAGGAAAAAGAAACGTTTTTTGATCTCCGTACTTAGTGATAAGCGGACGCAAGTCCACCTCATTATGAATCGGATAAAAGAGAAGCACCGTCTTCGCCTCACGGAAAGCAGACATCTGCTCAATCTGGGCAATGATACGACCGGACTCTGCTGTCACCTCCTCCGGAGTCATGATACGACGACGCTGCTCAACCAACGCACGAAGCGCCTTTTGCTCCTTGCGACGGGCTACCCAAGGAAGCCAATTGAAGAAATCATGTATTTGAGCTTCAAACAACATAGCGATTGATGATAATTTGTATTTCGGGCTGCAAAGGTACTGCTTTTTTCCGAAATAGACAAGAAAAAAAACAAAATAATACGAAATAAACGCCAAATGAAGCACTTTTTATATATATTATTGAGCATAATGGCAGTTGTGCTGACCGGATGCGAGAGCAAATCGACCAGTTCATCCACCCTTTCCTCAGTGGCTAAACTCAGTGCGTTCTCGTTCGCCAAAAACGACTCCATGCCCGGTCTTGCGGCTGCGGTCTTCACCGTGGACGAACGACTGGACACCGGTCTGGTATGGAACAAAGACTCCATGCTCTACGGCACACGCCTGGACAGCGTCGTTCCGCGCTTCACCTTTGCCGCTACTCCAGGCGCAGCGTTCCTCACCTTCGTGGACACCACCGTGGTGCTGACCGGATACGACACCTTGGACTTCACCAAACAACCGGTCTATCTGACGCTTCGTTCGGCTGATCAATCGACGACCAAGGTGTATGAGATTCGCGCAACCGTGCATCAAGTGGATCCCGATCTGTACACCTGGACACAACTGACCGCAGGTATCTATCCCGACCATGATAACGAGCAACGCGTAGTGGAAGCGGGTAGTGATTTTGTGCTGATCAGTTCCAACGGTTTTGCGCTGCGCGCATACCGCTCTGCAGATGGCGCCACATGGAGTGACGAAGGTCAACCGACCGGACTGCCGGCCGGCACACGCGTACGTCAGATCATCAGCGACGGCACTACGCTCTATTACGGACAAGACAACGCCGTCTATACCTCTACGGATGCCATCAACTGGACCGCACATACCGTCGGCTGTACCGTGCAAACGATGCTGCTCTATTGGAACGAACAAGTATGGGCGCTAACCGGCAACGAGGATGCCTACGAACTGGGCACCTACGCAGACGGCGCGATCACCATGACCGGACTCAAGCCCGAAGGACTGTTCCCTGTCAGCGACTTCGCCACCGTCACCTTCCGTAGCCCAAGCTTACGCGAGCGGGCAATGATCGTCGGAGGCTTCGCGGAGAACGGACAGTCACTCAACACACGATGGAACCTGGAGTACTCCAAACATACGCCGGAGAATAACGGATACCGCTTGCAGGAGTTCTCCATCGGCAGACCGGCCTTCAAGAGCCTGACCGGCGTTTCTATCATCAGTTATAACAACCAACTGCTGATGTTCGGCGGAGTGGATGACAAGATGACCTATTACGGACGCGATATACTCATCTCGGACGACGAGGGACTGAACTGGTACGCAGCCGACACGGCGAAGAACCGACTGCCCGAAGTATATCAGGCACGGCAGAAACAGACGGCTATCGTGCGCAATAACGATATATACCTGTTCGGAGGACAAGACGCACAAATGACCCACAGCGATGTGTACAAAGGTCGCCTCACCTCCATTGACTGGTAAAATAACAAATTTGAAATCATAAATCACAAATCAAAAATATTACTATTATGACTATCAAAGATTACAAATTCGCAGGTAAGAAAGCGATTGTACGCGTGGACTTCAATGTGCCACTGGATGAGAACGGTAAGATCACAGACGACACCCGTATTCGTGGTGCGCTTCCTACGTTGAAGCACATCCTCGACGAGGGCGGTGCGCTCATCATCATGAGCCACATGGGCAAACCGAAAGGTAAAGTACAGGCTAAGTTCAGCCTTGGTCAGATCAAAGATGCGGTAGCTGCTGCGCTCGGTCGTCCTGTTCAGTTCGCTGAGGACTGCGCTAAAGCACAAGACCAAGCTGCTGCTCTCAAACCGGGTGAGGTACTGCTGCTCGAGAACCTCCGTTTCTATCCGGAAGAGGAAGGCAAACCGGTAGGTATTGAGAAAGAGGATCCGGCTTACGAGGCTGCTAAGAAAGAGATGAAAGCACGTCAGAAAGACTTCGCTAAAGTGCTCGCATCGTACGCAGACTGCTATGTAATGGACGCTTTCGGAACCGCTCACCGCAAACATGCTTCGACCGCTGTTATTGCAGACTACTTCGATGCAGACAATAAGATGCTCGGCTTCCTGATGGAGAAAGAGGTAGCAGCTGTAGATGCAGTACTCGGTGACATCAAACGTCCGTTCGTTGCCATCATGGGTGGTTCGAAAGTAAGCTCCAAGATCGGTATCATCGAGAACCTGCTCGGTAAGGTGGACAAACTGATCCTCTGCGGTGGTATGACCTATACGTTCGCAAAAGCACATGGTGGCGAGATCGGTGGTTCAATCGTTGAACTCGACAAACTCGATGTAGCGCTTGGCGTTGAGGAACTGGCTAAGAAGAACGGTGTAGAGCTCGTGCTCGCTCCGGATGCTATCTGCGCAGATAACTTCAGCAACGACGCTAACCAGAAGATCTTCCCGTCCAACGCTATTCCTGAGGGTTGGGAAGGACTCGATGCAGGTCCTGAGGCACAGAAGAACTTCCGCAATGCTATCAAGGGCGCTAAGACCATCCTCTGGAACGGTCCTGCAGGCGTGTTCGAGTTTGATAACTTCTGCGGCGGTAGCCGTGCAATCGGTGAGGCTATCGCAGAGGCAACTGCTGAAGGTGCTTTCTCGCTCATCGGCGGTGGTGACTCCGTAGCTTGTGTGAACAAGTTCGGTCTGGCTGACAAGGTTTCGTACATCTCCACCGGTGGTGGTGCACTGCTCGAAGCTATCGAAGGTAAAGTTCTCCCGGGTGTTGCAGCAATCAAAGGTTAATCATCATGGAAGTAGTAGGAAAAATCATACAAGTCCTGCCCGCACAAGAGGGCATTGGCAAAAACGGTAACCCGTGGAAAGTGCAACCGTATGTACTGGAGACACTGGATCAGTATCCCCGCAAAGTGCATTTTGAGGTATTCGGTGAGGATCGTATCAAACAGAACCCCTGCGATATAGACCAATTGGTAACAGTTAGTTTCGATATCGAGAGCCGTGAGTTCAACGGCCGTTGGTACACCTCCATCCGTGCTTGGCGTATTCAACAAGGCGACACAACGCAGGCCGCTGCTGTACCTGCAGCTGCTCCGGCACAAGCCGCTCCGGTTGCTGCGCCTGTTGCTGAACAACCTGCCGCTCCGGTGAACGTTGATCCGTTTGACGCTTCAGCCGGTGACGGTACCAGCGATCTGCCCTTCTAATGAAAAAATGGGTATATGGCATAGTAATCACGCTACTGGTAGCGGGCGCTGCAGCACTCTGCATCGTCCGCTGGCAGGCGTGGTTCGGCATGCCGGATGAACCGGAATGGAAAGGGGCACAACGCACATACACGTTCCCATTCTTCACCCAAGACACCACTCCGGAATCACTGGACATACTGGTGCTCGGAGATATTCATAACCGCCTGACGCGTGCCGACTACGACACGCTGGCTGCGCGTGTACCACAGGTTGATGCTGTAGCACAAACGGGTGACTGGCTGGAACGCGGACAAGGCTACTACTACCAGTGGCTACTGCGCGAATGGACAGGAAGTCAACTGTTCGGCACGCCCGTCATTCCTTGCCCGGGTAATCATGAGTACTCCAAAGGCTGGTTCAAACAAGTATCGCCCGTATGGGAGAGTGCTTTCGAGCATCCGCATAACGGACCGATCGAAGTGCCCGGTGCCAGTTATTATTTCGATTATACCGATCTGCGTCTCATCGTGATTGATACGAATCCCCTGGACCGTTTGGTTTACCTCACGCGCACGCTCACCTGGTTGTGCGAAGCGATGTACACCGCCGACGATCGGTTTATAGTGGTGATGATGCACCACCCTGTTCTCTCGCCCGGCAAAGGACGATGCAATCCGCTCATCTATACCACGTTCAGACATGCGCTGGCGGATGCAGATCTCGTGATAGCCGGACACGACCACAGTTACATGCGCCGCGGACCGTTCGTGGTCATGAATACGGCCGGCAAGAACAAAGCGCAACACATACGCTGCATTGCAGACGTAACGGACACCGTTCCCACCTATTCGGTGCTGTCCATCAAACGAACGGATGTCAGTTACCAACCTTCTCCTTTAACGTTCAATACCTACCGTTTGAGCGACGGTCAAGTGGTGGACATCGTCTATGTTAAGCACCACTGATGCCATAGTGCTCGCTCTTCAGCCGCACAACGACAAAGCCCATCTACTGCACGCGTACACGCGCACGGGCGGACGCGCTAACTATAAGGTGTATGGAATCGGGAGGAAGAACACCACCGGCAAATACACCCCGCTCGCCATCGTTCAATTGACCATCGACGAGCATTCTGTCCGAACGGCTCAACTGACCTACGTACCCACTACCATCACCACAGACCCGTACAAACGCGCCATCTCGCTGTTTATCAGTGAGGTACTCTACCATGTACTGCGGCATCCGATGAGCGATGAACCGATGTACGAGTTCATAACAGAAGCCATCCGCGCCTTAGACAGCACCCCTGCCGATCAGGTAGCTAACTTCCACCTGCAGTTCCTTGCGGATTTTGCAGCAAAATTGGGATTTGCCATTCCCGAAGACCAAATTTCTAATCATTCTACACCGACGACCCGCAAAGCGCGTCAAGAAGCATTACGGTCACTCTGTTCATACTTCGAAGAACACGTTGAAACATGGCAAACACCCCGTTCGCTGGACATTTTGATGGAAGTTTTTGATTAAAAACACGTACAAAAACAAAAAAAGTGCAAAAAAATTTGGTCAATTCAAAAAAAAGCAGTACCTTTGCACGCTTTTTTGACGTATAAACCCGTTCTCGTGAGAGAACCTTAATAACAATAAGACAATGAAACGTACATTCCAACCTTCCCAACGCAAGCGTCGTAACAAACACGGCTTCTTGGAGAGAATGGCTACCGCAAACGGTCGCCGTGTATTGGCTGCACGCCGTGCTAAAGGTCGCAAGAAACTGACCGTAGCTGACGAGGGTCGCCACAAATTTTAATGGAGTCAACTAGACAACACAAGATTGCTCGTCTGATTCAAAAAGACATGAGCGACATCTTACTGCGATACGCGCGCACGCTCCACGGAACATTGATTTCTGTGAGCGAAGTGCGTGTGTCGCCGGATTTGGCTATTGCTCACATCTATTTATCTATCTTCCCGCAAGATAAGGTTGCAGCAACGATGGCGCTGATTGAGGAGAACGCCCACCGCTTCCGCGGAGAATTGGGAACCCTCGAGCGGCATCAGTTGCGAATCATACCGGAGATCATCTTCCATCTCGACGAGACCATCGACCGAATGGAACGAATAGATGAGTTATTAGGTAAATAACAATTGAAATAGAGTCCGTTAGGGGCTCTTTCTGTTTATAACCATGGCTCGCCTTGAACCGCACATCGCTTGGCGATACCTTTTCTCAAAGAAAGGACACAACGCTATCAATATTGTCTCCGGCATCAGTGCCGGTGCTATTGCTGTGGTCACCGCGGCAATGATATGCGTGTTGAGCGTGATGAACGGTTTCGGTGTGCTGGTGGAAGAGATGTTCTCGGAGTTTGATCCGGTGCTGCTGGTCGTTCCCACGGAAGGCCAGACACTGCGCACCGACACACTTCCCATCGCTTCGTTGTACGCGCGCGAGGATATAGAAGCCATCTCCATGCAGTTGGAGCAAACGGCGCTTGTGCGATACAAAGACCATCAGATGCCTGCGCGTGTGATGGGAGTGGACAGCCTCTTCACCCGCACCGCAAACATGGATACCATCATCACTGACGGTTACTTCAGCGTATGGGACGGTGCCTTCGAGCGCGCGGTCTTGGGGCGCGGACTGGCATCGCAGATAGGTATCAATGCGCATTTCACAGGCGCGTTACACCTCTATGCGCCGGAGCGTACCGGACGTATCAATCTACTCCGCCCGGATCAATCGCTGCGACATGAGCATGCGTTCATTGCCGGCACGTTTGCCGTGAATCAAGTGGAGTACGATGACCAACTGATGCTCGTTTCGCTGCCGATGGCACAACGGTTATTCGACTACGACGAGTACTCCGCCACCGCGCTAAGAATACAACCCAAAGGGCAGAAAAAATCGGAGATCGCCAATATAAAAGCACAAATAGCCAAAGCCTTAGGACCGGGTTATAAAGTGCTGAACCGCTACGAGCAGCAGGAGGATTTCTTCCGTATCCTGCGCATAGAGAAACTGCTGACGGTGCTACTGCTGATTTTTATTCTGCTGATTGCCAGCTTCAATATCATCGGATCGCTCTCTATGATTATCATTGACAAACGCGAGAGTATCCGTATCCTTTCCCATCTGGGTGCCGACGAACACACGATACGCCGGATCTTCCTGTTGGAAGGTTGGCTCATCTCCGCACTTGGCACACTGGCGGGTCTGCTGCTCGGCGTGCTCGTGTGCCTGGGACAGCAGCAGTTCGGTTGGCTCAAACTGGGTGACGGCACAGACTATGTGATATCCGCCTACCCGGTGCACGTACAAACGCCGGACATCATCCTCGTGGGCGGTATTGTGCTGCTGCTTGGTTTAGCCGCAGCGTGGTATCCGACGCGAAAGTTAAAAGTGGAGAGTTAAGAGATGAAATCACACATCACACATCATATAGTGTACCTTGCAGTCGCCCTCTTGGCGATCGCTTGTACTCCTTCGCAGCCTTCGTATTACCGCGGTTTCCCGAAAACGTACAATCTGGCATACGAACAGCTATACGGGCATTGCTATGACTCGATTCCCTATGCAGTCGTAGGACTAGATATCTACTCTGAGGGGCTGGAATTGGATTCCGCTCATCGCATGAAAGGAACCGGTTACAACCTCTGCATCACGGATATCTTCGTTCCTGACTCGCTGTTAGAGGAAGGCCGATACACATCCATTCCACTGGATAGTCTTTCGATCTTCGATTTTCAGCAGTCCTCGTTCCGATTCCTTCCGGGACGCGACTACGAAGGAACCCCGCACGGTATATACCTGCTGTACGTAGAACAAAACAAACTACAATCAATACAACTGTTAGACTCCGGTTCGTTCGTTTATCGGAACGACAGTCTGCTATTCACGTTCTATTACCGCAACGCATACGGTGGCAAAGCCACCTATAACTGCTCCTTCACCGGCACTCTCATCCCATGGGCAAAACAGTAACATCTGATACGGCGCTTCTCAAAGAATACCATACGTGGCTACGTTTGGAACGCGGCTACTCCCCTAACACGGTGGAAGGGTATGAGATGGATCTGGAGAAACTACGTATGTACTGCAAGGAGTTCGGAATAGACTTTGTGAAGATGGATTTTGACCAATTGCAGGAGTTTATTTTTCAGCAGTTCAAGACCATCCGTTCCGAAGCCACACAAGCCCGTGTGCTGGCCGGTATTCATTCCTGGTTCCGGTTTCTGCTATACAAAGATTATATAGACCAAGACCCATCCGAATTATTAGAAGGGCCGAAGAAATCCAAGCATCTGCCTACTGTGCTGACGCTGGATGAGATTAACCGCATGATGGCGGCTATTGACCTTAGTTCCAATGAAGGTCACCGCAACCGCGCGATGATGGAGATTCTATACGGAAGTGGTTTGCGTGTAAGCGAACTGGTTAACTTGCAACTCAGCAAAATATACCGGAACGATCACTATATGCTGATCGAAGGCAAGGGTTCCAAACAGCGCCTTGTTCCTCTTTCGCCCGTAGCGGAAGAGTGGCTCGGTTATTGGTTGGAGGAACGCGCCACATGGCCCATCAAACCGGAGTCGCGGGACTATGCTTTCGTGAACCGCTACGGTCGGCCGCTGACGCGCGCGATGGTTTTCACTATTGTGCGGAACCTGTGCGCAGAGGCCGGTATCACCAAAACTGTTTCTCCGCACACCTTACGTCACTCGTTCGCTACGCATCTGCTGCAAAACGGAGCGGATTTGCGTATTATTCAGCAATTGTTAGGGCACGAAGACCTTGCCACCACAGAGATTTATACGCACCTTGATGTACAAGACCTGCGTCAAGCTATACTACAATGCCATCCAGCCAACAAATAGAATCCTACAGCGGAGCGGCCGTACAGCGTAAGCGGTCGTACAGGCGATTTATCGCCGTTCTTACAGCTATGCTTATCGCGGTCATGGTTTCGGCAACCGAAACCATCATCGTCGGCGAAGTGGTGAACGAGGCTACCGGCGAGGCAATCCCGAACGTGAATATTCATTTCCGAGGCACCAAGATCGGCACGACCTCCGATGAGAACGGCTCTTATGCGCTGCGCGTGGACATGCAAGCCAAGGCACAGTTGGTTTTCTCTGCTATCGGTTATTATACCCAGCGATTCGATATCGAACCAGGAGCAATGGCCGGCTTGCAAGTAGCAATGCGAGAAAAAACAACTATGCTGGCAGAGGTGGTTGTAGCGCCGAACGAGAACCCGGCATTAGAACTGCTTCGTCAAGTACGTGCGCATCGCAAAGATAATGACCGTACGCTGCGTCAGGAACCGACTTTCACCGTACAGCGCGAGCAGACGCTCTATGTATCGCATATACAGAAACGGCATCTGCGTCGGGCTTTATGGCGCAGCCTGCAGAGCGGTATGATACAAGAAGATGATTCTACGTATATCCTGCCGCTGTATCGGGAAACGCAGTCGTTCCGGTTGTCCGGACAAGAGATGATTCCCGCCAATGACCAGCGCACGCAAGCGCTCATTCTGTCCACCACGGACTATTCTTCTCTATTAGGCGGCGAAGGGAATCTCAATTTCTACGCCAATTCCGTTTCGCTGATGGGGCATGCGTTTCTGTCGCCCTTAGCCTCAAGCGGGCATCTTTATTACCGCTACTATCTGGAGGGGGATACCATTCATTTCCGTACGCGAAACGCCTTCTACGCCACTTTCAACGGCGAGATGGTGATTGATACCAATACGTATGCACTTCGGTCTATTCGGGCATACGTGCCGGCAGAGGTGGCAGTGAATTACGTCAATAACCTGCATGTATCCCAGACGCTTGCAGAGGACGGCGCTATTGCGGACGAGCATATATCGGTGCTGCTGGATTTTGCTATCAAATCCGAACAAGCAGGTACGGTCTTCCCCACACTGTTGATAAACACCTCTTTGACAAATCCTACAGCAAACGAAAATTTGCGGTCCAACAGTGTAGCGGTCTTACAGCGCGAATCCGATCAGACCGGCATAGTAGGTCTATCAGCCTCCGATTCCGCTTTCGCGGCATTGGACAGTTTGCCGATCATCCGAACCGCCAAATGGTTCGCCACTATCGCCACAACCGGATATATTCCGACAGGCACACCGGTGGATATAGGTCACGTGGAGGAGATCCTGCAAGTCAATCATCATGAAGGCGTACACATCGGATTGCCGTTCCGCACGAACGAGAAGTTCTCCAAAGTGGTGAGTCTGGAGGCATCTGTAGGATACGGATTCAAAGACCGCAGTCCGAAGGGAATGGGACGCATCTCCATTAACTTGCCTACCCAACGGCGGAACATCTTACAACTGGAGTACAACGACCACTACGTATGGTCGGAAGTGGACGATTTCGATAGGCTAATGCGGGAGAACTCCATGGGCTGGGGCAACTTCGATTTTACGGCTTATGCCTTCGAAGCGCTCCATCGCGACAGTCTGTGCGTGAATACCGCAATGCGTCAGCGGCAGATACAATTACACTGGTTTGCCGATTGGAGTAAGAATGTAGAAACGCACACGTATGTGCGCGCCGGGTGGCAGGACGGTTACGCGTATCAGTCCTTAAGCGGAATAGTTAGGCTCAGTTGGGGAGAGAAGAAGTATGACGGATATTTCATGCGTCGGTACGCCTACTCCAACAAGTATCCGGTGCTTTACTTAGGCGCAGAAACAGGCCACTGGCAAATCACCAATGCGCAAAGTGCGCTTTACGCGCATCTGCGCGTCATGCTCACCCAGCACGCGCAGCTGGGCATGGGAGGTACATTGGACTATGCGTTACAAGCGGGTGCTATTTTCGGACAAGTACCACAGACCATGTTATGGCAGGCGAGCGCGAACCAAGGTTACGCCTATGATCCATACCGCTTCACCTTGCTGCACGGTAACCAATTGATGGCAGATAAATACATCACGTTGCAGACGGAGTGGAATGGTCACGGCATACTATTCAATCTCATTCCAGGCATCCGATACCTGCATCTACGCGAACTGGTGGAAGGCAAGATGGCATACGGCTACCTAAGCTCTCAGCCGTCAGTTGCCAGCAGTCAGCTTTTCTACGCCGAAGTGGGCGTGGGAATAGGAAACATCCTGCGCGTATGCGATCTCTATTCCGTTTGGTCCCTCTCGCCGAATATCCAGTGGGGAATGCGTTTCCGCATTCATTTAGGCTTATAAAGAATTCATTTAGGACTATAAAGAAAATAGGGTGCGTCATTGCGACACACCCTAATTTTCGATTTAGAACACATCCGACCAGCGGCGACCGGGAACACCCGGGTGAGGCGGAAGTGCAGGATCCGTTCCATCGGGAGGACTTCCTGCAAGAACAGAAACATTCATGTTAATTTTCGCAACCTCAACGAGAGGGCTCATATAGATTTTCTTTTCCATAATTCGTTTCTCCTTATTTTACCAATTGACCATCTACGCTATATACGCGGTTACCACGGATGATGAATACCTGATTGTTAATCAGCACTTTCATTGCGGTTTCACCTTGTGCCTCGACGATAGCCTCGTCTACACCAGTAGTTACTTGCGGTGCGCGTGCGCTTACGCGTAATCCATAATTACTAATAGTACCCTTGTTGAGGTTCAACGTATAAGCACCGTCACTGAGGTTCCAGATAGCCTCACCGTTGTAAGTAAGATACAACGCATAGTCATTTGTATTCTCTTCGTGCTCAATAGCAATCGTGTACTCGCCTGCCTTCGGAGCATAGATACTCATCGGGAAGGTAGTAACATCGCCTTCCGGTGCTATCGTGTTCACACAAAGTTTTGCATCGTAGCGGTTAATCCACATTTGTGCCACCTTCGTGCTGACACCGAACTTAACGAGGTCTTGACCAATGATGTACTTATTCTCCTCTTTGTTCTCATTGAGGCGGACAGTCAGTTTATCTGCCGTTGAAGCGCCGTTAGCGTTAATCGATAATTCGAAAGTTGTCGGGCGAATTTGTGCACTTGCATGCCGTGCCGGAGCTCCAGCATACATACTGCTATTGGCAACAATAGACTTCGCAGCTGCAGCCTGCACATAAATAGGCTGACCTACAACGAGTTTATCACTACTCATATCATATTCAACGTAGCGCTCATTAGCTGCATCATAAACCTGTCCCTTATTCACACCATACTCTGCATCATTCGCACCGGCATTGATGAACGCATGGAAGAGCGACGGGTTGGCAATCGCGTTCCAGTTTGCATCCGTAGCAGTAGCAGAAGCATATTGGCTAACAGAAGTGGTAGTAGTCAAGAGTGGTTCAAGTGCTTTCTTGCGGAAGGTAACTTTTGAAACCGCTCCGTGTCTAAGAAGGAACATATATGCACGTCCCGGCTCTAAGACTTTCTGCGAACTTTTCTTCATCCAAACCCAGCAAGCATCTACCTTACCTTGTGCTGCACGAACAGCTCCATCATAATAGATGATTTCTATATCCTTTCCAAGTTCAGCAGGAGCAGAGGAATTGCCCAAATAAATGCCACCATTTGCTTCTACGCGCCACGGTACAGCAACACTATACCATACTCCGGCAGTCATCGCTTGCTGCAGCACATAGTCTGCGTTACCGTAGAGAGTAATGTTATTAGCATTGATGATTTGCGACGAATGTTCTATACCGTCAGACGTAATGATGACATTTGTATAATCGGTACTCGGTTCAATAGTTACAGGATCTGCTTTAAGACCCAATTCCAAGTTCGCAGGAGCGGGTTTCTCTTTCTCCTTAACGACAGCCGTCAAAGTTACGTCCTTTGTTACTTGCAAGTTAAAGTCAGCTTGCGTACTTCCTGTCTCTTGCCATTTAACGAACTCATAATCTCCATTCGGAGTAGCAACAATGTTTACGGTTGCGCCGTAATCGCGTACGCCAGCTCCTCTAAATTCACACGCACCTGCGATAGCATTGCGAAGTGTAACGGTGTATTGATTTCGCGTAGCAGTAAAGTATGCATAGTATGTAGCATCGGCGGATACTTTCGGTGTCATACCGTTTTTGTAGGTATTTGTGATATTACCTTCGTTATCCTTTGTTACCCATCCATAGAACGTATAGGTAAACTCGGCGGTAGCTGCTTTCGTAGGTATTTCGCCAAGATAGGTCGTGGCGGTTCCTACTTTCTGATTAACCGGAGCAACTAAGTCTTGCGTTCCTGCTTCATTCTTCCAGTAAATGGTAACACCTGCGCCATCGTACGTGAAGTTTGCTACAAGATTAGTATCCTGAGTAATAGTCAGTGTACGGCTCAGCGCTTGTTTATTCGGATCCTCGTTATCCAAATCACTCCAACCGTCAAATGTATAATCGTCATTTTTAGTAAGCGTGATGGTTGCTGGATCACCATAATGATAAGTACCTACACCTGCTATCGTACAAGCACCGGAAGGATTGGATTTAACCGAGACGGAGTAATTGATCGGTTCGCTGCTAAATACAGGCTTATAATCGGCATCACCGGTAACGGTCTCAATTGTCTTTGAGCCATCCAAAGTTTTCCATACATAGGTGTAGCGCATACCAGCCGCAGGCTCTTCTTTGGTCACATCAGGAGGCGTTGGTGTTTCGCCATACGACAAAATCTGTGTTCCGATTGTAGCAGTACCTGCTTCATTATAATAGCTGATAGTATATGTTCGCGGTATCTCGCGATAAACGGCTGTATAGATCTTTGCACTGGTAGCAGAAACTGCTTCAATAGCCGGCGACCAATGGTCGAAGACATAATCGTATTCGATGGTTGAAGGCTTGTTCGCAGGGTTAGCAGGTGCTACAGGCATTGTATCAACATCTACCATATACGGTTCTGCACCTGTCGGTTTCAGCAGTGTACCATTATAGTCTCGGAATTCAATCGCATAATCATCCGGAGCAACTTGAACCCAAGTAGCAGTATAGGTCGCTTCACCAGTTACTGCCGCAATAGCGGGAGTCCATTCGAGGGTATAACCTGTACGGGTAGGCAGGTTCTCGCATACCGGCCATTCATTACGAGCCAAGAGGTGACGTTCAATCTCCACACCACCGTCTTCTACAAAGGTGATAGTGTATTTGATTTGTCTTTCCTCATAAGTAGCCGTGTAGGTTACATCCGAAGTCACTTTGCCGAGTTCAGGACCCCAACCGATGAAATTATATGTGTAATCGGCATTGGCAGGACGCGTCGGGTTCGTGCTCAACCATTCAGCTTGTGTGCCGTAAGGAACGGTGTAAGTCTGAAGGATTGAGTCTTGAGTTTCGTCTGCGCTACCCCATTTTTTATCTTTCCATGTGATAGTGAATTCAACTTCCGACCAGCCAGGTACTGGCTCTTCCATTGGGTCTCCTTGTTCATCAAACACTCTCCGACTTTCATTCCAATAATAATAGGTGTCATTTTCCGGATGGATACAGTGATAATAGTTATCTTTCTGCTCAACTTCCCACCATTGACAAGGAGAATTGCTATACTTATCCATCACTATAAAGAGTCGTCCAGCTCCGTCTGCATCACTATATGTGTGATCATCGTTTCCCGTGACACCTACTAAGTAGGGGTCATATGGGTCGGTGTCGTACGTAAACGCAGGTGTTCCTACGATTTCCACCCATTCTTGCGGTTTGATGTAGATATGCTCAACACACGATCCTAGAATCTCTGGATCAGAATTTCCATACTGCCCCACTAACGAAGCATAAGTAAGCATATCTACAGTTGCGGCATAACAATCAAAATAGAAGATTTCTTCGGAACTCCATGCATCATTCATATAAATACAAGTATGATTAGCTTGCATACCCGAGGTCTCTTTGATAGAACCATCTTTATTGCGCAATTTAGCAGGATAGAATGTATTCGTTGCATACTCTCCACCAGTAGCATTTGTTACTTGACTCAATTCCTTCGTTTCGGTAGTATTTGGACCTGTGAATGTAAAAGTACCTGCATCTTCATTGGTAGAACAAATATTAGCTCCTTGCTCCGAAGTATATACATAACCACCTTCGATTATATCAAAGGTACCATGCACTAAGATAGTAGCATCCTCAAGATTTTCGATGTCGCGTACGTTCGGTTCTCCCTCGAAAGCAGGGGAATACTTCACACGACGAGCCTTTACGCCACCCGCGTAGGTTCCCCAATCGTCTGCATCATATACATAGAGTGCTCCACTATTTACTCCTTCAGTATGATTCACCCACACCTTTGCTTCCTTATCAATCTCTACTTCTGAACCTGGGAGTAACTCCGTAGATTGCGTAAAGTCCATCGTTCCGGAAAGAAGGTGTAGTTTGAAGTTATTGGTAATCGGCAAGTCGTATTGACCGGAGTTCATCGTCAGATCTTCAGGTAATGGATTATCCCCCATATTAACCATTGTAAAGAACGGCGAACTTACCAATGGTATCACTAGATTTCCAATATGCGCACCACTATTAATCTCATATACTTGCTGATCTTTCGATGCATCATACCATTTGCGCACCCATGTATTCTCCGCATCCGCAGCGGCATCCATTAGGAACATCGCTACATCTTGTAGGTTTACACCAATGATTTGGATATTATTCGCACTCATCGAGATTTGGGCAGTACCCAATAGTCCACTAACAATAGATGCCATTCCTCCCCATTCTGATTCCATTGCTGTAACGCCAGCAACAGTAATCAGTTTAGCGCCTGGGTGGTATTTAACCGGAGCCTCGATGTTTTGAATAAAATAGGTTGTCAGCGGGAATACTGTATTGCCTTCAAGCAATCCCATTCCAGAGAAGCGTGCTCCTTTCCAGTCTCCCATTTGGAATTGTTCATATACCGTAGCACCGCGACGCGCATCAATTTCGCCCATCGGCACAGAGCCATCCCCTGTTTTATGTTCAATATCACCGGTAATATAACCCCAAGCACGAAGAATAGAACCAGATTGAAGCGTCACCTTACTACCTTCGTTCATACGAATTCGGCCATAGGAACCATAAACTGAACTAGCAAAGGACGCGTTTGAACTAAATTGCAATCCTCCCACCTCAATTGTGCCATACACATCAATATTTACTCCGTAATTCAATGTTAAGCAGCGGAATTCTTCAGGAGTTGCATATTGTGCTTCTGTACCGACAACACGTTCAATTGTTTTATTCTCATTACCTTGTTCATCACTATTTGGAACAATCAACACTGCATTATTAGGCAAAGTATAATATCCAGCCGGTAAGGTATAATCATTATCCATGATGATAATCACCTTATCGCTCGTATTGTTAGCGTAATCCAATGCGTCTTCCAAAGAAGAATAAGATGTACCGCCAATATGGCAAACACTTACGCCTGCTTTCTTTGCCTCGGCATTGTCTCCTGCGAAGAACTCATAACCATTGCGGAACTCTGCACCTGAAGTATTGCGCCAGAGATGTTTTCCTCGAACCTCATTATCTACTGCGCCTGTTGCGTTTAGGAAATATGCAGACTTGAACACGATAGTCCCTTGCGCCAGATTATCGGGGTTTTGGAACTGACCACAGTTTACCTTCAGCGTACCGCTTACGCAACTCAATGCCTTAGTACCACCGCTGATAACTGCAAGTTTCTCAATAGTGGTTGTAGTGCTTGCACCTGCGGATTGCACGCCATAAGTGATGCCGATGATGGTTCCTTTCTTAATATCAGCGGTACCACTGGTTACATTAATTGCCACTCCGCTTACCGGTTCAAAAGTACCGCCATTCACCACTAAGGTTCCGGTGGAAGTCAAGGTTGAATGATGAATACCATCGGTGGTAGTCATCGTACCATTATTGGTCACAGCGCCCTCAATAGTCGTTCCGTTCTGATTGAGTGTGCCGTTATTGGTCACTGTGCCTTCGATCGTATTACCCATCAGCGTCAGCGTGCCGTTATTAGTAACATTTCCGGTAATAGAACCGCCATACGGGCTACTTACCAATGTTACATTAGCTCCTGCATTCACAGTCAAACTTGGAATAGTATGACCTGCAAGATCTATTGAGAGATCACTACTCAATTCCAGTGCAGCAGCGCGATCTTTATTCAGTTTAATAAGCGGTTTTGTGCAAGAGAGTTCTAAAATCTTGTCACTTAATTCACTCCAGTCAATATCCTCTTTATAGGTTTTGCCGTCATACAATGCAAGTTCTTTCTCTTCAGCGGACGAAGAAGTACGCGCATTGAGCGTGATATTCATCGTTAATCCCGCTTTGGTTGTCAAGCGCAAGTTAGCAGAATACTCATTTTTAGCATCGCTTGAGGTTGAGAACTTGACAGATACCGTTCCGGTCTTTGCTTCGCTGTTAACGGTAAAATCATCGTTTACCGTCCATGCCGCATCTGCCGGAACAATAGCGATAGACTCAAAATCGCCTTCATCTATATCTTCACCCGAGAAAGTATAGGTAACCGTCTGCGTAGATTCCCATTTATCACCATTTTGGGCGTTGGTATTACCTCCACTCAGTGAATAACCTGTTATACGTACAGGCTCGAAAGTTGCATAGATAGTATAATACTCCGGATTTAAAACAAAAGTCTCAGGAATAGGATCCCCGCTCTCATCAACATCGTAGGTCGCTTTCTCTGTGTTCACATCATAGAGAGCATAATAGTTATATTGATGCTCTTCATCTCCTTTACCCAAATCAAATCCGTTGTCTGTATAAGACCAACCGGCAAAATAATAACCATCATCTGCCATTTGCCAAACCCAAAAAGCCACCCGCATCCTATCCATGCCTTGCATGGAGAGCACCAAACCCTTGGTTTTGGAATCAGTTTCGGCATACAACTCTTCGCTTGGGACTGCGTCATCCTCCGTCACGTAGACCTTGCCACCTCCCGTAGATGAGACATTAGCGGTCAAAGTTGCGCTATACATAGGCGTAGAAGAAAGCTGACCCGCAGCCCATGCTGTCGTACTCATCACGAGCACGAAGAGCAACATTGATAATTTAACAAAAATCTTTTTCATACTTTTATTTTATCTTTATATTTTTACATTAATTTCTCTTTAAAAGCCATTGTCTATATAGCGTTAAGGCAAAGGCAAAGGCGAGGATGATGTGCGGCCAATCAACCAGCACGTGTCCCCAAATAAGCATATATGTCATCACGATGCACCAGATGGTTATCACGATCGCATAGGGCATCGCCCAATAACGACGCAAAAACCATGCCAGAGCAGGTAACACATTGAACGGAATGATCAACCAGTTCCAATCGGTGCACGGCAGAGACGAGAAACAAACCAGATAGGTCATTAGTCCGCCTAAGGCCGTGACAAGAACCAGTTGGGTATAGTCTATGACTGTCAGGGAAATGCGCAAGAAACGGTTCGACTTTCCCGTAAGGCAGAGTGCTATTATTGCCAGTAGCAATGCTATCAACGATGCCATAAGGGGAGTGAAGAACGGGACTTTCGGTTTCCATGTACCGTGAACCAGTTCGTGTCCTTCGCTTGACAAGACCGGACGGCCGTTATCAAACGTGGCTTGCTGCCACACTTCCACTAAGTCCGTCGGGACAATCAGTTTCTGCTCGCAACTCATCGGTTTCTCCGCCTCCGAGCCGATCATGAAATACAGAATGAATTCCGTCCAAGGCGCAGAGGTAATAGCATCGCGCACTAACTCGCGGATCGTATGGTCTGTATATTTCTCCGACCAAGGTGCATAATGGATGCCATTCGGTCCGACCACCTGTTTGACGACCATCACGACCGATTTGGCACAGCCGCGGCGGAAGAAATCATACGGGAGCGTCATGCCCGCTGTCTGCATCTCATCCATCTTACGCCATAGTTCCTGCTCTTGCTCGGGTGAGAGGTTTATCTGATATTCAGTTACCCCGCGGCCTACTGCCTCATATATCTGAAGATATAAATCCGTCGGTATGGCGTACATGCCCATTTTCAGGTCGCCACGCAGATAGGTACCTATTTTGTTGTGCACACTCTCTCCCTCGTAGGTGAACACGTAATCTAAATCATAGGTCGGGCATTGCAGTCGCAGCGCAGCGTGCCCCAGAGACGAATACAGCACCTCGTATGGCTCGCACACCAACAGGCTCACCGTCACAAAATCCTCTGCCTGACGGTCAACAACCAATTCTTCTCCCCTTGCAAATAAAGAGAAGAAGAACAGCAAAATCATCCCTGTGTACGCGCGCAAATTCATTAGTATCTTAAAAAAACGGCGCAAAGGTACAAAAAAATTAAAACATATGCAAGCATATGAAGATAAAATTTTCAAAAACATTCATTTTATAAACCAGAATAAACAAAATCATAAAAAGAAGCACCCGCGTGCGGATGCTTCTAATGTTGTATTTTTCCAAAACAATGCTTACAACGTAACGCCGTTTTTGAAGATAGCGATCTCGTGGTAACCGTTTTTCTCGTTATTCGTTTTGGCGCCGTTAGCCACCTCGATCACAAATTCCGCAAAGCGTTTCGCCACGTTCTCCATCGGTTCTCCCTCTGCAATCACGCCGGCATTGAAATCGATCCAGTTCGGCTTGTTGTGATACAGATTCGAGTTCGTAGATATTTTCATTGTCGGAACATACGTGCCGAACGGCGTACCGCGACCGGTGGTGAAGAGCACCATGTGACAGCCGCAGGAAGCCAAGGCTGTAGAAGCAACAAGGTCATTACCCGGGGCGGAAAGCAGATTGAGTCCTTTCACCTGCAGGCGCTCACCATACGGCATCACGCCGCGCACAAGCGACTTACCGCACTTTTGAGTACAACCGAGGGCTTTATCTTCCAGCGTCGAGATACCGCCGGCTTTGTTACCCGGACTCGGGTTCTCACCAACGGGCTCGCCGTGAGACAGGAAATAATCCTTGAAATCATTGATCAAATGCACGGTTTGATCGAACAATTCTTTGTTCGCACAACGATCCATGAGGATGGTCTCTGCGCCGAACATCTCCGGCACTTCGGTCAACACGGTAGTACCGCCTTGCGCTACGAGCCAGTCACTCAAGCAACCGAGCAACGGGTTGGCCGTGATGCCACTGAAACCGTCACTACCGCCACATTTCAAACCTACGCGCAGTTCACTCAACGGAACAGCCACACGCTCGTCTTTCTGCGTTAACTCATACAGTTCGCGTAAGATAGGCATGCAATACTCTACCTCATCGCCATGTATCTTCTGCGTAACGACGAACTTAACACGCTCCTCATCTATCTCACCGCAGAATTGTTTGAACACATCCGGTTGGTTATTCTCACATCCGAGAGACACTACGAGGATAGCACCAGCGTTGGGATGATGAATCATGTCACGGAGGATCTTCTTAGTGTTCTCGTGGTCATCGCCCAATTGCGAACAGCCGTAGTTGTGCGGGAAAGCAAAGATATTATCCGCACCGGTCTCTTGACGTAGACGTTCAGCACATTTCTGGATAATACCGTTGACGCAACCTACGGTCGGAATGATCCACACTTCATTTCGGACACCTACTTGTCCGTCTTTGCGGCGATACCCCATAAAAGTTCTGGATTCATCGGGAATATTGAGCACGACCTCCTTGGGATGATACTCATACTCGAGCAGTCCTGCCAAGTTCGTTTTGATGTTATTCTCGTTCATCCAACTACCGGCTCTCTTTGCCTCTTTGGCGTGCCCAATAGGGAAGCCGTATTTGATGACGTTTTCGCCTTGCGCCAGATCCTTGATGGCAATCTTGTGACCGGCAGGCACATCTTCCAGTACGGTGATGGACTTGCCGTCCACTTCAATAACAGCACCTGCCGACTGCGGTTGGATAGCTACCACCACATTGTCGGCAGGATTGATTTTTAGAATATTTGTCATTAGAGAATCGTTTTAACGGTTTCTAACATGCCTTTCGCTTCGATTTCATCGAGGTATTTCACTACGAGATCTGTCAGACCAGGAATCTTGTTGAGGTCCTCTTTGCTCTCTTTCCAGATGACATCCGTAGCGCCGAGTACACCTTCAGCCACCTTGCGGTGATCGCCGGTTGCCCACAGCTCTTTGAGCAGATCCATGATCTCCTGTGCATCGTTCGGTTGGATCGGAGCACCGTCTGCGCGTACGCCACCTTTATAATAGGTGATGATAGCAGCGAGACCAAGAACCAAGCCCTTTGGCAGTTCACCCTTACGCTCCAGATAAACCTTCAAGCCCGGCAGGTCGCGGGTCTCGAATTTCGGGAAGGAGTTGAGCATGATAGATGTAACAGCGTGATCTACGTACGGGTTATTGAAACGCTCGAGTACGGATTCGCCATATGCCTTAAGCTCGTCCTTAGGCATGTTAAGGGTCTCCAGCAACTCATCGAACATCACTTTGTGGATGTACTTGCCGAGGATCTCGTGGTTGCAAGCATCGCGAACGATGTTCACACCGCTGAGGTAGGTAACAGGACTGAGGACAGTGTGCGGGCCGTTAAGCAGCGTCACTTTGCGCTCGTGGTACGGCTTCTCGCTCTCTGCAATCAGCACGTTCAGGCCGGCTTTGTTAGCAGGGAACTCTGCTTCCAATTCCTCAATGCTCATGTTCTCCGGTTTCTCGATTACCCAGAGGTGGAAGATCTCAGCTTGCACAACGAGGTTGTCGTTGTAGCCCACTTTCTCTTGGATCTCAGCAATGTCTTTGCGCGGGAATCCCGGCACGATACGATCCACGAGGGTAGCGCAAACGTAGTTGTATTTCTCAAACCACTCCTTGAAGCCCTTGTAGTCTGCACCGAAATCATCTTTCCAGAGTTCGATATACTTGCGGATACAATCTTTGAGGTGGTGTCCGTTGAGGAAGATCAGCTCACAAGGCATGAAGATCAGACCTTTGGTCGGATCGCCGTTGAAGGTCTTATAACGACGGAAGAGCAGTTGTACCAATTTGCCCGGATAGGAAGAAGCGGGTGCGTCGGTGAATTTACAGCTGTCATCGAAAGTGATACCGGCCTCTGTGGTGTTGGAGATAACGAAGCGAATCTCCGGTTGCTCTGCCAGTGCCATGAACGCCCAGTTTTGAGTGTAGGGGTTGAGTGCGCGGCTGATGACGTCAATACGCTCGAGCGAGTTAACAGCCTCACCTTTGAGACGACCCTGCAGGTTGACGTGATACAAGCAATCTTGTCCGTTGAGCCACTCCACCATACCTTTGTCAATCGGTTGTACAACAGCTACGGAACCGTTAAAATTGGTTTTGGCATTCATGTTCCAAACAATCCAATCCACAAACGCGCGAAGGAAGTTACCTTCACCAAATTGGATAATTTTCTCCGGAGCAACGCTCTTAGGCGCGGTCCATTTGTTCAATGCTTTCTTTGCCATAATGATTAGATTTTATTAAATGATACTATTTTTTCAATTATTCGCAAACCTTTGCGCTGCAAAGGTACAAAAAAAGTTTGACATACACAAGAGCCGACGCTCTTTTTACACAAAAGATGTCAAATTTTCGCGTTTTTTGCTGTCTGCTTATAGTGCATTGAACCAATCCTCATCCGTCGGGAAGGACAACTCGCCGTTGCCCCACTCGGACCAGCACGCGCCAAAATAGTAGGTGAGTGTATCGCCCAACTGGTACGGTTGCACGGAGAAAAGGGTTCCGTCTATGATATCCTGCCATCCGCCGTGAGGCGTTTTGACGGCTATATAACTGCGGCCTTGCGAGGTCGAACCGTTGTAGTCGAAGTTCATCTGCGCCGCCGTCTTATCACTCAGCGCATTCTCTGCGTACGCGATGATTCCGCAGTGTTCGCAGGTATAAACATGATCCACTGAGTCGTGCAAATAGATACCGCCGCCGACCCACAGTTCACCATCAT
Source organism: Paludibacteraceae bacterium (assembly GCA_017401985.1). Taxonomy (GTDB): domain Bacteria; phylum Bacteroidota; class Bacteroidia; order Bacteroidales; family Paludibacteraceae; genus Colicola. The sequence continues at coordinate 39,173 of JAFPNK010000026.1, read as the reverse complement.
ACTCGCCACGCAGAACGACTTGCGCTTTATTGAGTATCTGACCGGCTTCAGCGGTAATGATAATGGTCTCTTGCAGCGCGTGGTTCTCTACCAGCAGGCTGTCATATTCCAACCGGAAGACGAACTTGTCGGGTGTCTGCTCGATAATGTCCCATCGGTCATACGCGCCTCCGGTCCACAGATGCGAACCTTCGGTAATAACCACTAATCCGCCGGCTCCGGCTGTATGTCCCACTTTGTAGCAATCCAGGCCTTTACCATAGTTGATGTGATACGGCAGACCCAGCACATGTTCGCGATAATAAAAACTGTCCACTACCAATTCCGGACTGGTCTTAAGCCACAGATCCACCCCGTTAGACGGGTTCTCCGGCCGCAGAGCCGGTCCGTACATGCGGAAAGCGGCATACTCGTTCTCCCACGCAAAATCATCCTTACGCTCCGGCACATAACGGCCGTACACTTTGTTTTGCTGCACCTGTTGCGAACATCCGACCAGCAAACAGAACAGCAAAAAAGCCAAATAGTTTGTTTTTTTCATATTACTGGAAATATTTGAGACTACACGTTCCTATTTACGATGCAAAGGTACAACATTTTTTTTACATACACAAGAACAAACGATTTTTTCCTTTCAAATGCTTGCATATTTCAAAAATTTGTAGTACCTTTGCAGCCGCTTTATGGAATTTTTAGACCAATTAAACACCTCTCAACGTGAGGCGGTGACCTATACGGAAGGAGCGTCGCTCATTGTAGCGGGTGCGGGTTCGGGCAAGACCCGCGTTTTGACGTACCGTATTGCCTACTTGCTGCAGCAAGGTGTTCCGGCCGGGCGTATTATGGCGCTCACGTTCACCAACAAAGCTGCGCGGGAGATGAAAGAGCGTATTCAAAAATTAGTCGGCGAAGATGCACGATACTTATGTATGGGTACATTCCACAGCGTGTGCACACGCCTCATCCGCCCGTATGCAGATTTGTTGGGATTCACGCGCGACTTCTCTATTTACGATACCACGGATATGAAGTCGCTCATCAAGTCTATATGCAAAGAGCGCGGTTTAGACGAGAAAATATACAAACCGGCCGCCGTATTGAGCCGCATCTCCAACGCCAAGAATTGCGGTATCAGTCCGCAACAATACGGCGCTAACAGTCAACTGCTTCGCGAGGATCGCGAGATGCGGATGTACGAATTGGCAACGGTTTATGCGTTGTATCAAGCTCGTTTGCATGCGGCCAACGCGATGGATTTTGATGATCTGCTGATTAACATGCTGCGCCTGATGGACATCAGTGACGAAGTGCGCGATAAGTATCAGCAGCAATTTCAATACATTCTGGTGGACGAGTATCAGGATACGAACTTCATTCAGTTTCAGTTGGTTAAGAAGTTGGCGGAACCGCAGAATAACATCTGCGTTGTAGGCGACGATGCGCAGTCTATCTATTCGTTCCGCGGCGCTGATATCCGCAATATTCTCAATTTCCGGCAGGTGTATCCGCAGGCTCGTTTGTTCAAACTGGAGCGCAATTACCGCTCCACGCAGAACATCGTCAATGCCGCCAATTCGCTCATTCACAAGAACTATCACCAGATAGAAAAGACCGTCTATTCGGAGAAGGAAGAAGGTCAGCCGCTTTCGCTTCAGCCCTACATGGACGACCGCACGGAGGCGCTGGGGGTAGCCACGCGCATTCAACGGATGCGGCATAAAGGTTTCAATGCCTTCGCCGTGCTGTACCGCACGAATGCGCAGAGCCGTGTCATTGAAGGTGAGTTGAGAAAATTGAATATCCCCTACCGCATCTACGGCGGCACCTCTTTCTACCAGCGCAAGGAGATCAAAGATGCGCTGGGTTATTTCCGTCTGGCGGTGAACGGTCGCGATAACGAGGCGCTGCTGCGAATTGTCGGTTTTCCCGGTCGCGGTATCGGAGACACGACCATGAAGAAGGTAGCGATGAATGCGATTGAACATCATCGAGCATATCTGGAGGTCATGCGTAGTCCGGATGAAACGGCTTTGGACATAAGCGCAGGCGCAAAGAAAAAAATGCGCGCTTTTGCCGATTTGATCGATAGTTTTCATGATCAGAGTGAGGAGATGGACGCCTTCCGATTCGCCGAAATGGTGCTCCGCACATCCGGTGTGATGACGGCCTTAGCGACCGACCTGACACAAGAAGGCATCGACCGCGCGCAGAACGTACAGGAATTACTAAACGCCATTCATGAGTTCGTTGCCCAACGGCAGAACGAAGGTATCGACTACACGCCGATTACGGATTTCTTGAGCGAGGTGAGCCTGCTGACTGATCAGGATGAGAACTTAACGGACACTACTGAACGCGTGACGCTGATGACTGTTCATGCTGCTAAGGGGTTAGAGTTTCCCGTTGTTTTCATCGTTGGAATGGAGGAAAATCTCTTCCCTTCGCAGTTCGCCGTCAAACCGCAGGAGATAGAAGAAGAGCGAAGACTACTGTATGTGGCCATCACTCGTGCGATGGAGCAATGTTATATCAGTTTTGCGAGACAGCGGTTCCGTAACGGTTCGTTCAGTTTCGCATCGCCCAGCCGATTCCTGAATGATATAGACCGACAGTATTTTGACAAAGGTCAAAAGACCGCGGCCACGCCGCTGTTAGACCGCTCCGCTATTAGACCGCAGAATGAACCTGCTGTTAGACCGGCTACGCCTGTTAGACCTTCATCGACTCATTCTATTGAGTCTGAGTGGAAGGAGGGAGACCGAGTTATCCATCGCGTGTTTGGAGAAGGAACGGTCAATCGCGTTTATCGCGATGAAGTGACAGAAAATGACAAGATTGAGATTCAATTCGACACGCAAGGCGTCAAGACACTGCTGCTAACGCACGCTAAGCTGGAGCGTAAATAAAATATCCGGCTACTCCGGCAAGCAGAATAAGCAAGATAGGGTGACTAATGATTTTGGTCACTTTATTTTTTAAAATCTCCGGTGAAATCGTAAGAATTGCCACCACGGCGAAGATGATCCAACTGGTCGAATCGATGAAGTTAGTCGGTTTGATAAGCATAAGCGCCGCGGAAGCAATGAGTCCGAGTACGGTGAATCGCAACATACGTAGCGTCTGCTCGAAATAGGGGTTTCCTTGAAAACGTTTATTGAGCCAGAAATACGCTTTGCAGACAGAGAGCATGATGATGAGACTCGGCAGAATGATGGCAAAGGTAGTCAGGACACTACCCCAAAAACCGCCGATGGTATAACCGACGTACGTGGCACAGTTGATACCAATCGGGCCGGGTGTAACTTGGCTGATTGCCATTATATCCACTATTTCTTCCGGTGTCAGCCATCCGTGCTGGACTACTTCCATCTGAATCAGCGAAAAAATAGCCATTCCACCGCCGAAACCGAAGAGGCCGATCTTGAAGAAAGTGTAGAAGAGTTGCCAGTATATCATCTGCGCCTCCTTTCTATGATGTCCACCACGATAAGGGTGAGCACGATCGTGGCAAAGATGACCCAAACAGGATTAACTCCTACCCACCATATTAGCAAAGCCGCAGCTAAGGAAATAGTTAACGGCCAAGGGTTGCCTTTGGTCTTTGCCCCTTTTGCTTTCAAGGCGGATTTCGCCAACTTAAACAGAGGCGCTGCGATGAGTGCGACGACAGCCGGTCGTATTCCTTTGAACGCTGCTTCTACGGCCGGTTGGTCTTTCCATTCCGAGAAGACCATTGCGATAGCAAGGATAATGAGGAAAGAAGGGAGGACTGCTCCTAAGACGGCGCCGCACACACCCTTCCATCCGCCGACACGCCATCCGATGAAGATAGCAGAGTTGACGGCAATGAGTCCTGGAGCCGCTTGCGCGAGAGCGATCATATTGAGGAACTCCTGTTCATCAATCCACCCTCTTCTGTCCACCACTTCCCGTTGGATAAGAGGCAGCATCGCATACCCTCCACCAAGGGTGAAGGTGCCAATCTTGAGATATGTCCAAAAGAGACTAAAGAACACGAAAAATAAACATTAAATACGCGATTTTCTAAAATCACGGAATAATATACGTAGTATATTATAGGTATGGGTGGGATACGTGATTGTCAGGTTGCGCTCAGGTAGTTCCCTTATATTATCCACAACTTGCGTTTACTTATCGTTCAGTTGCTGTTTGACGAACTTAGCGAGCATATTAATTGCTGCATTGTTGTGTCCGCCCTGCGGTACGATAACATCTGCGAAACGTTTACAAGGCTCGATGAACTGCTCGTGCATGGGTTTGAGGACACGCTGGTAACGCTCAATCACTTGTTCGGCCGTACGTCCGCGCTCGATCACGTCGCGTTTCATTACACGAATCAAACGATCGTCCGCATCCGCATCCACAAATATTTTGAGGTCCATCTGCTCGCGGAGTTTGAATTCACGAAGCGCCATAATACCCTCCACTACAATCACTTCACGCGGCTCGATATGAATCGTTTCCTCGGAGCGCGTACACGTGATGTACGAGTAAATAGGTTGCTCAATAGGTTTACCCTCCTTGAGCAGGGAAATATGCTTAGTCAGCAGATTCCAGTCGAACGCGTCCGGATGGTCAAAGTTGATGTTCTGTCGCTCCTCCACAGGGATGTGACTGCTGTCTTTGTAATACGAATCTTGGGGAATAACTACCACTTCGCCCTTAGGAAGGCGCTCGATGAGTTTTCTGACTACCGTTGTTTTACCCGAGCCGGTTCCGCCCGCAATGCCGATGATAAACATAAACCTATTTACAATTAAAGGATTTACGAATTTTCTTTCGGGCTGCAAAATTACTATTTTTTTTTGAAATACGCAAATTTATTTGCACATTCGGATTTTTTTTTGTAATTTTGCACGCGATTTTAGTTTGGATAAATATTGTTTTTTATGAAAGAGATAACAACCAAGAAATTATTAGACACTATCATTGAAGGAATTCGTAATCGTAAAGGTCAGCGCATTGTGACCATCGACTTGCGTAAAATCAAAGAAGCACCGGTAGAGATGATGTTGATCTGCGAGGGTCAGAGTAACACGCAGGTGTCCGCTATCGCAGATGAGATAGATGATTTTGTACGCACGACGACGCATGTGCACCCGCTGTCCGTATCCGGTCAGGAGAACGCGGAGTGGATTGCAATGGATTACGGCACTATTTTTGTACACATCATGCAGCGCGAGCCCCGTGCTTTCTACGACATTGAGCATTTATGGGCAGACGGCAAAGTGACTGAATTACCAGAACTATTGTAATTATGGCAGATAATAAGAAACCACGCAAGTTATTCCAGCAGCCGGAAGGAGCTCCGAAAGGCGGTCCGCGGCGATGGCTGAGCATTCTGTTTTACACGCTCGCTTTTGCTCTGATGGGATACTATTTCTTCACACCCAAAGACAACAGCGGTGTCAGTAAAGATTTGACATACACCAAACTGAAGGCATATATCGAAGTAGGCGCGATTGAAAAAATCGTTGTCACGGACGATCTGGAGGCGAAAGCCACCGTTCGTCCGCAGAATTACACGATTGTTTTCGGCACGCAGGGTGAAGGTGAAAAAGCAAAGGGTACTCTCAAAACCCTGGTTCCATCGGTAGAGGAGTTCTCCAAATACATGGACACCATCAACGCAACGCGCAAGGAGAAAGGCGAGGCGGCGATTGATGTCAAGTTTGACAAATCGCACGACTATTGGTACCTCATTCTGGCCAATGTGCTGCCGTTTGTACTGCTGATTGCATTCTTTGTATTCATGAGCCGCGGTATCGGCAGCATGGGAGGCCCCGGAGGTATTTTCGGTGTTGGTAAGGCTAAGGCGCAGTTGTTCGACAAGGACAAGAAGGACAAGGTGACGTTCCAAGACGTAGCCGGTTTATACGGTGCTAAGCAGGAAGTACAGGAGATTGTAGAGTTCCTTAAAAACCCGCAAAAATACACGGAGATCGGTGCTAAGATTCCGAAAGGAGCGTTGTTAGTAGGTCCTCCGGGAACGGGTAAAACGCTGTTGGCTAAAGCCGTAGCGGGAGAAGCAGACGTACCGTTCTTCTCTATGTCGGGTTCCGACTTCGTGGAGATGTTCGTCGGCGTAGGTGCCAGTCGTGTACGTGACCTGTTCCGTCAAGCCAAAGAGAAGGCTCCGGCCATCATTTTCATCGATGAAATCGACGCAGTAGGTCGTGCCCGCGGTAAGAATATTACTACAGGAGGCAACGACGAGCGCGAAAGCACGCTGAACCAGTTGTTGACCGAGATGGACGGTTTTGGCACTAACTCGGGTGTCATTATTCTGGCGGCTACCAACCGTGCCGATGTACTCGACTCGGCTTTACTCCGCGCCGGTCGTTTTGACCGTCAGATACACGTAGAGTTGCCGGACCTGCAGGAGCGCAAAGAGATTTTCCAAGTACACCTTCGTCCGATCAAATTGGACGATAGCGTCGATTTGGATTTCCTGAGCAAACAGACACCGGGATTCTCCGGTGCAGATATAGCGAACGTATGTAACGAAGCTGCTTTGATTGCAGCACGCGGCGGACGTAAGAAAGTGACTAAGCAGGATTTCATGGACGCAGTGGATCGAATCGTTGGCGGTTTGGAGCGCAAGAACAAGATCATGACGGATGACGAGAAACGCTCGATTGCTTATCATGAGGCAGGCCACGCCACCATCAGTTGGATGTTACGCTGGGCTAATCCGCTTGTAAAAGTGACGATTGTACCGCGAGGAATGGCCTTGGGAGCCGCTTGGTATCTGCCGGAAGAGAGACAGTTGACCAACGAGGAGCATATACACGATGAGCTATGCTCATTGTTAGGCGGTCGTGCTGCGGAGCAGTTGTTCCTGAATCAGACCTCCACGGGTGCGCTGAACGATCTGGAGCGCGCTACCAAACAGGCCTACGCCATGGTGGCTTATTTCGGCATGAGCGACAAACTGAAAGATGTCAGTTTCTACGATTCCACCGGACGATACGAATATGGATTCACCAAGCCATACTCGGAGCAGACTGCTACGCTGATTGACAAAGAGACGCAGCGTATCATCGCCGAGCAGATGGCCCGTGCAAAACAGATATTGACCGACAACGCAGAGGGACATCACCAGATAGCCGAATTGCTCATTGACAAGGAGGTTATCACGAGTGAAGACGTAGAGCGCATATTGGGTCCGCGCCCGTGGAAGAGCCGCGGAGACGAACTGCTGGAGGCTAATGCGGCACTTGCCAAAGAGGAGGCAGCGGAGAAACCCAAGAAGAAACGCGCTCCGAGAAAAAAGAAAGAAGAACCGACACAAACAACGCAAGATAATGAAGAAACTATTGCTTAACATCGCGCTGCTCTGTGCAGCCATGACCATTGTTGCCCAGGACGCGCCTGAGAAATTACCGTTGGATCCGGATGTTCGTTACGGTAAGTTGGATAACGGACTGACTTATTACATCCGCCACAACGAGCAACCCAAACAACGTGCTGAGTTCCATATTGCTCAATGCGTAGGTGCTATTTTGGAAGAGGACAACCAAAACGGTCTCGCCCATTTTCTGGAGCACATGGCATTCAACGGCACACAACATTTCCCGGGTAAGGGAATCATCAATTATTTCGAATCCATCGGCGTTACTTTCGGTGGTAACATCAACGCGTACACCTCTCTGGACGAGACGGTGTATCGTCTCTCGGATGTGCCCACATACCGCGAGGGTATTGTAGATAGCGCCTTGTTGGTAATGCACGATTGGAGTTGCGGTCTATTGCTCCTGCCGGAGGAGATAGATGCCGAGCGTGGGGTGATTCGCGAAGAGTGGCGTACGGGTCGCACGGCACGCAGACGTATTTGGAAACAGATGCAGGCGGCGATGTACCCGGGTTCGCAATATGCTATCCGCGATGTGATCGGCGATACGGCTGTCATCAATAATTTTGAGTATCAAGCCCTCCGCAATTACTACCATAAGTGGTACGGTCCGGACAACCAGGCCATCATTGTAGTGGGCGATATTGATGTTGATTCCATCGAGGCAAAGATCAAAACGCTGTGGGCGGATGTTCCGCGCCGTTCCAATTACGGTGAGCGTCCTATTTATACCGTCAATCATAACGACAAACCGCTCGTTGCTATCGTGACAGATGTAGAGGCAGAAGGCAGCCGTATCACGCTGCAATATAAGTTTGACCAACTGCCCGAACCGCTGCAAAGCACAGCGCAAGAATACACACTGGATCTGGTGCGCGAACTGGCATGTGACATTCTGAACAATCGTTTCTCGGAGTTGGCGCTGGATCCAAATGCCTCGTTCACCGCTGCCGGTGCTTTCTATACGGAAGCCGTGAAACAGATGGATGCTTTCTACGGTGTTATCATCCCGAAAGAGGGTCGCGAGACAGAGGCTTATAATGATCTGCTCTACCAGTTGGAGAAGATGCACCGATACGGATTCACCAGCGCGGAGTTGGATCGCGTGAAAGCAGAGAAACTGAACCAGATGGAGAAATACTACAACGAGCGCAATACCCGTAAGAGTTACACGCTGGCTCGCGAGTGTATCGCTCACTATCTGGACGGCGAACCTATGCCCGGTGCACAGTGGGAGTACGAGTTCGTACAAGCCACCCTGCCCCTTATCTCGCTGGAAGCGGTGAATACTATTGCCAAAGCGCTGACACATGCCAACCCGACCGTTGCCATCTCCGGTCCGGAGAAGGAGGGCGTGAATATACCTTCCGAAGAAGCCATTCTCGCATCGCTGAACGGTCTGAGCGAACTGGTTATTGAGGCACCGGAAGAAGAATCGCTTGACGCTGTACTGGTGAAGAAAGCGCCGCGCAAAGGTCGCATCAAATCCATCACACGCAATGAGGAACTCGGTACCACGGAGTGGATGTTGAGCAATGGCATCAAAGTGGCGTTCCGTCCGACCGAATTCAAAGCGGACGAGATCTTGATGCGCGGTTTCTCCAGAGGCGGTTTATCGCTGGTTAAAACGGAGGATTTACCGTCCGCACTGGCTGCAACAGCTATCGTTAGCTTCTCGGGTATTGGTCGTTTCAATGCCACCCAACTGGAGAAAGCGTTGACCGGCAAGACCGTGTCTGTTTCGCCGTATTTAGCGGAGAATATGGAGCAGATGCGCGGTTCTTCATCGGTGAAAGATTTGGAGACCATGTTGCAACTGACATACCTGTATTTCACCGCACCGCGCCGTGATGAGCAGGCATACGAGACGTTTATGGCTCTGATGCGCAATCAGTTAACCAATCGCGACAAGAATCCGAAGAACACGTTCTCCGATTCTATCCAGACGATGACATCCAATCACTCGGACCGCACACTCATTTTCGACATGCAGACACTGGAACACGTGAATCTGGACAAGGCGCTGGAAGTGTACAAAGCGCGGTTTGCCAACCCGGCAGACTTCACCTTCGTTTTCGTAGGAAACATCGATCCGGAAGACCCGAAGACACAGGAGCTGATTTGCCAATGGTTAGGTGGATTGAAGACCAAGAAGAAATGTCACGAAGAGGTAGTGGATCATCACGTAACCGTCATCCCGGGCGTACAAAAGAACTATTTCACCCGTCCGATGGAAACCACCACGGCTTCCAACTATATCCAGTACACATCCTACGATATACCTTACACCTTGTCCAATGATTTGAACGTAGAGGTGCTTGGTCGTATTCTGGACAGACGTTATCTGGAGTCCATCCGCGAACGCGAAGGCGGTTCGTACGGTGTGTCCACCTACGGATATATGGGTATTCTGCCGTCTGCCAATACCGAACTGGTGATGCGCTTTGATACGGATCCGCTCAAGCAGACACGACTGATGGGCATTATCCATGAAGAGATTGAGACCATCCTTCGTGACGGTCCGCTTCCGGAAGACCTGCTCAAGGAGAAGGAGGCGATACTCAAAGAATTCCAGGAAGATCTGGAGACCAACAGTTATTGGCGCACCGTGCTGTATATGTACTACATGTACGACATCAATTATATCCACGATTACAAAGCAGCAGTGGAAGCCATCACCGGCGAGAGCGTACAGACTATGCTCCAACGACTGGTTCAATCCGGTAATGTGCTGGAAGTGGTTATGTTCCCGGAATAATGCGGTATTTCCTTATAGCCGGCGAAGCGTCCGGAGACAAACACGCAGCAGCGCTGATGGTTGAACTGAAGCGGCGTGATCCGGAAGCAGTCTTTACAGGACTCGGCGGAGACCAGATGGCCTCCGCCGGTTGCCATCTGTACCAGGACTATAGACATATGGCCTTTATGGGCTTTGCTGCCGTGCTACAAAACCGGCATCAAGTGCGCGAGAATTTTCTCATAGCCCGCAAGGCGCTGCTCAACGACCGGCCGGATGCGCTGATATTGATTGACTATCCTTCGTTCAATCTGCGCATGGCCGCGTACTGCAAGAAGCATCTACCGCAAACGAAAATATACTACTATATTCCTCCTAAGGTATGGGCATGGAAGCGCAGACGCATTCACCAGATAGCTCGACTGTGCGATGAAGTGCTGGGTATATTCCCGTTCGAACCGGCTTTTTATGCCCACTACGGTTATTCATGCACTTATGTCGGCAATCCGACCGTGGAGATGATAAAGGAGGAAAGCGACCGGATAGCAACCGGAAGCAGGAAGGCATTACCGGTGAAAGCGATTGCTGTTCTGCCGGGAAGCAGGCCGAGTGAGATCAGTCACTGTCTGCCGCGTATGTTAGAGGCGGCGAGGCGTTTTCCGGATTACAGCATTACGGTCTGCGCAGCGCCCGGTATAGAGGATGCTTTCTACACGCCTTATCTGCGGTTGAACGAGACCTTGACACGTGACACCTACGGGGTAGTACGAACGGCTGCTGCAGCAATCGTTAATTCCGGTACGGCGACGCTGGAAACGGCACTGCTCGGATGTCCACAAGTAGCCGTTTATCATCTGGCCTGCTCCAGACTGATCGGGCTGATTCGTTGGGCACAACCGCTATTCTTCTCTATTCCGTACTTCACGCTCGTCAATATTATTGCCGGCAAAGAGGTGATCAAGGAGTGTATTGCCAACGATTTTACGCAAGACAAGGTTGCGAACGAGTTACATCGACTGCTGAACGACGAAGAATACACACAAAAAATGCTCGCATCATACGAGCATATTCGTTCCGAACTGGGTGACCAACCAGCCGCAGCAGAAGCCGCAGCACGGATTAGAACGAGAAATAGATCATAGCCAGCACATAAGGCATTGCGCCGATCAGTATTCCTTTTGACAGTCGCCACGTATCCGTGGTGTAGAACACATATATCAGCGCCAAATCCGGAAAGACACTCACCATGAGCAATTTACCCAGTACGCTACCTACTTGCAGTTGAAGGGTTTTCAGCGGATACCAGAGGTTCATCACATCGATATAAGTCAACGCAAAAGCCGCAGGAATAATCAATCCCAGCAAGGCGCCAATCCAATATTTATCAAAGCGAGCCATAGTCAGTCCAATCAATCGAAAGCGGGGTGATGGATAATAACTGATGTTCCATTGCCCAGATGTCTGTATCCGTAGCCGCCGGTTCATCGTTTACAAACTGTCCTGCCAATTTGAATCCGCGCTGCACTCCTTCCGGCAGTTCATCCGTCAGCGGTACCAACTCTTTCTCCCAATGTCCGGCACATTGTCGGGTCCATCGTATGCCTTCTATCTCACCCACCGGTGCATTGATATTGAAACATGTGCGCGGGGCTATTCCTTCTTCCAACAGGTGCTGCGTTATCTCCACAAGGAAGGGTTGCAACCAATGCAAATCTACATCCATCGCGTGGCTGTCAATGGACCATCCGATAGCCGGTATTCCTTTTTCGGCCGCCACCAGACAAGCGCCTATGGTACCGGAATACATGGCATTGATAGCCGCGTTACTGCCATGATTAATACCGGAAACGAGCAAGTCTATCTTACGGTTAGCAAAGAGCACCTCGCGGGCTATCTTGACGCAATCCGCAGGCGTACCGTTCGTCGTATAGACCTCAGCTCCGTTCAGATCATGTTCGTCCACCTGCTTGATGTACATTGGTTGCACCACACTGATAGCTGCACCGTTTCCGCTGCGAGGTCCATCGGGAGCAATCACCGTCACCTGTCCTATTTTGGCCATCTCTTTAGCCAGTAATCGGATTCCGGCAGTGCCCCATCCGTCATCGTTTACTACTACTATCGTCATAGACAATTCAATACTTTTTGTGCGAGTTCATTCGCTTGATCCATCGTTGCAGCCTCCGAATAGACGCGGATAATAGGTTCGGTATTCGACTTACGCAGGTGTACCCACCCTTCGGCAAAATCGATTTTTACACCATCTTTATCATTGACCCGTTCGTTGCGATACAAGTCCTTGACGCGCGCCAGGATAGCGTCCACATCCGTGTCCGGTGTCAGATCAACACGGTTTTTGCTGATGCAGTAGTCAGGTAAAGTGCGGCGCAGTTCGCTCACTGTCATATCCAGATGCGCCAGATGGCTAAGGAAGAGGGCTATACCAACCAGTGCATCGCGGCCATAATGACAGGCCGGATAGATCACACCACCGTTTCCTTCTCCGCCGATGACAGCATTCACGCGCTTCATCTCCGCCACCACATTGACTTCGCCTACGGCACTGGCGCTGTACGTACCGCCGTGCATACGTGTCACATCACTCAATGCACGCGTGCTGGACATATTGCTCACCGTGTTACCGGGTGTATGACGCAGCACATAATCCGCCACGCTAACCAGCGTATATTCCTCACCGAACATCTGACCGTTCTCGCAGATAATGGCTAAGCGATCCACATCCGGATCCACCACAAATCCTACATCGGCCTTACCGGATTTGAGCAGATCACTAATCTGCGTCAAGTGCTGCGGAAGCGGTTCCGGATTGTGCGGGAAATGGCCGTCCGGAGTACAGTTGAGTTCAATTATATTTTCCACTCCTACGGCGCGCAGAATAGCCGGTATAGCCAAGCCACCGACCGAATTGACACAGTCAATAGCCACGGTGAAATGGCGCTTTTTGATAGCTTCGGTATCTACCAGTTTCAGATTCAACACTTGTTGTACGTGATAGGGCAGGTAGTCTTTGTGCTCCATATGTCCCAGGTTGTCCACCTCGGCGAACGTAAAATCTTCCGCTTCCGCGATGGCCAATACCCCTTTGCCTTCCGCATCGTTCAGAAACTCACCGTGCTCATTGAGCAACTTAAGGGCGTTCCACTGCTTTGGATTATGGCTGGCGGTAAGGATGATACCCCCTGCTGCATGCTCACCGGTCACCGCCAATTCGGTGGTCGGAGTGGTGGCTAAGCCTATATTCACCACATTGTAGCCCATACCCATCAGTGTACCACACACGATCTGCTCCACCATCTGTCCGCTCAAACGGGCATCACGGCCCACTACTATCACATTATTATCCGGCATAGCCGCACGGCGTTGGGTAGCATACGCGGCCGTAAAACGCACGATATCCACGGGGTTGAGACCTTCTCCCACCTTGCCGCCTATCGTTCCGCGGATACCGGAAATACTCTTCACTAAACTCATATCACTGCTTCACTTTGATTTTCAAAATATATACATACGGGGTTACCGTCGATTGCTCGTTGCTGAAACCCAGTTTACTGGGCACGATGATCTCACATTGCGAGTCAGGATACTTCATCAACTGCACTGCTACGTGCCATGCAACACATTCGCAATCGCTGGTATTGCCGTAATGAAACTCATAGGGATACGCCTGATCCAGCGTGCTCCAATAACTAAGTGTATCGGCGTCCTCCGTCAGTGCAAACTGCTTGTATCGAACGATGATCACATCATTCGCCACTATCTTCAGATCCGTCGTGTCATATTGATTCGGGGCAATGGAGTCCACATAGATCGAATCGCCACGGGTGATGAGGTGGAAATAGAAATTATCGTATCCTTCCACCTTATAATACTCTTTCTCGCCCCACACATGATCCACCGCGGGCTCTTCTTTCACAATGACGAGGCCGTTACGACTGATATAATTGGCAATCAGTTTGTCTTCCTTATCGCGCAGATTGGAATACGTATTATTATTGCAACCGGTGGCGACCAACGCCAGCACCGTCAATAATATAGATACTGTTTTTTTCATTATCTTACTTCTATTTCTATGATTACGTTCTCATACGGAGGCACCTGCTCCGTTCCTTTCATTCCGAATGCGGCATACCACGGAGCCAACAGACGTGCTTGCGCGCCGTGATGCAGTTCGCCGATTACCGCTTCCACAGCATCCGGTAATTCATGTTTTCCGATGCGGTAGGAAGCCTCCGAATCCACCAGTAACCGCTCCGAGAGGGTGTAAACCCGCATGTGTACCGTCCACTCTTCGTCCGTCATAGGTTTGGCAGTGGTCTCATCGCCACGGGAAAGGAGACGCATCCACACATTGGAGTCGTACAGCGCATAGTTCCCTTCCAATTCTTTGGCCACCTGTGTCAACTGTTTGTCGGCCGCTTGAGCCAGTTGCTGATTCATCTCCAGCAACGCCAACTGGGTGCTATCCACCGATGGAGCGGAACCCATTCGTTGGCTCGGTTTTTGGGGATTCACTTGCGAGCAAGCGGCCAACAAGACAACGACACCTATTAATCCGATAAGTTTTTTCATTTTTTCTCCTCCAAACATGCACGGCGGTACTCACTCGGAGTCACTCCGTAGGTGTTTTTGAAACACTTGGCGAAATAACGGCTGTCATTCATACCCACCATATAGGTCACCTCGGTGATGTTATACTGGCGCTCCTCGAGCAGTTGTGCAGCGCGCTTGATACGCATTTCGCGGATGAACTCAACGGGACTCAATCCGGTCATGTTCTTCAGTTTATTGAAGAAGACAGTACGTCCCATACCCATTTCTTCCACCAGTTCGTCCACGGTCAGCGTGTTGTTATCCATCTGCTTGTCCATCACATCCAGCAGCTTCGCCAAGAACGCATCACCCGGCATCGGTTCGTCCGCTGATTGCGACTCCAACCGCATCAAACGCTGACGGTAACTCTTCTCCAATTGTTCCCGTTGAGCCAGTATATTCTGTACTCTCGCCCGCAGGAATTCCGGTTCAAACGGTTTGGTCACATAGTCATCCGCACCATATTGCAGAGCCTGCAGACGACTCTCAATAGCAGTCTTGGCGGAGAGAAGGATAACCGGTATATAGTCCAGATCCTGATTTTGCTTGATGAACTGAACCAATTCCAATCCGTCTACGTTCGGCATCATCAGGTCGGTTACCACGATATCAATCGGTTTGGTTCGTACCGCTTGCTCGGCTTGTGCGCCATCTTCCGCAGTCACCACATTATAATCCTTACTGAAAATACTTACGAGGAACTGACGCATATCTTGGTTATCATCCACAATCAGAATCGTCCTGCGGTTCTCCGGTTGCTCTTGCTCCAGTTGTCCCAGTTTTTCTTCAAAAGTCGGTTGCGCGCTTATCTTGGCACTCGTGCGGTCATCCGCAATAAACTCCACATCATCATCAAAATGCTCCTTACCCGTGTGGAATAGGATCGTGATGGTCGTACCCTTACCGACCTCGCTCTCCACCTCGATGTGTCCGTGATGCAGATCCACCAGTTCTTTGGTCAGATTCATTCCGATACCGGTACCGGTGGTGTTGAGACTGTTAATCTCGTTATTGCTGGAGAACCGCTCAAAGAGCACACTTCGTTTCTCCGGTGGGATTCCAATACCCTCATCTTGCACGGTAAGGGTCACAAAACCGGGTTTGTCCGCCACAATGACACGGATACTCTTGCCGGCAGCTGTAAACTTGAACGCATTGCTCAGCAGGTTCCACAAAATTGTATCCACTCGTCCGCGGTCCACCCACACAGTAGAATCCGCGGCATTATTGATAATCTCAAACTTAATATGCTTGTCGTAGGCTTCTTTTCTGAAGTTCGCACTGGTCTCTTCCACTAATCCGCTCAACAGCGTCTCCTGCACTTTGAGTTTCATCTTCTGATTCTGCACTTTGCGGAATTCCAACAACTGGTTCACCATACGTAGCATGCGCTGACTGTTACTCAGCACTATTTCCAACTGGCTGCGTACGCTTTGGTTGATTCGCTCCGTCTGCAATATATTCTCCACCGGTGCAACAATCAGCGTCAGCGGGGTTCGAAGTTCGTGACTAACGTTGGTAAAGAAGCGCAGTTTGATATCCGTCACCTGCTGCTCCACTTTCACTTTCTGCCTAAGGCCGTTATACACACTGATGCTGTAAATAGTCAAAGCCACCAGCAGGATGATACCCAGCACGTACAGCGTGACAGCCCACCACGAGAGCCACAACGGACGCTCCACAATGATAACCAGTTGCTGCTCATTTTCCACATCTCCTCCTTCGCGATTGGTAGAGCGAACGTGGAACACATACGTGCCGTGATTGAGGTTACTATATGCCACACGGCGCATATTACGCGCTTTCTTCCACTGGTTATCAATGCCGTCCATCTTGTAGAAATAGACGATCTTGTCCGAGGCGATGAAGTCCATCGCGGCATATTCAATCGTGATCTCTCCGCCGTTAGGAATGGTGATGGTATCTCCCATTCGCTCTTCACCCTCGGATTCCACATACGTGATACGCACAGGCGGGACATAAGCGGACGGACGGATTTGAGACGGATCGAACACACAATATCCGTTCGAATAGCCGAACAGCAACAATCCGTCTGCCGTACGCAGCGCTTCCGCTTCCGTAAAATAGGATCCGTGCTCGCTATCCAGGGCATCGTAATAATACAGATCTCCCGTCTCTATATTCAATTGCGCAATATCGCTTTCCGAGCAGAACCAGATACCGGCGCTGTCGGACGTCATACTCAATATCGCATCGTGATAGGTCTCGACGGACATCAGTTCCTCTGTGGTATCATTCGGCAGTAGCGTCTTCAATCCACCTCCAAACGTGCCCAACCAGAGACGCCCGTGGCTATATTGCAAAGCACGCACATCGCTACTTGGAATCAGTTTGGTAGCACCGGAGCGAAGATCGATTCGCAGCAGACCGGTAGTAGTACCGCACCACAGAGTGGAGTCCAGTAATTCCAGATCGCGCACTTTCATATTCTCTCCGACCACCTGAGGCGCTTCCCATGCATGATGCGCTTCGTTCCACCGGATGATATTCACGCCGCCGCCGTAAGTAGCCACATACAGTGTACCGTCTTCGCCTTCCTCGATATCATATATATCCGAGTGCGTAGTTGCCACCGTTCGGTGGTGCGTTATATCTTTCAAACCCTCACCTTTGGTACCATACAGCAATCCGTGACGGGTATCTTTCGCGCAATATACTCGGTCGTGCGACTTCACGAGCGTCAGCACTTCTCCGTTTCGCGTTTGCGCAAAAGCACGCACTTCGCCGTTATCTCGATCCGAACGTCGCATATCCACCAATCGGTAGGGCACCGGATCCATATTGACGCAATCGACACCGCCATCATAGGTAGCAATCCACATCTGACCTTCCCGATCGATGTACGCAGAGTGAATCATATTCGTCACTCCTTTGATCGGATACACCAATTCATCGGCTTCGTAGTCATAATAACTCCATCCGCCTCCGGTCGGGTTCACCCATGTGCGTCCCTGATGGTCTTCCAGCATCAGGAAATGTTCCCTCAACCGACCTGCGTACCGTGGATCAAGAGCGGGCGTGAATCGTTTCCAATGTCCATCGCGGTAGCGCGAGATACCATCGGTGTCATCCGCCTGCCATATGATCCCGTGCGAATCCACATGCGTCTTCACCGCCGCAGCTTCCATCTGTGCGATCAATTCGGCCGGCAGACTGTCATAAGGTTGCTCCGTGGTATGCTGTCTGCTCGCATCCATACGGTAATAATGGCCGTCATACGTGGTCCACCACAACTGCTCCTGCGCATCTTCGTATATCCAATCGACGCGGTTATTCACATTCGCTTCCACGCCATCGTTCATGGCCTTATAGACCTTGAATGTATAGCCATCAAAACGGTTGAGGCCGTCCCATGTGCCAAACCACATATACCCCTGCCGATCCTGCAGAATAGCCATGACGGTATTCTGACTCAGTCCGTCTTTAATGGAATAGTGGCGAATGACGTACTGCTCATGCGCGTTCGCGCTGAGAACAAGCACCAGACAGATCAGTATCCAATAGAGTCGCTTCACGATGCACCTTCTTTGATTTATCCTTTCGCAGCCAGACGCTCCAGATAGCGTCCGTAAGCCGTTTTCATCTCTTTGCCCAAAGCGGCCATCTGCTCGGTTGTGATCCAGCCGTTGCGCCAAGCGATCTCCTCGATGCAGCTGACATAGAAGCCCTGACGGTTCTGAATGGTAGCAATGAAATTACCGGCATCGAGCAAGCTGTCGCAGTTACCTGTATCAAGCCATGCAAAACCACGGCTGAACAGTTTAACCTTCAGCGTGCCTTCGTTCAGATACAACTTATTAAGATCCGTGATCTCATATTCGCCGCGTGCGCTGGGCTGCAGATTGGCAGCCTTCTCACATACGGTTTCATCGTAGAAATACAGCCCCGGAACAGCATAATTGCTCTTCGGCTCTGCCGGTTTCTCCTCCAGACTCAGCACCTTGCCGTCTTGGTCAAACTCCACCACTCCGTACGCACGGGGATCGACTACCTCGTAACCGAAGATAACTGCACCGCCCTCTTGAGCAGAAGCCACTGCCTCGCGGAGCATCGTCTTGAAATGCTGGCCGTAGAACATATTATCACCCAAGATTAAGCAACCCGGCTCACCGTTGAGGAATTCGCGTCCCAGCACAAAAGCCTGTGCCAGTCCGTTCGGAACCAATTGCACTTTGTACGACAGATGCATACCGATACGGCTTCCGTCCCCCAGCAGCTCCTCAAACATCGGCAGATCGCGCGGTGTACTGATAATCAGCACCTCTCGGATACCGGCCAACATCAGTGTACTAAGCGGATAGTAAATCATCGGCTTGTCATACACCGGCATTATTTGCTTACTGATCGCTTTACTCAAGGGGTACAACCTGGTTGCACTCCCCCCGGCTAAAATTATTCCTTTCATATTTAATAAAAAAAACCTTTGCGAGCGCAAAGGTACAATAATTTTTCCACATATGCAAATCTTTTGTCAAAATTTACACATGAATGTGTATTTTTTAACCGACCAGTGCCAATATGACCACGATCAGTGTAGTAAACATGAGCACTGGCATCTGTTTGTCCAGTTTGTCAGAGTGCGTCCACAGATACCATAGATGCCACGCCCAGACGGGTATGATACACAATGCCCACCAATGACCATAGACGGCAAAAATTGTCAGACAGCCGACCAGTAGCAGCGTATGATACACACGGCTTCCGACCGGTCCTAACAAAGAAGCAAACGTGCGTTTGCCATGCTTGCGGTCATTGTCCATATCCCGGATATTGTTCAGGTTCAACACGCCCACACACGGCAGACCGACGGCTATGCCGTACCACGCTATTTCCCACGTTATCTGTTGGGTCAGCAGATAATACGAACCCATCGTGCTAAGCAGACCGAAGAACACGAAGACGCCCAAGTCACCGAGTCCGATATATCCGTAACTATGCTTACCAAGTGTGTATTTGATGGCTCCCATAACGGCTAACAGTCCCAAACCGATAAACAGCAGACTCTGCGTGCAAGCGAACGAGCCAAACGCACTGTATATCAGCGCACCGCCAAACGCCAAACAAAGGACAATAAACAGCGCTATCATCCCTTTCATCTGTCCCACGGTGATTTTGCCTGTCTGTAATCCGTAGGCAGCACGCTCCTTCTGATCCGCATCCGTACCTTTCTGCGCATCGCCCAACTCATTGCACAGATTGCTGAGTATCTGCAAACTGAGCGTCGTGGCGATAGCCAAGCCGAACACCCACCACTGTTGAGCGCTCACCGCAGACCATTCCCCGCCTAACGCGATTCCGCTACCCAGGATGATTCCGGACACCGACAGCGGCAGAGTCCGCAAACGCAACGATTGAATATAAGGATTCATCTAAATCAAAAATCTAAAATTTCAAATCTGCAATGAGTTTGTCTACAAGTTCCGGTACTCCTTCGGTAGCTTTTTTACGAATGTGAGTAATACGGTTCGCCCACATACCGAACTCGGGCATACCGGGATCCACAAAATAAATAGGACAATTCTCCGGTGCATAATGAATCAGCGAAGCAGCAGGGTACACATTCAGACTCGTGCCGACTACCACCATTATATCCGCCTGCGATGCGATACGGCATGCCTCATCGAAATACGGCACACCTTCTCCAAAGAACACGATATACGGCCGCAGCAGCGAACCGTCCGGATGACGGTCTCCGTAATGCTGTTCCCATCCCTGAAGCGGCACCGTCGCTGTTTCGTTGTTCTCCGAGCGCAGTTTGGTAATCTCACCGTGCAGATGCACCACATCGGTTGCACCGGCACGCTCGTGCAAGTCGTCTATATTCTGTGTGATGATGCGTGTGCCGGGAATAGCCGCTTGCAACTTGGCTATCGCCACATGTGCCGCATTCGGTTGTGCCGCCAGTGTGTCTTTACGGCGGGCGTTATAGAAATCTACGCACAACTGCGGATTACGCAACCATGCCTCGTGGGTACACACATCCTCTATACGGTAGTGTTCCCATAACCCGTCTGAGTCACGAAACGTGCCCAGACCACTCTCTGCGCTCACACCGGCGCCGGTAAAAACAACGATTTTCTTTGCCATAACTATGAGTATTTAGGACTTATTTGAATCCAAAAACAAAATACACGGCTCCTATCAGCAGCACGCACGCCACGGCGTGGTTCCAACGCAGCGGCATATGAAACGCCACGGCGGAGAAGGCCACAAACACCAGCAGGGTGATCACTTCCTGAATCACTTTCAGTTGCATCAGAGTGAACGGTCCTCCGTTTCCTTCAAACCCGATGCGGTTGGCCGGTACCTGCAGGCAGTATTCAAAAAACGCGATTCCCCACGACAAGAGGATCACAAAAATCAAAGGGGTGGCATTGGTAAAAAATCCTGTTTGTTGCAGTTTCAGGTGACCGTACCACGCCAGCGTCATAAAAATATTCGACGCTAATAATAACAAAATGGTATAGAATGCATTCATATCTCTAAACACTATACTTTAACGGACGGCAAATATGCCGTTTTGATGTTCGTCATTGCTCCGAACATAGAATCCATCGCTTCGGGATTGAGCGCTTTGATCTGCTCCAGCAGTCCTTTCACCTTATCACGCGAACTTACGTGCTCGAAGGGGCAGAGCGCTTTCTGCTGTTTGTACTCGCGAAGTGCGGCGTAATGCACCAGATCCGCTTCGTCTATCAAGCACAGCGGACGGATGATCTGCAGCGGCATTTTCTCCATCTGCAGCAGGGGAGGCATGGTAGCGAACGAACCCTGATATATGAGATTCATCAGCAGTGTCTGAATCACATCATCGCGGTGATGCCCGAAAGCGATCTTGTTGCATCCCAGTTCCTGCGCCACGTTGAACAGCGTCTTGCGTCGGTACCATGAGCACAAGAAACACGGGTTCGCTTCTTTCACTCGCTCGTTATCCTGCGCCCCGTCCTCAATCGCCACATCGCGTACGATGAGCGGTACTTTGGCCTCCGCGCAGAAGGACTCCAGATAACTCATATCGGACTGATAGGCACGCTCCTTGACACGCACATGGAGGGCTGTGACCGTAAAACGGGGTTTGTATATCTGCGCTCTGCGGCCTAACAGTTCCACCAACGCCAGACTATCCTTGCCGCCGCTCAGACCAATCAATATATGATCTCCGTCGGCTATCAGGCCGTAGTCGGCACAGGCCTGATGAAACCGTTTGGTCAATCGCGCACGTACGCGCTCCAATTCTATTTGTTCCGGTGTTTTCGTCATAGGAATAAACTACCTATTTGATAGACAGCAAAAGCTACCAGCCAAGCCAGCGCCAGACTATGGAAGACGGTGAACCAAGCCCATCCGCGTCCCGCCTCGCGGCGCAAGGTAGCGATCGTAGCCACACATGGGAAATACAGCAGCACAAACAGCATAAAACTGAAGGCGGTCAGCGGAATAAAACCAGCCGTGGTGATATCCCCACCATAAAGGATGGCCAGCGTGGAGACGATAGCTTCTTTGGCAGGCAGACCGGTGAGCAGGCAGACGGACATTTTCCAATCAAAGCCCAGCGGTTCCATTACCGGCGAGACGAACTGACCGATAGCGGCCAACCACGAGTGCTCGAGGTCGTTGATGTCCTGGGTCGGGAAATACTCCAGCGCCCAGATGATGATAGATGCCCATAGGATAACCGTGCATATCTTCTGCAGATAATCCGCCACTCGCTCCCATATATGCGCAGCTGTATTGCGCGCCTTGGGCATGCGGAATTCCGGCAACTCGTTTACCGTATCGTCGTCGTCCTGACGGAACCACTTGGTGCGCTTCATCACCACCGCGAATAGCACGGACAGACCGATACCGATGACGTACATTGATATCATCACCAGCGCCTTATGACGCTGGAAGAACGTGTCCACAAACAGCATATAGACCGGCAGACGCGCAGAGCAGGACATGAACGGCACCATCAGCATCGTCAGCACGCGGTCCTTGGGGTTACGAATCTCTTTCGCGGCCATGATAGCCGGCACGTTACAACCGAAGCCCATCAGCATCGGAACAAAACTACGTCCGTGCAGTCCCACACGGTGCATGATACGGTCCATGATAAAGGCCTCACGCGCCATGTACCCCGAATCTTCCATGATGGAGATGAAGAAGAACAGAATGATGATATTCGGCACGAACGCCAACACCGCTCCTACTCCTTTGAGCACGCCATCTATCAGCAGGCTGGACCACCAACTCTGCACCGGTTCTCCTGCCGCGTTCACGGTGAGTGGTATTATGCCTCGCAGCCACTCTCCCAACCAGTCCACTCCACTCTCTATCCACTCTTGAGGATAAGCACCCAGCGTGAACGTACACCAGAAGACGAAATAGAGAATAGCCATCATGATCGGGAAACCCAACCACGGATTGGTTAGCACTTTATCTATCTTCTCCAACCGCGTCTGCTGCTTATCATCTTTGGCATGCGTCAGCGTTTCGGTTAATATACCGTGGACGTAAGCGCGGTATGTATCTTCATCTCCTTCCTGGTCGCGAAGGTGGTAGATAGGGTGCGCTTTGGAGGCAGGACGCGCCGCCACTTTACGCAGCACCTCCAGACAGTTAGGCAATCCGTAGTTCAGACGCACGGACACACGACAAGTGGGCACACCTATCAGTTGCTCCAGTTTGGGTATATTGAGCGAGTGGTCGGTCTGCAGCAGCAGGTCGTAACGGCCGATGGCGATTACGATTTTCTCCTCCTCATCGATGATGTGAGGTGTGAGCATGAGCGATTCTTCCAATCGCGTCGAATCAACCACCTGCAGCACTACATCATACGCATGGCCATGCAACTCGTCCGGGTTATGCACCTCCACGAACTGCATGTCCCGATACGCAGCATCCGCCAAGTGCTGAAGCGCCTGACTGAGCGAACTCTTACCACTTTTGGATAATCCTATAACAGCTATTCTGGTCATTTCAATTGACTATTTTGATTTTCGCCGCAAAATTACTGCTTTTTTCAGACATGCACAATACCTAATAATTGGTAATCTGCTGTTTTATACCCTCCTGCTCTATTTTCTGCATCTGTTTATGGAAACGAACATGGAACAGGACCGCCGGAATCGCCAGTGCGAGTACAAATGCGGTCCACATACCCGCGGCTCCCCATCCTGTGCCCTGCACATAGAACGTAAGATAGATACCCAGCGGGAGTGCCACGCCCAGATAAGCCAACAGCGCAATTCGCATCGGTACGCGTACATCCTGTATGCCACGTAACATAGCCGCGCCAATACACTGCAGTCCGTCCACATACTGGAGCGTTCCGGCTATGATCAGCAGTGTAGAGGCGGTAGGGATCACCTGAGGGTCGTTGGTGAAAATATACGGAATCCAATGCCGTCCGAAGATCATCACCGCAGCGCCGATTGTATTCATCAGCAGGCACAGATGCACAGAGGCGCGACTGGCCATACGGACAGCGTGCAGGTCACCTTTACCGAGTTGATGCGACACGCGGATGGTCGTAGCAGAACCGATACCCAACGCCAGCATGAACGTCAGATCCGCCATCTGATTGGCTATATGATGCGCAGCCAGTGCCTCTTTGTTGATCCAACCGATGATAATAAACGACGCGGTGAAGAGGAACGCTTCCGCGAACGACTGCAATCCGATCGGCACACCAATGCGCAGCAGATGACGAATCTCGCTCCTACTAATCCATCGCCATCGCATTGCGGTTATATACCGTCGCCAATCCGCTTTGAACATCATCACCGCGATAAAGCAAACCGGCATCAGCAGACGAGCAATCAGGCTGGCCCATCCGGCTCCTTCCGCACCCATCGGAGCAAATCCCCAATGGCCGAAGATGAGCACCCAGTTCAATAGTATATTGAGCAGATTGCAAGCCACGGTAATCACCATCGCCACCATCGTATTACCCAAGCCCTCAAGGAACTGCTTGCAAAAGCAGAACAAAAGAAAAGGCAAGATAGAGAGCACTATCAGCAGATAGTACGGCTGTGCGCAAGCCACCACCTCGGGTTCTTGTCCAAAGCGATCTAACAGCGGCAAACAAGGAGCCAGCAACGCCAGTGAAAAGAGGCTCATCAGTAGCATAAAGACCAATCCATTGGTCCAATAAGCGCTTATCTGCTGATGACGGCAGGCAACAGTTTCCGGGTCGGCCGACTGCACTTTCTCCATCGCTCCGTGCTCGTACCCCACCAACGGAGTAACGCTCATCATTGCACCCATCGAAAAAACCATGACGGAGAAAAAGATAGCGTTGGAGAAACTGACAGCCGCCAAGTCTGCCGTACCGTAATGCCCCACCATGATGGAGTCCGCGAACCCCACCATTGCGCCGCCGAACTGAGTCAGCATAACCGGTGTTGCCACCTTCAGATTACGCCGATAATAAGGCAGATATGCAGAAAACGAATAGGCCATACTCAAAATTGCGCACAAAGTTACAACTTTTTTTGCATATTTCAAAAAAAAAGTGTACCTTTGCACCCAAAATGCAGATATTTTATGAAGCGATTTGGATATATAGTGCTATTTTTATGCCTCAGCGCGAGCATTGTGTGGGCAGAAGACACGCGTAAGCCGGGTATGCAGTTGGAGGACAACACGTTCTTTGATCCGACCGCCAAAGTGGAGACGGAGGAAGCGTACCAGTTCGCTACGGAGTACCGGGTAGAAGCCGGCTATGTACAGCATTGGCAGAGGCCGCACGATATCTCGTTCCCGGATCTGTATCTGCATGGTATCCGTCTGGGTGCCACTTTCACCTTCGTGTTGCCGAAGCATTTCAGTCTGCAGACCGGAGCTTATTACACCCTGCTCTACGGACGCGATGAGCAGCACTGGCGTTCGATGGACGCGGCTTCAGTTCAAACGGAGTATATCACCCATCGGGTGTTGTCGCATAATTTGACCGTACCGGTGCGCGCGTTCTACACGATTCCTGTGTGGAAACAATTGAACTTATTCTTCTACACCGGTCCGCAGTTGCATATCGGTTTGGCGCAAACGGATTATATGAAACTGCACCTGAGTGACGGTACCAAAGCATGGTTGCAAACCCAGGGCTATCCGGTCGATACCTATGACCGCTATGCAGACGAACTGATTCGCGCTAATATCCAGTGGAGCTTAGGTGGTGGATTGGAATGGGATCAATACCGCATCCAGTCGGGATACGATTTCGGACTGAATAACTTGGTCAAGCACCCCCAAACCAACGGACAATACATGAGTGAATGGGGCTGGTACGTCAGCTTCTCTTATAGACTATAACCTATCACCACTTAAAAAAAGACGCGAGGGCGTCTTTTTTTATTTCCTTACCGTGATATGAAAGCACGACTGCTTGGCTTCGTATTTGACGTATATCTTCCCTGCCCGCTGATGATTGAGCAGCACTTGTCCGAGCACTAACTTCAGATTATCTTCCACCATATAATCGTGCGTGCGCGTTACCTTATCATAACGCATGTACGCGAGGTCGAACGTGGTGCCGTAGCAGTGGCAAGACTGCGTGACCGAATTCACATTCCCGCTGCGCTGCAGGTATTTGATATCTTCTTGCGTGCGGAGCACGGAGGTGACATAGAATCGGTAGTGCGGCAATCCGTTGCGCTGCAATATGTCTGCCCACTCGGCACCAATCGAATCCAGTTCGCGCTTGGCGCAAGGAACCAGATAAGGCACGGAGTGCGTCAGTTCATCGACGATATAATTCTTATTCGTCTTCACCTCCACCAGTTGCTTACGCATCGACGCGGCATCTGCGCGGTCTTTCGGCGGGCGGGGCAGACCAATCCGCACAGCAGCCTCATGCTGTTTGGCTTGCAGGTCGTTGAACTTAAGACGATAATTGAACGTCCGGCCGGGATAGCGCACCAAGTTGGTGTTTTCTATCTGCTCTTCCACTTTGTGGGTTGTTTCTTCAACGCGATCTCCGCATTGACGGCAAACCACCAACACCATGCACAATATACACAACAGAGCGATGACTACTATCCCGTGTATCTTATATTGCGCGATCAGTTCTTTCCAGTTTTCCATATATACGGGGTTATTACACGACCAAGAATATATACCATCGCCAGCAAGAGCAGGATCCACGGTTCGCCGATAGGTGTATCTACTTGACCCACCTGCTGTCCCGAAGGATCACCTTCTTCATTCCAAGGATTACTTTCTGTTCGGCGCGGTTTGTTAGAGGGCGCACCGCTGTATGGAGCGTAGACCTTCGGTGAGGCATAAGAGGACTGACCGACCACCGACACGCAGGTCGAAGTCGATTTGAATGTATATGCCGGAGCGGTTGCCGTTTGGGAATCAAACGGGTACGCATAAGCAGAGGACAACGTGCATCCTAAAAATACGAATAGTATAATCAACAATTTCTTCATCATTCCCTCCTTATCGTACTTGTTGTCCAATCATTGTATATACATGACCTCCACGCAGGATATATACATTCCCGTGATAGAGGATCTTCACCGCCTGCTCGCCTTCCGCCGCTTGATAACCGATTTCGGTAGTTGTACCGGGATTGGTTGATTCTTCAGGTGTGTAACCCGGACGACGGATATAATACCGCTTCTCGTGACTCGTTTCCGGTGTCTCGATAGTCATACATATACCGTCAATAATCGGTCGTTCGGTACCCAGAAGTGCATCGTAGAAGACGAGTGGTCCGTCAATGCTGTTCACTCCGGTGAACCACAACTGCGTGACGGGTGCATACGGCAGATTACTCATATAGAACGAAACCGGTATGTTCACAATCGAATCCAATAAGTCGATACTCAGTCCGTATGCTCCTTCCATCGCATAGATATTAAACGGTGTGGTCGGGGTGTTCGTCATATGGAACTTATCGATATTGAATGTCGTCAGTACGGCATCCTCGCCGGATACGATAGCCTTGTCGTAGCCTTGTCCGAGTAACAGACGTGACACGCAACGATTGGATACGGGGTTGATAGCCGTGACGGTCATGATGCCCTTTTGCCGTTGGTCATTGGTCTTTGGTCGTTGGTCTATTCTTCTAGGTGCAACCGGACGAACCGCTTTCTGGCTCGGCGAGGTGACAATGCGGTTTGCGTTGAGCGTCAAGGTCAGTGTGGTACTTGCGGCCACATCGTCTTTGAACTTAACCATCATTGCATGCATAGGCGGCAAGTAGCGTTCCCGATTAGTGATCACATCACTTTCAACGTCATATTCTGCTGTGGCTCTTACAACCGCAGAATGATAACCGCCATCATCCAGATAATCGATTTCTTCTTTCAGTATCGCAGCGTTATCCGCGATGAAGCCCCAGATATCGATATAACCCATGGAAGGGTTACCGAAGACGAAGGACTTGGAGGCCACCGTGTTTGTCAGCGTATAACTTTGCGATGCGACTTTCGCACCGGGGTAGAACGCTAACTGACCGACACTGCTCTCGCCTGCATTCTCGGCACGCAACGCGCGCAGGTTATCTTCGTACAAGTCATATAGTTGCTCTCCGTACGAACCGTAATAATAGTAGATATCATCGTCCTTAGGCAAACGAACATCAGCCGCGTTGCCGGATTTGGTGCGTGCATAAACAGCCCATCCCTGTGCGGGCGACAACGGGAGTGTTAGTCCGTTCGTCACCTTGGACCACTCCGCCTTTTCGGAACGAGTGGTATCATTGGCCGTCTGGGCATTGATAGTGACCGTAGTGGTGTTGTAGAGCGAGAGCCAGAAGGAAGCGTTACCGGTATTATGGTTACGTCCGTTGGCATCAAACGAGCCTACCTTCCACGGATTGGATTCGTAAATAAGATCCGCATTGGACATATACAAGTCACCGCTAATCATACCGGTAACCGGAGCGGAACGCAATGCCCACTTCTGTTGCGGGATGGACATATCAATAATAGCGTTGTCAAACGTCAGACGCTCCTGATCGCTCATTGCCGCCCCCGGCAAGAAACGAATATCCGCACACGTGTTATAGATAAATCCGATTTCTTGGATGGAGTCATAGGTAGCCGGTGCATCCAAATCAGGCAGCGTCGGATACGGCAGACCTGCCGCTAATGGTGGGATTACTACTTTGGTAGTGGCAAGCGGTGCGAAACGAGCATTAACTTGAATAGGCTCATTCTTGGCGTTTATACCTATCCAGTTTCCCGGGCGATTCCACTGATCGCTGGTCTCGTCTTGCGGATCCCAACGGAGATAATTCGGAACGACGGAGAGTGCGAACGGCACGGTACCTACCGGACAACCGCCATCTAAGGTATCTTTTCCGAGTATCGTCTCCATTACAAGACCGAAGGTATAAGTGTAACCCGGCTGTAGATAGTAGTTATTGTTAGTTGACGGATGAAGGAGAATATCACTTCCTTTCGTGTAATACTCCTCTGCCGGATAATCCATGTTAGGAGTAAAGGTCAGTGAATGAATACCCTCATTGAAACCCGGGTCATCGGTGGAAAGCAGTTCGACCGAACGGATACCCACACCCGGCATAATCGAATCTACATGAAGCACTATCTCTTGGTTTGCATCGACAGCATCGGCCAGCACCACGATCGGCTGATTGAGTTCACTCGGATCACGATGGATACCACCGATGATGAGCGGAGCTTTAGCCCCTTCCGGATCCGGTTTGAGCTTAATCAATAACGGCAGCGGACACACTTCTACTCTCGAACTATGCATAGCATCCGAACCGGTACCCAATATCGGGAAAATAACGCATTGTATCGAATCCCCCCAATAAACGGTGGCAGTGAGATGCTGCTGATAGAGCGTAAGGAATCCATTGTTCACCAGATGAGCAAGGATATCGTACGGATGCAATTCCGGATCGGATAGCCTAACGAGTTGGCTCTCTTGAATACGCTTCATCTCATTGCGGCTGACAGCAGCGAGGGTCGGTGCGAACTGATTTGCATTCCTGGTTCCGAGCGGTTCACAACGCAGAATATCCTTAACCACCTTGACAATATCTTCGTACTTATAGCCATACCGTGCCTCGCTTGTAGCTTCCGCCGTATCGCCATAGAGCAACCAGTCGTTATAACACGTACCATTCAAGCTGATAGGCGCCACACTGTCGAGGTAGAGCGAACCTTTCACGCGCAAACCGATGTCATACGTGGCGTTTGCGCAAAGTCCTGTCTTCGTCATATCAGGAATCTCTTCTCCGTTCAACTCAAGCACCATTCGGTTACTTACCTTCAGGTAACTGGTCATACCGCAGATACTGCTAAGCAGATCGCTGTATTCAGCAGACATATGAACGGTGAAGGTATCTGCCGGATTCAGATAAGCGTGATGGATAATGTACTTAACCGGACGAATATCACCCTCCAGAATCTCGTAGATATATCCCTCTTTGAATACACCGTTTGACACGTCGAAGGTATCAATCAATTCGTTCATATTGACAAAGATCGAGTCTTTATCGCTTGGAGTATAGGTTCTACCAGGGATATAGAGCTTACCGAAGATAGTATCGGGTTCTACCTTCACCGCATCTACGATTTTACCCGTATGCGATTTGTCTTCCGCGAGATAATGGTCTATCATCTCCACGAAACTCGGTTCGCCTTCTGTATCGACGCGCTTAACGGTATAATACACGTTCTGATTGTTATAGCCCTCACCGGTGATACCCTGGTAATCGACACGAAGAATCACATGCGTCGGCGTCTCTACGTCTTCTTTCTCCTTACAAGCTGTATTGGCTTGGTAAGCGATCAACGGCGGCTTAGTAGCAAACAGGCACATATCATCGAGAGTGAAGTCATTTCCGTCCCAACTGGACGCCATGTTATATATGCGGACACGGAAATACTCGTAATCCTTGGCTTCGTTGAAGATAATCGGGAAATAGATCTGATACCATGAATCAGATGGATCTATATCACCCGTCATGTAGGATGTGATATTTTCCCATACGGAACCGGTGGTTGAGCCCTGCACGTTAATAGTGAAGTTAGGTTTGGATTTGCCCTTTTGGTTACTCGGGTTACCTACATAAGCGGAGAAGAACATCTTCTGTCCTGCACACAAGTGGGTTCTCAGCGACAACGCGGCTACCTGACCGGCGGAAGACATACCGTCACAGTAGATCATATATCCGTTGGAGGCACCGCCGTGTTGCTCCATATCGTACCAATAATCGGTGTAACCAATACGATTGATCAAGCCGTACTCACCAAAGTTCGGAAGAGCCGATTGTGTATGCAAACGGTTATGCGGCAGGTCCGGCGTCTCGGGATACGTATATCCATACGAAGCATCAGCCCACGGCAGCGGGTGCGGATAGACCGTATAGTTGCTACCGGGTTGGTTGTAGTCAAAATCGAGACGCTCGAGCACTTCATAACGTTGCTCTATCTCGTCGTTCGTCATGATCGCCTTACCCTTCGTTTCGAGCTTCGGTCCATATTGGTCTCTATCGTGATAGATCACCATATATCGGCAGATATTGAACATATACGCACCCGAATCGCTTGTCACAGTAGCATCATCCGTAGCATCTGAGAAAGTCGATGCCCAACTGCGTGCACGCAGACAATAATAAATGGTGTCAACAGTGTTTTTTGCCGGCACGATGAGGTAGTCATCGCTCGCGGTGATGTTAAGAGTGCTCTTTGTATATTTTTGGGTCTTCGGGTTGTAGGTGTACCATTCGCAATCGGCATCCCATCCGCCGCACCAGATCATTGTATCTTGACGGACTTTATTAGCACTCCAACCAGACCAGTTGTCATCCCGCATATAGTAGCCTAACAACGACTCCGAGTGACCTTTTGTCGCCAGGTTCTCGAGGTTATAGCGTTGCTCGGTAGAGAGTAACAATTGGTTATACAGCGGAGCCATCACCACATGATCCTCCATGTAATGTTCGCTCGCTAAAGGATACTCACCCTCATCATTCGTCGTTCTTGTGCTCTTGTAATGTTCCAAGGTGTCTGCCATCTCTGTCCATGGACGCAACTCAAAGACCTCGCGTATCGAGAGGGTCGGTTCGGGAATCTCCGTCATCGTATCGAGACGCGCGGTATCGACCTGGTTCTTATATTTGACCGACATTGGCAACTTATCGTAGTAGTTACTGATATCGACGGCATAAGTGACGGTCGGTTTGCTTGCATCCGCGATACCATACGTTGTAATAGGCGGAGCAACCCTGACTGTTTGAATAGGCGGATTGTTTCGAACGTTCGGATATTGACTGGACCTATAATGGAAGACCGTGTAACGTCCCATGGTCACCAACTTCTTGCCGCCCTTGCCATCATCTACTTCATTACCGATGATACGAAACGGGAAACTGTAACTACCGGATGCGTTGACCGGTTTGTCACGCCAGTCTTCCTCTGGTATATCGGTATCTCCTATTCCTTCTCCTCCTTCGCGGAACCAACGCCACCATCCGAAGAAGTGACTCTCGCGGACAGGCAGTTCGACATTCTGGTCGGGGTAGTAATAGAGAATGCGTTTGTTCTCGTGTACCTGCTGCATACCTGTTACTCCGTCAATCGGATCACCGGAAGCACCGGGTGAGTGTACCAGTCGCTGGTTGTTCTCGTAATCAAACAAACTCGGTTGAGAAACCGTCAGACGGTAGTTGACGAATCGCATCTTACCGCCTTCCACCACAACGAATGCTATGTATATATAGGCGACACGCGGAGTACGAATACCGCTCTGGGTACAGGTCACGACAATACTGTCTTTATCCTTGTCGGTGATTTGACACCATGTAGGCGTATTACCGAATGCATCTATCAATTGCACCTCGGCATATGCTTTATTGCCCAAGTCCATCAACGCTGTCAAATCGGTTTCTGTGGCAGACTTCACCGCCACAGCAACATT
The DNA here is from genome assembly GCA_017401985.1 of Paludibacteraceae bacterium. Lineage (GTDB taxonomy): Bacteria > Bacteroidota > Bacteroidia > Bacteroidales > Paludibacteraceae > Colicola. The sequence continues at coordinate 6,540 of JAFPNK010000026.1, read as the reverse complement.
ATTGACATCAAGCACGTGCTTACCGGTTCGTTTCTTTGTAACAAGTTGAAACTTGTATTTGACCGGAGTGGTGATGGTGTTGGGGAAAATATGGTTATACTCATCGTTCTTCTCCACACAGACGATAGAGTCGTAGTCTGCATCATGATAGGTCTTACGAATCAACGGAATCTTAAGACATGCATCCGAAATAGAAGAAACACCATTCCAATACGAGAAGCGATAATCTTCTCTTGTGGTGCTTAACGTCACCTGCAGCGTATCGACAATATTGACATACTTTCCGTCTATCGTAATATTCGTCGGACTGGTTGGTGAGCCGGAAGTGGAAACGGTTGTGACGAGCGTCGGGGTAGCAAGGGTACTACTCAGTCCGCTCACGATGTTAGGACCTTCGGGGTTTTCTTTGTCGAACGTACGATGATCCGGTATACGGGTGATTGTATAGGAGGTCAGCCACTCCTTTTCTTCATCCGTCAAGTTGGCGATAACCTCTTCGTCCTCGCGGCAGAGATATACCACCTTGTTTCCCACCAACATCGAGTACTCCTTACGTGCTTTATAACGTGTTTGGATTCCCACTGATGTATTAGCGTTATAGCCGAAGGTTACCGAGTCTTGGCTGGGATACGTACCCTTATTGAGCAGACTATATTCCTGATTCAGATAACTCCACGAGAAGACAGAAGCGTCTTCTTCGGAAGCTACCAGTTTGAGTTCGGCGCCGCCACCATCCAACAACGTAAACTGCAACCATTTGTCGGAACCGTATTGCAATTTCACCTGTTCCTCTTCGTTGGCATTGTCATTGGTATAGACATTGACATAATGGTAGGTAAAGAACGATGAGTCGCTCTCATGAAGACCAGCCCTGGAATCTACAACCTCGCCGAGCATTTTCAGATAGCGGTTTACAGGGGCCTCCGTTTTCAGAGCAATCTGATTCGCATTCTCCGGGTTATGGCTGAAGTGCCACGGGGTGATATATTTGGCATCATCGTTGGCCGCATTAGCCGAACCCTTTACCAGTTGCGTAGAAGAACCCTCTTTGTAGAGTACCGAACCGGATTCCTTATACTTCCGGAAAATCAGTCCTCCGGTTCCGGCCATGATATAATAGCGCTGCTTACCACTCACCACGGACCAAATCAGTTCGTCTCCCTCCAACGATACCTGGAGCAGCGGTACGCGCGCTGTTACCGGACAATCGACGCCATCGATTTTGACAGTGGTTGAGATAATCAAGGTATCCAGGTTATCGCCCTCCTTGTTGTTTGCTTTAGGAGAGAGAGTGACGTGCTGGCTTACTGCCTCGCTGATAGTAAAGATACTGCCGCCGGAAGCAAAACTACAAGCACCCGGTCCGAGCGCCAAACTGGTTGTGATGGTTTCGGAAGCTATTACCTCCACGCTCACCTCATTGCCATCCACATCCAACAACGGACGGGATATCTCTTTCGCGAGGGTGAAATTGATCTGCTTGCTGTCAGTAGCTAAGGGGTTGAACGTATATTTCTCTTTCTCCGGTGTCAGCGTAAGACGAACAATAGGAGCACCGTAGTGAAGCGTCTTAGTACGCACAATCACATCGCGATAGCGCGTATTACCACCGGGGAGTATACTATCAACCGCATCGTCCTTCCAACGACCGTAATATTCCTTAATCTTACTGATATCACCCTGCGTGAGCGAGACACGAAGAGTATCGACGATATCGATATACTCGCCGTTATAACGTACATTCATCGGGTTCTCATGGCCACCGACCACTTCACAACCGAAGCCTTCCACATTCTCCATTCTCGGGCGATCATCTTCTTCAAGGGACGTCACGCGGGAGTCGGGAATAAACGTGAAGTTCTGGGTCAAACGGTATTCCGGAGTCAGATGCAGTTCATTGGCGGTGGTGTAGGTCTCCGTGCGGTTCGGGTGCAGATAGATGATTTCATCCCCCACTGTCATCTGTGCCAACAAGTGCTTTCCGATCAGTTTAGAAGTCACTGTCTCACGCGGGTGAGGAGTAGTAATATTTACAAAGTCGATCGTATCGCGCCAAACCACCGTGGTATCCGGTATGATAACATAATGCGCATCCACGACGCCGATACCGGAAATCATGAATGAGGTACTGTCTCCTGCTGCCGCACCGTCGAACTGATTGTCCGTTGCATTATATTTGACATTGAAAGGAAGAGTTCCGCTTGATGCATCCGCCGGATTAACCAATCGCTCCTTTCTGGTAATTGCAGAGGGATATCCGTCCAAATAGTGGGTTGAGAAGAGACGGGTGCTGTCAATACAAGGCTTAGCCGGAGTCGGCCATCCTTTGGTGGATTGGAACAAACCTGCCCAAGTATTGTTGGCAATCACGGTATTCGGATCAGCCAGATAATACAAACCTAAGAACTCTTCCGTTTGCGGAGCGAAGTCTTCGTAGAAGATAAACTGATCATCGGCAGCACGCATGGTGTCACGGCGTGGGTCTAACACATATTCACCAATTTCGCACTCTTTGCAGACTCCTTCATGGCCCAATAGCGTGTACGAACTGAGGTAATTCGGATCGCTATTATATCCATCACCCATACCCTGCCTTACATCCGTCCAATCGTTGAAGTGACGGGCACGTGCATAACGCGGAGCATTGTTACCCGGGTGTGTCATGAAATAGCGTTTGCCATCTTCCTTTACAAACGAAATGGCCACGTTGATGTAACCCGTATATTTGGCCTGCGCATAGAGATGCAGTATACGCTTGCCATTTACAACTGGTACAGTGCTCAAATCCACTGAATCGCCCGGATGATATTTTGTGAACGAGCCGGAGGTGGTATCGGCCACATTAGTCCAACAGATAAATTCATATCCTTGAATCAGACGGTGATTCTGCACGGCTACTTTCGACTTGCCCATTATAGGGTGCTGGTCAGGAATAGCAGATCCGAAGTGGCCGTTATTGTCGTATAGGATATACGCAGTATCAACTGCTTCCACAAACTCTATACCACCGTTTGCTGCGGTTCGATTGGTGTGAATACGTGGCCAACCGGTTTTACCGGCAACGGTGGTTCCCTTCGGTTTTCCATACACAGGTATTAACGGGGCATCCACCATCACACTCCAACCGCTAATCGCCGCACCTTTATCCGCCAAGCTGAATACTGAATCGGTACTAAGCAAAATCGTACCTTGCAATTCCATGTAGTCATCGATTATATGCCATGCTTTTTCTGCCATCCATGTGCTATCATCTATCTGCTTCAGCTCCACATTCATACCAGTACTGGTGCGGAAGAAATAACGCGCAGGCTCGAACTTCACATCGAGGTTTTGGGCAGCTGAAGTCGTATCCACTATCATCCGTCCGTATGCACCGGCGGGAGCCATGAACCCCGGCAGGTTATTTAACGGCAATGCGCGGATCTTCGTGAACTGCGATCCGGCGGTAGAGGATCCAAGAGGTTCAGAGGGGTCACCACCTCTACCATTACGATAATCATCATGCCAACCTACATAGAAATACGAACTGTCCGCAACCGGCACATTCATCGGGTTGGTTTGGTAATACTTGGTATCACCTACCCGCTTCATGGGAAACAAGTAGTCCTGCGTATAGATTTTCGCAGCGGTCGTACTATCCGTCCAAGAGTAAATAGGCGCCTTCGTAGTCGGCCCCTGGCGATATCTCATAACGCTTTGCTCGCTGTACGCGAAGAAATACGAATTCGGACAAGTGACAAACGGCTTGTTGAGAATATAGAGACGGAAGATAGTACGCTTGGTCGGATTGTGTTTTGAGTCTGCATACGCATAACCGGCACATCCGGCAGCCACACTTTTACCTATTCCGCCCCATGTGACAGGATCTCGTGAGGTATTGAAGGTCACCAAAGCGGCATTGGTATAAGCTACAGGAACGTTAAATCGAGGGATCTCTAACATATAGACCTCACGATACGTCATGCCCAAGAAGCCCGTACCGGTTGCGCCGTTGAAGTTGGTTCCACGCCCCATCGTATTGCTCGGATCAAAAGAAGCAATACCTGTGCGGTTCGTCGGGATAACAAAAACCACATCGCACAATTTGTCATTGTTGATGTCACTCTCCAAATCTCCGTAGAACCTCCATCGGTCATTACCATTGGTCTTCAGTGTCCTACCGTCATTCCAAATCGTATAGGAGATACCGCCCAAGGCATAATCTTTGTTCGCTCCTCCTTGAGCAGCGTTTTTGGTATCCACACGCGTCAAGGCCGTATCCACCGTCCAGACAGTCATCTCGGAAGGTTCTGTTGCGTCGGAAGCCTGCTGCATAAGTCGCATGAAGTGACCGTTGGTATAGGTCTTATTAGCCGGATCATACGTGAAATAGTCATCACCGGTATAACGCGTATAGTTCGTGATGAAATACTCCCGATCCGGAGTCAATGGATTCGCGTCATGATCCACCATGACAGAGATGAGAATCTGATCCTCCGGCTGGAGGTTTACGACCATACCACCCATAGTCGGCGTAAAACCGTCAGCTGACAAATAAGAAGGAAGCATCAACGCCCATGCAAGAAGAAGCGTTTTGCAAACGTTTGAAAATATTTTTGTACCTTTCATAATCAAACTAATATCCAAAAAATCGTGCAAAGGTACAACAATTCACGCATATACGCAAGCGTACAAGTGTGAAATTGACGTAAAGTTTAGAAAAAGGGTGCGAATTTTACGTATTATCAACCGACCCTAACCATTCGGTAGGCGTTTTACCCGTTTCTTTGGCAAACGTACGCGAGAAGACGGTCGCAGAAGAGAAGCCGGAGTGCTCCGCGATGTCCTGAAGCTTCATATCCGGATGTTCGCGCATCAGTCGTTGCGCCTCTTCGATACGATAATTGGTGACATATTGATAGAACGTGCAGCCGTATTCCACATTGATGAATTGTGACAGATAGGTGCGGTTCATCGGCAGTACCTGCATCAGATCCACCAGACGGAATTCCGGATTCAAGTAAGGCTTATCCTTCGCCATCCATGCCTCCAGTCGCTCGCGGTATTGCCGTTTGAGATCGTCTTCTGTGGCTTGTTCGGCCGGCTCCGGCTCAGCATCCACCCATGGTTTAGGACGGGCTACAATCTGCACCGTGTTATAAATCAGCAGCGCCAGCACTAACCACTGCTGGGTGAACAAACGCGTAGGATGGTAGGTGAAACTAAGATAGAAATACGACAAACCGATGATGGTTAGGATAATAAGATACACGCGCACCCACGTCATAGCGGTGTTCTCCAGCGAGGAGTAGTTCTCCTCCATCCGCGCTCTATACATACGTATCTGGCTCCAAAGCCATCCGGCAATAAGCAAAGGATAAACGATCTGCAGCGCTCGCAGATCCTCGTGCAGCAACATATCGAGGAAGGTAACAAGGATCGACGGCAGCACCAAAAGTGCACCGCGCCACCAGGTGAGCCATTTCGGGCACAACACCTCAAACGGATACGCCAGAAGGATGACGGCCAGCACGTCACGCACAATAAAATCGAAGCAGTCGATCGTCTGCACGCCGCGCACAATAGTAGAAAGGCCGAGATACTTCTCTACCACCAACATGCCCACATCGATTACAGCCCATGCGATAAGCGCCTGTTGCCAAGTCCGACGTGCAGGAATGCCGTTAACATGCTTGCGCAAGACGATGGCACCGATGATAGCCGCCAGGACCATACATATGTGCAGGCATGGACTGATATAATGAGCGAATAAATCCTCCGGGATAAAGCGGGAGAAATAATAACTAAGGCAAACAACGGCAGTTAATCCAAGGGCAAAAAGAGCGGTAGGACCGTAGTCGTAATAGAGCGCACGAAGGCGTTTTTTGTCTTGTTCGGAATGTGTTTGTGACGTACTCATTTCCTACTACATTCAAAAACGTCACAAAGGTACTGCTTTTTTTTGATATACGCAAGGATTTTACAAAAAAAAGAGTCCTGAAGGACTCCTTTTTCGTTTATAATGTGATAAAAATAGACCGTCATCAGCCTTCTTGACTAAGTACGTGGCGGATGAAGTTAGGGAACTGCATCGGGGTGTCGGTGGAACTCACGTGCTCACGCCAGCGGTGGTAGAGTTCCATGTAGCGAGGATGGGATTTGTCGCGGATGATGACAGCCGCCAAGCGGCAGGTAACGCCCCAATTGGAACGAGACCGTTTCTCGTTGTCGGAGAGTGGGTGTTCGTCAAAGTCTCGCCGGTTCTGGAGATAAATCTCCTTTGGACCGAGTCCGACCGTTTCGCCTGTAATAGGGTCTTTGATGTGTTTACGACGCGTGGTGGTGATACGCGCTTGGTCTTTTTTCTTGCTTAGTGCACCAGTGAAGTGCCCTAAACCATCTGATGGTATGTAATGAGCCATAATGTTTATTTTTAATGAATTAAAAATGTTAAAAGGTTAAATTGTTAAAACGTTAAAAGGTTAGGGGAAGCCCTGCTTGCGGATAGGTGATAGTCAGGGCAATGGTCAACGGATGGTTAACTAATGTATAACGTTTTGG